>JAZKRQ010000001.1:0-58521 GCA_036628575.1 Halapricum sp.
GCAAGAAAATCCTATTCGGATTGGTGCCGCTATACAGCGACGGATCGCGTTCACCACCGAAGCGTTTATGTGCGCGCTGGTCGGATATTCGCCCAGAGATAACAAAAATAGTCGTGAATTTAATAATGGAAGCTAACTCAACGCTACGACATAGTAATCTATCCGATGGAGAGACGCTTCTGGGGCTCGGATCAGCCGGGGCATTCCTGCTCGTCTCGGTGCTGGCAGTCGTGACCGATCAGTGGAAATTGCTGGCGATTAGCTGGGTCGCCTTCGGCGCGATGGCCGGCGGCGCTCTGCTGGGCGCACGTACCCACGACCACCACCCGACCAGACTCGTCTGGGGATACGGACTGGCAAGCGGCGCGATGATCACCAGCGCCGCCGTGTTCCTGGTTCCGCAGGCGATCAACCAACACGCCAAGATGGGGGGGTTCGGCATCGCTGCAGGCGTGCTCATCGGCTATAATGCCCACACGATCGGCCACCGGCTGACCCACCTGGATCTGCCGATGGACACGACTGCGACGGAACTGGCCGCCCACGCCCTCTCGGCGGGGCTGATCATCGGCGTCATCTACGGCGCGATGCCCGAACTCGGACTATTGCTGGGACTCGCAATCGTCTCGCACAAGGGCCCCGCCGGCTACGCCGCCGCGCGACGCTCGACGCTGGCCGGCGTGTCGGCGCTGCCGATCCTCTTGCCAGCCGCAGGGGTCGGCCTGACCGCGATCCCCATCGCGACAATCGCATTCCCCGAATCGGCGACGTTCAACGCCGCCGTCTTCGGGTTCGCTTCCGGCGTGTTCCTACACGTCGCCATGGACTTCCTACCTTCGTGTGAGGTCGGCGGCGAGATCGACCAACTGGCCGACCACGACGACCACTCCCACGCACTGCTAGATCGGATGCGAACCCATGCGCTCGCGAGTACGACCCTCGGCGGTCTGGCCGTGTTCGCCGCCTGGTTCGTGATTACGTGAGTACCGACCAGTTCCACCAAATATATAGAAATTTACTATATTAGTTAAATACTATTTACCAAATATGTTCTGAACATCTCCCGAACCGTCTCAGTCGTATGACCAGTAGTTGCTATCCGGGATAGAGTAGACCACTGGAGATAGTCGAAAGTACTGAAATTATCCGCCTATTCTGTTCGATATCCCATTATATATTAAAAATATGGGCACTATTCTATTGATTTACCGTATTCACTTCACAAGAGAGCACGACGAATATCGGTAAGAAATATCCTATCTCAATGTGGTTCCCAGATGTTTTAGATGTCTATTTATAATATATTCTTTATACCTATAAAACTGATATAGATGGTGGTTCGGCCGGAGGGCGCACCGTTAGTCTAGATCGATTCGATTCGGGTGTGGTCGATCTCGATGGCGGTGGCGTCCTCTTCGAGTAGCGCGACCACGAGATAGTCGGCGAATTCGCCGAAGTAATCCACGAGTTCGGCGATGCGTTCGGAGTCGATCGCTTCCAGCGAGTCGAGTAGCATGAATGGGACCGTCTCGTAGACCTCGTGGACGAGATATCCGGCCAGCGCAAACACCAACCCGGTCACCTCCCGCTCGGACTCGCTGAGGTGGTCGATCGTGTCCTCGTAGGTCGTGCCCGAGGGCGTCGATCGGACCACGTGTAACTCGAAGAACGTCTTGATAGCCTTGCGGCGACCCTCCCGGACTTCCCGCTGGACACGCTCGATCCAGATCCGCTCCAAGTTATCGTAATCGAGCGCGCCGAGGACTTCCTCCATGTGGTCGTTGAACGCCTCGACCGCATCTTCTTCCAGTGTTTCGACGCGAGTCCGGAGGTCAGTCAGTTCGTCGGTGATCCGCTCACGCTCGACCTCCAGTTCCGATTGTTCTTCCAGACGCGACTCGATCGCATCGATCTCACTCTCGACGTCCTCGAGATCGGTCTCCAAACGCCCGAGTTCGTATTCGAGTTCATTTGCCTCCCGGTGGAGGTCGAGGACTTCCTCGAACTGATCGGACTCGATGGCTTCAACGTCCGACTCCAGGTCTTTGACTCTCGATTCCAGCTCCGAGCGCCGCTCCTTGAGTTGCTCGACGCGGTCCTCGCGCCGTTTTAATTCGTCTTCGATCCGTGTGAGTTGCTGCTGGTACTCGTTCCGACGCGCCCGCTGTTCTTCCAGACCCTCCTTGTCAGCTTTCAAGTCGTCGAGTTCGTCGGCTATTTCGCGTTTCGCTTCGAGTTTCTCTTGGCGGAGGTCCCGAAGGTCGTCCAGCGTTCCCTCGATCTGCTCGCGGGGGACTTCGGAGCCACAGGTCCAGCAGACGACGTCGTCCTGCAGGAGTTCGTCAGTCGCGTGACCGCCATCGCCAGTCATCGCCTCGTAGACGTCAGTCCGCTCGCCCTCAAGCATCTCTTCGTTGAATCGGACCGTGCTCTGCAGGGAGTTGATCTCGCTGTCCAGCCGCCGGCGTCGTTCGCGCAGCCGGTCGATCTCGGATTCGAGGTGGTCGATGTCCTCTTCGGGCGTCTCCGGGAGCGCGTCGAGTTCCTCGCGAAGGGTTGCGCGGTCCTGCTTGAGCGATTCGATGCTCTCCCGTTCGGTCTCCAGGTCGTAGCGGACGTCTTCGAGATCGGTTCGGGCCTCGCGAAGTTCTTCGAGTTTCTCCTCGAGCTGTTGCTGTTCCCGACGCTGGGCTTGCACGTCGGCGTCCGCGGCGTCGATCTCCGCTTCCTTGTCGGCCAGCGCCGCCCGCGTCTCCTCGATCTCGTCTTGGAGATGGGCCCGTTCGGATTCGAGTTCCGGGAGCGCCTGCTTGCGCTGTTCGATCGTCTCGATCTCCTCATCGATCTCGGTCTTCTCCGATTCGAGGCGAGTGATTTCGGATTTGATCTCCTCGAGATCGACCGGCCGCATGATGAGATCGCGCAGGTTCTGGCCGGTCGTGACCGCTCGCCTGGCCTCGTTTGACTCGAGGAGAAACGCGAACAGATCCGCCAGTTCGGGATCGTCGAGATACGGCTCGCCTTCGAACGAGACGGTATCGTCCCGGCGAACCAGTCGTCGTTTGTAGGTCGAGTCGCCGATCGCCAGCGTCACTTCTGCCTCGTCAGCGTCGCCCTTCATCGCGACGTCGTCGCTACCCATCGCGGCCATGATCGCCTGTAGGAACGACGTCCGATTGGTCGCATTCCGACCAGCGAGTACGTTTACCCCGGGATTCAACTCGACAGTCGCGTCGTCGATCCCCCCGATATTACGGACCGAAACAGTCGCTTCTTTTTCTATTTGCTCCGTTTTAGCCATGATTGGTGTACGGATCCGGGAATGTATATATTTTTTGCCTTCTGACACGCAGATTATTCAGAGTCGTTCTCGATCAGTTCGAACACGTCGAACTGCTCGCCGGAATCGGTGTAGATCACCTGAACGTCCACGACGACGTCCACGTCGCCCTCGGGGACCAGCTCTGCTCGCTGGAGGGCCTCTATTGCGTCTTGTGTGACCGCCGCCGATCTGTCCTGGAGTTTCTGGATGCGCTCGATCGCCGACTCGCGGCGCTGCTCGGGCGTCGGATCCGGTTGCTCGACGTCACGGTACTCACGAAGATAAGTGTGGATCGTCTGGTGAGTGACGAAGTCGCCTGTCATCGACTCGACGTCGATCCCGTTCCGTTCGAGTCGGCGCTCGACGCGCGTCCGAATGCCACCGCTCACGTCGTCGTCAGTCAACTGTGCGTAGAGACGATCGACGTCGACGTCGAGCACGCTCAATTCGCTCCGTTCGATCGCCGTCTCGAGAACGGCCCGGTTGAAGTAGTCGGCCAGTTCCCGGAGGCTCATCCCGTTATCGTCGGTAGCAAGCCATCGCCGCTCTAGCTCGTCCCCGATCTCGTCGAGACCGTACGCCTCGATTACTCGCGCGACCTTGCTCCGGGGTTTCCCCCCGTCCGTCCGACAGGGGACGCTTTCGTTTTCGGGCATATCAGAACTTCAAACAGCCGAGAGATAAATCAATTGCCGTCGAACGGCCGATGTTCTGGATTACGATAGTACGTTTGTAATCCGGCTTGATCACGACGGCCGTCGACAGACTGGCCCCACACGGACCGTGCGCGAACGTCGGCAGATCGTTCATATATAACGAACGAAACGCACATTCACGACCAGTATCAGCTCAGATGCGGCTCGTTTTCAGGGCTCTCCAGCAGGTCTCGAACACCCTGTCGAATCGATTCCTCGCTCGACAGCTCGGGTTCCCAGCCCAGCGCGGCGAGTTTCTCGATCGAGAGACGCATCTTGGGGACGTCGCCACTCCAGCCGCGATCCCCACCCGTGTATTCGTAGTCGGGATCGACCCCCATCTCTTCGCTGACGATGTCCGCGATACGTGTGACCGATGTCGTCGAGCGCGTCCCGAGGTTGTAGGTGTTCATCGGCTGGCCGGTATTCTCGACGACATGGGCCATTGCGTCAATACAGTCGTCGATGTACATGTAGGATTTCTCTTGCCGGCCGTCGCCGAGGATCGTCAGCGAGTCGGGGTCTTGCTGGAGTTTGTAGACGAAGTCGGGAACGACACCTGCGCCGAACCGGGGGCCGACGATGTTCGCGAACCGGAAGTTCCACACAGTGAACCCACGCGTGTGGGCGTATACCGACAACAGGGCCTCTTCGGAGAGCTTCGCCGCGCCGTACTCGCTGATCGGTTCCAGGGGTGCGTAATCCTCGGGCGTTGGACGTGGGGCCTCACCGTACACTGTCGACGAAGACGTGAAGAGGATATTCTCGACGCCGACATCCGCCATTCGTTCGAGGAGGTTGTACGTCATCCCCTCATTCGACTCGAACTGCTCGCGGGGGCGGTCAGCGTTAACATACTTGTCCGCCGCCAGGTGAAACACCGCGTCGAGGTCTGGGGTGACGATATCCTCGACGATAGCAGGGTCTTCCAGATCGCCCTCGATAAACTCGGCTGCCTCGGGGACCGACTCCCGGATCCCATTCGAGAGGTCGTCTACCACCACTACATCGTTACCCGGAACGAGCCGTCGTGTCAGTGCGGATCCGATCAACCCGGCACCGCCCGTGACGAGTACACGGCTATCAGTGAGTTCCATACACCCGCCGAATCGGAGTAATAGTATATAAATGCATTGGTGTCTTGGGACAGTGTGTCCAACAGGCTGCCAACGGAACACCGGCATGGCCGATACAGTATATTCATAATATATGAACAAGGGCGGAAGATGAGTCCGAAAACATGAGTCCGGCGCATCGGGGGATTTCCGGGCGAGTTGATGGGCGAAACCCAAAAATATACCACTAAGGAATGATACTCATCTAGGTGTATGCACAAGCGCGAGTTGGCGAATCACAACGACAAGTACGTGATTTTCTTCGAGTTCGACGACGAATCGGATAGCCTGGCGACTGTCGACGATCCAGTGGCCGAGAAGAGAAACGAGCAGCCGATAGTAGAGGAATAGTATGACTGAGCGACGCTGGGACCCGACGCGACAGGAGTGGATCGTTACGGCGACGCACCGCCAGGAGCGGACGTTCAAACCGCCGAAGGACTACTGTCCGTTTTGCCCCACCGAAGAGGGTGCGGAGTATCCGACGGCGATTCCCGACACGGAATACGACATGGTCGTCGTCGAGAACGGATTCCCCTCGCTCCAGCCCGACCCGCCGGAACCCGCCGTCGAGGGGAGCGATCTCTACCCGGTCGACGAAGCCGACGGCCAGTGTGAAGTCGTCCTCTTCACCGAGGACCACGACGGGACGATGTCGACCGAGCCGGTCAGTCGTTTCGTCAAGCTGGTCAAACTCTGGCGGGATCGCTACGAGTCGCTGGGCACGATCGACGATCACGAGTACGTCTACATCTTCGAGAACAAGGGCGAGGAAGTCGGCGTCACGCTGCATCACCCCCACGGCCAGATTTACGCCTATCCGTTCGTCCCGCCGACGGTGAAAAAGGAGCTCGAATCCAGCCAACAGCACCTGCGAGAACACGGCCAGTGTCTGTTCTGCGACATCGTCGACGAGGAAATATCAGATGGGGAACGCGTCGTCGCGCAGAACGACTCGTTCACTGCGGTCGTCCCCTACTTCGCGCGGTGGGCCTACGAGGTCCACGTCTATGCGAACGACCATCTCCCGTCGCTCGCTGCCTTCGACGAGACACACGAGCGGGCACTCGGTTCGATCCTCAAGGAAGTCCTCGTCGCCTACGACGGGCTGTTCGACGACGAGATGCCGTACGTGATGGGTATGCATCAGCAACCGACCGACGGCACCGGCGAAGAGTACGCGCACTTCCACATAGAGTTCTATCCGCCCAGGCGGACCGCGGACAAGCTCAAGCACTTGGCGGGAAGCGAACTCGGTGCCGGCACCTACATCAACAACAAACTGGCCGAGGAATCGGCAGCGGAACTCCGCGAAAGCCTCGACGCAGCGAAAGAACGACTGTAGAGTGCGGTCGAAAGGGAGAGAGGGTGAGTCATGTGGTACGGAATCGTACCAAGTGGGTGGCGTGACCGGTAGCAGCGGACCTGATCCGGTCTCGGGGCATCGGTTCGGGAGCGCCGACGTCAACAGGAATGCCCCAGTCCGAATAGGTGGCCCGTAGATATTTATAATTTGTTGTATTTGAGATAGATATCTCACTGTTACAGTGACAGCTACCAGAAATATCACGATGGTTCCTTCGACGCATAGAAAAGTCACCGACGATACCGATCTATTTAAAACATTGGGTGTCGTCTGTCATCGTATGCGCACCGAACACGACTACCGTGTGGTTTCTCCGGGCCGCGTGAACCTCATCGGCGAACACACAGACTACACCGGCGGTCACGTGCTACCGATGGCGACGGATCTACACACACGACTGGACGCGACCCCTGCCGAAGACGTGACCGTTCGATCGGCGGCGTTCGAAGAGGAGCTATCGTTCAGCATGAGCGAACGAAAGCGCAACGACGACTGGACCGACTACGTCAAGGGCTGTTATGCGGTGCTCGACGAGGAGGGGTACCGGCCCGGAGGCTTCGATGGAGTCCTCTCCGGAGATCTCCCACTCGGGTCGGGCCTGAGTTCCTCTGCAAGTCTCGAACTGGCGATCATGGCCTTTCTGAATGACGCCTACGATCTCGGGCTTTCGAGAGAGCGCATGGCGGAGCTGAGCCAGCGCGTCGAGAACGACTTCGTCGGCGTGTCCTGTGGGATCATGGATCAGTTCGCCGTCGCGCTGGGTCAGGACGGACACGCGCTCCGGATCGACACCGGGACCCTGGAATACGAGTCGGTGGCGTTCCCCGAGGACGTCCAGGTGGTCGTCTACCACACCGGCGTCGAGCGGGAACTGGTCGATTCGGAGTACAATCAGCGACGGGAGACCGTCGAATCGGCACTCTCGACGCTAGAAGTCGGTTCCTCGAAGGAGATCACAGAAGACGATCTCGCAGCATTGCCGGACCTCCAGCGTCAGCGCCTCGGATACGTGGCTCGCGAGAACGAGCGCGTGCGTCGCGCGACGGCGGCACTCGAAGACGGCGACATCGAAACGTTCGGCGAGTTACTCCACAAGGCTCATCGCGACATCGCCGAGAACTACGAGGCCAGTTGTGAGGAGTTAGACTTCGTCGTCGAGACCGCTGTCGAACACGGCGCCTACGGCGCACGGCTCACCGGGGCTGGCTGGGGCGGTGCGTCGATCGCGTTGGTCGACGCAGCCGAAGCGTCGTCGTTCGCGCGATCGCTACACAAGACCTATCAAGATCACTTCCCAGAGCACGACCCGCACTTCCATTTGATCACGCCTTCGGCAGGCGTAAACGTCTCCAGGATCTGAGGGTCAGCGCTGGCCGACAGTGACATCCGCGAGTCCGCACTCGACGACACCCACGTCGTAAGCATCAACAGTGCTATCGCCGACGACCCAGGTCGCGTCGGTCGGCGCGTCGACCGCGAGCGCGGCCCCGGTAAAGTTCGTTACCCAGGCGTACCCGTCACGGGCTGCGATGCGGACGCCGTCCGGAAGCGGTTCGTGATAGGTGACGCCGGCCCGATCGAGGAGACCTGCAGTGACCGCGTTCGCGAGTTCCCGTCCGGGCCAGACGCCACAGTACGTGACAGCTCCGTCACCGTGTTCGGCGTCGACAATCGCCGGCCGTCCGGACCCCGGGCCGCGCTCGTAGCGGCCGCCGACAGCGGCGTCGTCGGCCTTGAGCCACTCGGCCCACGTCCGGTAGTCGTAGATCTCGCCGTCGTAGGTGACGCGCGTCTCGACCTGCTGAGGAGTGGTCTCATGCTGGTCGACGGTTGCACCGACGAGCGGGGCCAGCGGCCCGGGCTGGAGGGTATCCGGCAACTGGTTGTATGGATTCTTCTCGCCGGTACGAGCGCCCAACAGCAGCTGTCCACCGCGTTCGACATAGTCTTCTATATGTGTGGCCAGATCGTCGTCGACCAGATACAGCGACGGAGCGACGACGGCCGCGTACCCGTCGAGATCACGTTCCGGTGGGACGACATCGACCTGTACCCCCCGACGGCGGAGCGCGCGGTAATACGTGCCAACGTGGGCCCAATAGTCGAAGTCCGGGGCGTGGGGCTGAATCTCGGTCGCCCAGAGGTTCTCATAGCTGTGAAGCAGAGCGACCGGAGCGTCGACGGGGGCGAGCTCGAACAGCTCCTCTGCGGCGTCCGCTGCCTCTGCATAGCCGCGATCCGGCGAGCCATCCTGTTTCCGCAGGCCAGCGTGGTACTGTTCCTGTCCCTGCCGACAGCGCCGCCAGCGAAAGTACAGCACCGCGTCGCCACCGTGGGCCACTGCGTGGTGGGCCCACAGTCGCATCGCCCCGTCTGCGGGCTGTGGCGCGTACGGTGGCCAGTTGACGTCGCCCGGCTGTTGCTCCATCACCCAGAACGGCTGTTCGAGCGCGCCACGGTAGATATCGTGGTTGAGTCCGACCTGATCGGGATCGCCCGCCCGGAGTTCCGCAACCGTCGGCTCCTCCTCGCGGCGGTCCTGGACGAACCCAGTCGGGTAAGAGTCCCAGGCAACGAGATCAAGGTCCGCAGCCACGTCGTAAGCATCGAGCGACGAGAAGTGGCCCATGAAGTTGTGGGTCACGAACCACTCCGGGTTCGCGTCCCGGAGTATCTCAGTCTGTGAACGATTGTATGCAACGACGCTATGGCTAGCGAATCGGTAGTACTCCAGTAGCCGAGACGGGTGGTGTTCGGCAGTGGTGTGTCGCGGCGGATCGACGGCCTCGAAGTCCGGGTACTGCTGACTCCAGAAGGTTGTCCCCCATTTCTCGTTGAGATCGTCGATGTCCTCGTATCGCCCACGGAGCCACTCGCGGAAAGAGTTCGCACAGTCGTCACAGTAACACCGGACTGTGTCGTGACAGCCGTACTCGTTGTCGGTCTGCCAGCCCGCGACGTGCGGGTTGTCGGCATAGTGTTCGGCCATCCGGGAAACGACCCGTCGGCTCTCCTCGCGATAGGCCGGGGAGTTGAAACAGTAGTGCCGGCGACTACCGAAGTGACGGGTGGTTCCGTCGGGTTCCTCTTGTAAGATCGCGGGACGGTCATCGACGAGCCACTTCGGCGGCGTCGCCGTTGGGGTACAGAGGATGACCTCCATGCCCTGATCGCCGATCAACTCGATCGCTTCGTCGAGCCACTCGAACTCGAAGCGGCCGCGCTCGGGTTCGAGTCGGGCCCAGGAGAACTCCGCCATGCGGACGTACTCCAGACCGGCCGCAGCCATCTGTTCGACGTCGCGCTCCCAGCGGTCGTGCGGCCAGTGTTCGGGGAAATAACAGACTCCGACTGACATACCGGGAGCGACTCGGGCCAGCGGCTAAAGAGTTTCTGTCAGGCCGAAAAGAGTGAGAGCGCTAGTTCCCCTTCATGCCGCCGCTAGCTAAGCCTTCGACGACCCACTTCTGGGCGACGGCGAACAACAGAATGACGGGAGCCATCGTGATGACCGCCGCGGCGATCAGCAGGTTCCACGCGACGGTGTTCTGCGCCTGGAACAGTTGCAACCCGAACGGTAACGTCCGGGTCGCGGCGGTCTGAGAGAGCATTGATACCAGCAGGTAATCGTTCCACGACAAAATAAACGTGTAGAAGCCAGCAACGGCGATCCCCGGCATCGCCAGCGGGACGATGACCCGTCGCAAGATACTCAGGTGCGAACAGCCGTCCATCTTCGCGGCCTCGTCGAGCGAATCGGGGATGTCGTCGATGTAGCCCTTCAGCAGCCACGTGCCGAGAGGGATACCGATCACAGCGTGTGCAACGACGATCCCGAGCAGTGAATCGACGAGGTCCAGCGAGTTCATCAGGAGGTAAAACGGAATCAAGATGAGGACGAGCGGGAGCATCTGCGTTGAGAGGAACGCGTACAGCAGCCCACCGCGTCCTGGATAGTCGAAGCGACTCATCGAGTACCCAGCCAGGACCCCGACAGTCAATACCAGCAGCGTCGTCGCGGTGGCTACGATCATCGAGTTCTTGAAGTACGTCCGGAAGTCCCCGCGTGAGAGGACCGTCTCGTAGTTGTACAGCGTCAGATCACCGAGCGAGGGGAGCAGATCCGACGAGAAGAGGAATTCCTGGCTGGTGAACGAGACGAGAACCATATAGACGACCGGAAGCAGCAGGAACGCGAAGTACAGGCCTAACAAGAGATACACGGCCAGGGCACGGCGCGGCGACATGTCCTCGTCTAACCACGCGTCGATTCGCTGGGAGAGATTGCGGTCTTCGGAATCTGTGCTGGTTGCCATGTTAATCGACCTCCTCAAGTTTGACGTAGACGACCGTGAACGTGAGCATGAGGATCAACATCACGGCACCGATGCTGGCACCGTACCCGAGCGCGTATTGCTCGAAGGCCTGCTTGTAGACGTAGGTGGCCAGCACCTCGGTGTTCCCCAGCGGTCCGCCGCCGGTCGAGAGGTAGACGATGTCGAAGTTCTTGAACGTGAACGTGACGTGCAGCACGATCATGATCATCGACACGTAGGAGATCTGGGGCAGCGTGATGTACCGAAACCGTTCGAGCGGGCCGGCACCATCCAGTCGTGCGGCCTCGTACTGTTCTTTCGGGATGGATTGCATCGCCGCGAGCAATGAGATCGCGTAGAACGGGACGTTCCGCCAGACGTGCATCACGACGATCAGCGGAAACGCAACGCCCGGTTCGCCGAACCAGTACGTCGTGCGCATCCCGAGGTTTTTGAGGATGATATTGACCGGGCCGAACCCGTTCTGGACCATAAAGCGGAAAATGATGACCATCACGATGATCGGCATCACCCAGGTAACCATAGAGAGGCTCCGGAAAATCCCGGCCCCGGGGACCTTCTCTTTCAGCGCCAGCGCGAGGCCGAGTCCCAGAAGGTACTGGAACGAGACGGCCAGCGCGGTCAGCAGGACCGTATGCCATAGCGCAGTTTTGAATATCGGATCACCGGCGAGAGCGGCGAAGTTCTCCAGACCGACGAACTCCATCTGCTCCGGATTCAGCAACGATGCTTCGAAAAAAGCCAGGTAGAGCCCACGGAGCGTGGGATAGCCGATGATGACAGCGAGGATGATAGTCGCCGGAATGACGAAGGCGTAACCGAGCCACGTGTCTGAGAAAAACGACGAGAACTCCTCCCTGTATCGGCTGAAACTCGATTCTGTCTGCGTTGCCATATGAGAGAGATTAGATTTCGCTTTCGAGGTCCTTCAGGGCCGAATGGAACTGTTCGCCGGCGTTGTACGGGTCGGTCTGTCCGTAGGCGACTTCCTGCATGTGCGTGTAGAACTCCTCGCGAACCGGTCCCCAGGTCGCCTTCGCGAGTGCCCGGCCGGTAGTGAAGATCTCGGTGAGCGGTTGCCAGTTTTCGTTTTCGATCGTCGATTCCACGTCCTCGTGGACCGGCGTCATCGCCTTCCCCGCCGCTTCAGGATCCTGGGCCATCCCTTCGCTGAGCGTCTCCGGGTCGGAATAGGCCGCGACGGCCATCTTCGCTTTCTCGATCTGATCGGAATGGGTGTTGACCATGACCGGCTTGACCTCGAGGAACGTCCCCTTCGACGCACCCTCAGCGCGCGGGGGGTGAGCGATCTGGGTCTTGTTGTCCAAGATATCCGTGGCAGCATCAGTGTTCTGGATGTTCTCGCCGCTCGTCCAGTTTCGCATCCAGGTGCCGCTCTCGATGAACGCGTAGTTCCCGTTGATGTAGCCCGGATCGTTCGTCTGCCAGCCAGTTCCCAGATCGTCCGGATCGCCGACAGGGTTGTCTGCCGCGTAGATCTGGTAGTACCAGTTGTCGAAGACCTGCCCCAGCGCGTCGGCGTCGATATTGAGTTGCCAGCTGTCGCCGTCCGGGACGTACAGTTGGTCGGTGTGCTGGTAGACGTGCGTCATCCATTCCTGGAACGCCCGGACGCTGCCGTCTTTCGTGCAGTTATGGAATCCGGTGATATCGTCGTACTCGTCGTTGATCATCCGGCCGATCTCGTGGAACGCCTCGGCCGACTCCGGGACGTCCTGACCGAGTTCGTCGAGGATGTCCTGCCGGACGAAAAACGCCCTGGCGTTGCCTTCGTAGGGCAGCCCGTACAGTGTCTCCTGGTAGGTCATCGCTTCGATGGTACTGTCGATGTACCCGTCGAAGTGTTCAAGCGACTCGGCGTAATCGTCGAGTGGTTCGAGATGGCCCGCAGCGATATACTCAGACAGGTGGCTGAGCGTGCCCTCAATCGCGTCGGGCTCGCCGGTGGTTGCTCCCGTGAGGAACTTCTGCCGGAGGTCCTCGTAAGAGTAGCGGCTGATCTGGATATCCTGACCTGCGCGGTCGCGGTAGTTCGTCTCGAATTCGTTCCGCCAGACCGGCTCCGCACTCTCTGTGTTCGGGAAGCCGTACTCCCACATCAACGCCTGTTCACCGCCGCCGTTGCCATTACCGTTGCCATTACCGTTGCCGTTGCCGTTGCCATTACCGTTGCCGTTGCCGCCGTCGCCGCCACAGCCTGCAAGGCCTGCAGCGGCGCCGACGCCCATGATTTTGAGGAGCGATCGCCTGCTGTGTATGCTGGTATTTGAGTCTGGCATAGTCAATACCTACTGGGGCCATGAATCCCCTACTATTTATAATTTTCCTAAATCTCTATCAGGATATTCCACAGAGCGGGCGCGCTCACTCGGCACCGATGGCGTTACTGCTGGGGCCATCGAGGCCGATCAGCGATTCGATTTCGGCTTCCTCGGGCGGGGCGCGGTTCCGGAGCGCTTCACCTGTTGTCCCGTCGAAGATGTGGATCCGATCCTTCGGGAATCGGACTGTCAACGTGCGACCGGGATCGACGACAAAGTCCCCCTCCAGGGTCGCCGTGTACTGCTGGCCGCCGATGTCCAAGTACACGTAGGTGACTTCCCCGAGAGGCTCGGTGACCTCGACCGTCGTGGTGACAGCATTGCGTTCCTCCGCTGCGACAAGCTCGATGTCTTCGGGTCGGATCCCGAGGGTGAACCGGTCACCGTGTGCCTCGATGTCGGCATAGGTTTCCTCGTCGAGTTCGTAAGTGAATCCCTCGTGGGTGAATCTGACGACGTCACCGGTTGCATCCAGTTCGACGTCGAAGAAGTTCATCGAAGGCGAGCCGATGAACCCGGCGACGAACTCGTTCGCCGGTTCATGATAACACTCCAGCGGCGTGCCGATCTGCTGGAGCTGTCCGTCGTTGAGGACAGCGATCCGGTCACTCATCGTCATCGCCTCGGTCTGGTCGTGGGTGACGTACAGCGTCGTCACGCCGAGATCCTGCTGGAGCGCCTGCAGCTCGGTCCGCATCTGCGTGCGCAGCTTCGCGTCGAGGTTCGAGAGCGGCTCGTCCATAAGGAACACTTCGGGTTCGCGGACGATCGCCCGTCCCAGCGCGACTCGCTGTTGTTGCCCGCCGGAGAGTTCGTCAGGCTTCTTGTCCAGTAACTCCGAGATACCCAGCATCTCGGCGGTTTCTGTGACCCGAGATTTGATCTCCTCCTTCGGGAGATCCGTCGCCATCTTCAACCCGAAGGCCATGTTCTCCCGGGAGGTCATATGAGGATACAGCGCGTAGCTCTGGAACACCATCGCCATATTGCGGTTCTTCGGTTTCTTATCGGTCACAACGTCGCCGTCAAGGACGATATCGCCACTTGTCGGGTTCTCCAGGCCCGCCACACACCGAAGCGTCGTCGACTTCCCACAGCCGGATGGGCCGACCAGAACGATCAATTCGCCGTCCTCGATCTCGACATCAAAGTCGTCGACAGCGACGATATCACCGCTATCGTCATGGAATACTTTAGTGAGGTTCCGTATTTCGAGGTCTCCCATGAGTGGATACTCTAAATACTACTACTTAAAATCTCACTATTTATTAGCGATGGATAGGTTCGAGTTTTATGGGACAGGTATATATGTGGTGGTTTTGCATTTAGGTGTATGTTCGCAACAGGCGACGGTGAGCTAGCAGCGACGCCGCCGATGGGCTGGAACTCCTGGAACGCGTTTAGCTGTGACGTGACCGAGGAAGACATACGCGACGCGGCCGACATGCTCGTCGAGACCGGGATGCGAGATGCCGGCTACGAGTTTCTCGTGGTAGACGACTGCTGGATGGCCGAGGTGCTAGACGACGAGGGGCGCCTCCAGCCACATCCCGGGGACTTCCCGAGCGGGATCGAGGCGCTGGCCGAGTACGTCCACGACCAGGGCCTCAAGTTCGGGATCTACTCCTCGGCCGGAAGCAAGACCTGCCAGGGACTCCCGGCGAGTCTCGGGCGTGAGCACACACACGCCCAGCAGTTCGCGGACTGGGGCGTCGATTATCTGAAGTACGACAACTGCGGCGACCACGAGGGCAACGACGCGATTACACGCTACAGCGCGATGGGGAAAGCGCTCGCAGAAGCCGATCGTGACATCGTCTACAGTATCTGCGAGTGGGGGCAGAACGAACCGTGGCTCTGGGGTCGCAACGCCGGTGGCCACCTCTGGCGGTCCACGTTCGACATCGTCGCGAAGTGGTCGGCCGACCGGTTCGAGTTCGGTCTCGGAATCGTCGACATCATCGACCGCATGGACGAACGAGACATCGCGCCCTACCACGGGCCGGGCGGCTGGAACGACCCGGACATGCTACAGATCGGGAACGGACCCGACTCTGGACAGTCCGAACTGGAGGACGTCGAGATCGAGCGCGGGTTGACTGAAGCCGAGGAACGGACGCACTTCAGCTTCTGGTGTCTGTTCGGCGCGCCGCTGATGGCCGGCAACGACCTCTCGGAGATGGACGACCGAACGCGGGCGCTGCTGACCAACGACGAGGCGATCGCGATCGACCAGGACCCGCTGGGCGTCCAGGGGACGCGAGACGGCGTTCTCGGGGACGGAGAGGTGTGGAGCAAGCGTCTCGCGGGCGACGAGGGTGCGGTGATCCTGTTCAACCGCGGTGAGGCGCCGACCACGATCGAGACGACCGTCTCGACGGTCGACGTGCCGGTCGATGCCGAAACGTACACCGTCCGCGACGTGTGGAACGACGAGGAATGGCAGACCGACGGCTCGCTGCACGCAACCGTCGATCCCCACGATATCGCGATGTTCCGTGTGATTCCAGAGTAACGACCCAGTCGTGTCACCAGCCCCTGGACCAGTGTTAGCGATATACACATCTATTGGAAAATATTTATTATGGTTGGTTCATCAATCATACGTATGCCGACCGTTACGTTCATCGGAGCCGGAAGTATGGTGTTCGCGACGAACCTCGTCGGGGACATTCTCTCTTACGATGCCCTATCCGACAGCGATATCAAACTGATGGATATCGACGAACATCGACTAGAACAGACGCGGAAAGTCGCCGATGCGATGGTCGAAAACGAGGGGCTTGACGCGACGGTCGAAGCGACGACCGATCGACGAAAGGCCCTCGATGGCGCGGACTACGTGCTCAACATGATCAACGTCGGCGGGACCGAACCGTTCGAAAACGAGATCGAGATTCCGGAGAAGTACGGAGTCAAGCAGGCGATCGGCGACACAACGGGTCCGGGCGGCGTGTTCCGAGGGTTACGGACGATACCCACAATGCTCGATATCGCCGAGGACATGGAAGAACTGTGTCCCGACGCGCTGTTGCTCAACTATACTAATCCGATGTCGATAGTCTGTAAGGCCGTCGCCGACGCGACAGACGTCGACGTCGTGGGTCTCTGTCACTCGGTTCCCCACACGGCCGAAGCGATCGCCGAATACGTCGACGTCCCCACGGACGAACTGGATTACTGGGTCGCGGGGATCAACCACATGGCGTTCTTCCTGGAAGTCGAACACGACGGCGAGTCGGTGTATCCGGCGCTCCGCGAGGCCTACCACGACGAGGAGACTTACCGGAAGGACACGGTCCGGTTCGAAATGATGCGCCACTTCGGACTGTTCCCGACGGAGTCCAGCCATCACATGAGCGAGTACGTCCCGTACTACCGGACAGACGAGGACGTGATCGAGGAAATGACGGGCACGAACTACGCCGAACGGATGCCGACGGCGACGTACCTGAACGGCTGGAAAGAGCGCTCCGAGGAGCGCGACAGCCCCGAACTCGACGTCGACCTCTCGACGGTCGGGATCGAGCGCTCCGAGGAGTACGCCGCGCGGCTCATCCACTCCCTGGAGACCGACACGCCGCGCCGGTTCAATCTCAATGTGCCCAACCGCGAGAACGCTATCGAGAACCTACCGCACGACGCCTGCGTCGAGGTGCCGGTGTTCGCCGACGGAGCGGGAATCCATCCGTGCTCGGTCGGTGACCTCCCACCACAGATCGCCGCGCTCGACCAGCAGCACACGGCCGTGTACGAACTCGCTGTACAAGGGGCCCTGGAGGGAAACCGCGAGAAGGTCCACCAGGCGGTCAAGCTCGACCCGCTGACCTCGGCGGCCTGTACGCTCGAGGAGATCCACGAGATGACCGAAGAGCTGATCGAGGCCAACGAGGAGTACCTGCCCACGCTGGAGTTCCCTGACGAGACGCGAGCGACTGTGCCGACAGCTGCCGACGACTGATAATGGCGGGCGGAATAGCTGTCACCTGGACTGTCAATCCGGAAGCGTGTATGACTGTCGCCACGGGAAACGGCCCGCACACTTATTCATGTATTATGAACAAATGCAATGGCACCGCTGACGGCCGGAACCGGAACCACCCGAGGGGCATCCATGACAAACGAAAGCGGTGGGGAGGTGAGGTAACTAGCGACAATATCGTTCATACAACGTGAACAACTATGACACTGGAGCCGTATAGACGGGATATGAACGCATCAAGCATCCCGGCGGCGGACGAGTTTGAGCGTCAGACCGCCAAGACCACGATCACGACGTTTCGAATCATCGAGGCGCTGAAACAGGAATCGCCGGCACGGGTGAGTGACCTAGCAGCGGAGCTGGATCTGGCCAAAGGGACCGTCCACAAGCATCTCACGACGTTGAAGAAGGTAAACTACGTCGTCCAGGAAGGCGATCGGTACCGGTTGAGTCTGCGATTCATGGGGCTCGGGACGGGTGTGCGAGCCAGTCTGGACATCTACCAGATCGCGTACGAGCCCCTGGAAAAACTCGCGGCGGCAACCGGTGAGGTCGCGAGCATCATGATCCCGGAACACGGCTACGGCGTCTACGCCGTCAGGGTGAGCGACGAAGGGAGACCCGACGCCGATATCCGGGAGGGCGAGAGCGTTCCGCTGACGGCGACCGCGGGCGGAAAGGCGATTCTCTCGTATATGGAGACAGACGTTCGCGATCGAATTATCGAACACCACGGACTCCCCGAATTGACGGACAACACCATCACCGATCCGGACGAATTCAGAGCGGAACTACAGCGTGTCCGGGGCAAACGGCTTGCGTTCGACAGAGCTGAGTACCGACCGGATCAACACTGCGTCGCAGCTCCTTTGACCGACTTCGGAGGGGACGTCGTCGGCGCGGTGACCGTATCGGGCCCGGCCGAGAGAATGGCTGAGAAGTCGACGGACGCCGACTTCGCGAGCCTCGTCGGAAGTACAGCAGATTCCATCCAGAGCCGACTGTAAGTCGAAGTTTCGAGGACTACATACAAGTTCCTCCACGTCAACCACAGGATATGAACGCCGAGGAAACCCCACCGAACGTCGTCGTGGTCCTGACGGATCAACAGCGGTGGGACACGCTGGGGGCCTACGAGAACCCGATGGGGTTGACCCCGACACTTGACGAACTGGCTCAGCACGGTACGACGGTCGAGCGAGCGATTTCGCCCCAGCCACTGTGTGGTCCCTTCCGGGCCGCGTTCCAGACCGGCAAATACGCCACGGAAACCGGTGTCTGGAAGAGCGCGATCCCACTCGATGATGACGAACGAACGCTCGCACACCAGTTCAAGTCTGCGGGGTACGATGTCGGGTACGTCGGGAACTGGCACCTCGCGAGTACCTTCGACGATCCAGTCCCGCCGGAACAGCGCGGCGGGTACGACGACTTCTGGATCGCCGCAGACGTGCCGGAGTTCACGACACGTCCCCAGGAAGGAGAGTTGTTCGACGCCGCAGAGGAACCGGTGACCTTCGATCAGTACCGCGCCGACGCGTTTACCGAGTTCGCTATCGACGGAATCGACGCACTCTCCGAGCCGTTCTTCCTCGTCGTCGGCTACCTGGAACCCCACGATCAGAACGACATGTGGACGTTCGTCGCCCCCGAGGGATACGCCGAACGCCACGAAAAGGACCCCTATGTCCCCGGGGACCTCAAGGACCGGCCTGGCGAGTGGCACCGTGAATTACCAGCTTACTACGGGATCGTGCAGCGTCTCGACGAATGCGTCGCTGATATCCTGGACGCGCTGTCGGCCCGAGGGGCCCGCGAGCGGACGCTACTGGCGTACACCGCCGACCACGGCTGTCACTTCCGGACGCGACCGGGCGAGCACAAACGAAGCCCGCACGAGTCGGCGATCCGAGTACCCGCGATCCTCTCGGGGCCGGGCTTCGAGAACGGACGGGATATCCAGAGCGTGCGGAGCGTGCTCGACCTGCCGCCGACGCTGCTCGACGCTGCCGGAATCGACGTACCGGAGGCCATGCATGGGGAGAGCCTGCTCCCAATCGTTCACGGCGACGTATCCGACGAGAACGGAGAGGCGTTCGTCCAGATCAGCGAGTCCCAGGTCGGCCGCGCACTCCGGACCGATCGGTGGAAATACGCCGTCGCCGCGCCGTCGATGACCGGGTGGCGCGGCGGGAGCGGGGAACCGTCGAGTGACCTTTACGTCGAGCGGTATCTCTACGACCTGTGGCGCGATCCCGACGAGACCGTCAACCTCGTCGGGCACCCCGACTACCGGGATGTCGCGTCCGAACTGCGAGAGCGGCTGCATTCGTACATCGCTGACGTCGAGGACGAGCAACCGGATATCAGACCGTTCGATATGGGATATCCGTGACGTCGACGCGTCCGCCTCGTATCCGCTTCGGTAATCGCCCGACCGGGGGCGAGACTGGATTACACCCATACAGTTGTAATGGATCCTGAAGTCCCCGTCTAATAATACGGGAGTTCAAACAGCTGGAGTCTCGAGTGCCAAATGCGACTCGTCAATGGTCCGCTCGTCGTTGAGCCCGTGTTTCTTCAGTAATCACGTTTCGGCGAGATATTCCAGGAGCCGGTAACAAAGGAGCGTCGCGACTGGCTGGTCGCCGTACTCCCCCGGTACGTCGAAGGCTAGTGCCGTTACCGTCCCGTCACCAACCGGACGGGTAACCAGCGGACTAGACCAGTTAGCGAGCCATCCCTCGACATATCCGGCGTGGATATCGTCGTCCGCAGCGAGTCCCGTCGCGACTGCTGAGGGGTACATGTCCTCCAGTTCCCAGCCGAGTTGCCGGTCAGATATTCCCGCGAACAGGGGCGAGTCCTGGTAGAAAAACGACGCAGCTCCGACCCAACTCTCCCGTTCGGGCACCTGATAGAAGTCGAACGGACCGCCGGCAGACATGGTCCCGTCACTCTCGGGGATTTGTACGACGTCTCCACTGCCGGCCGCAAACGAATCGATCGCCTCTGTGATTCGAGGCGTGATGACCACGTCTGCACGATCGATCTGGTGTGTTACGTCGACCCCGTCCCGCGCAAGTGCCGAGGCAAGGCGACCCTCAGCCAGGACCGTCCCGGTCGGCGGCTCCCGATCGGCCAGATTGACGCACGTGATAGGCTCTCTCGTCGCACTCGTCCACTCCTCGGACTCGAATCGGACGTCGAGTTCGAGTGAACGTACCGTTCCATCGGTCCCGACGGCGGCGTTGACTGACCCCTCGACGATGGCTACGCTGTTCGGCTCGACCGTCAGATCGAATGTCCCGGTCTGCCAGTCGAGTGTCCAACTGACGGTTCCCTCGAGCTCCCGGTTCAGGTCGTTGACGACGGCGACGTCACCGACGAGCGAATCACCCGCCCTGAGGACGTGTGAATCGAGATCTGCCACGACCGCGACAGCATCGTTCACAGCCGCGAACTCGTCGTAGAAGTTCTTGGGCTCGCGTCGGTAGTCGAGAACGCCGTTGAACTCCCATTCGATGTCCGAAAGCTCCGTCAGGACGTAGCCGGCGATAGACTCGCGGGTGCGAACCGCTTCTAGAAGGTGTTTCACGGATATGTACTGCCGGCGCTGCCACGCGTCCGCGAGCGCGTCGTAGTCGTCGAACACCGTCGACATATCGGTCTCGGTGAACCGTTGATCGACGCCGTCTGGTCGCTTGTGAGCCTCGGTGAGAAAGGCGTGATCGAACCAGGGCGGGTCGCCGGCATAGTCCGCTCTGAGCCCCGACAAATCGTCAAGCCCCCACGTCCCCAGTTCGGAGATAACGATCGGTGCGTCCGTGTCCTCGAAATCCGAGGTCGCGTAGTTGTCCCGAGGGTGATGACGGATGTAGTCTAGATCCTGCTCCCAGGCGTCGGCCCGGTCGGGGCTGACGAAATAGCGGTGGAAATCGTTGATATCAGTGGTGATGTGTGCCCATCCGGAGTTATCACACACCAGTCGCGTCGGATCACGCTCACGGATAGCTCGGTACTGATCGGCGAGAAACCGTTGTTTCTCCTCGTCGACCCACAGCGTTTCCTCGTTGTCGGCGTGACCGATGCCCCACTCTTCGTTGTACAGCGACCAGATGACGACACTCGGCCGGTTGTAATCGCGATTGATGGTTCCTCGCATCTGATCGACGACCTCGCTTCTGGATCGGTCGGTGTAAACTGTCGGATTGGCTGGCTCTTCCCAGACCAGGAGCCCCTGGCGGTCGGCGCACTCCAGAAATTCGGGATGAGCGGGCTTGACGTGCTTCCGAATGAGATTAAATCCGAGTTCCTTCGCGACCGAGACTTCGTCGGCGAACGTATCCGGTTCCGACGGCCGATACAGCGTCTTCGGGTAGTATCCCTGTTCGAGCACGCCCCGAAGGGTTATCGGCTCGCCGTTGAGGAAGAACTGCTCGCCGTCCGTGTCGAAACTCCGCATTCCGAAGTAGTCCGTCGTCTGGTCCAGTAACGTTGTGCCGTCCCGGAGGACGACTTCGAGATCGTAGAGGGCGGGCGCATCGGGGGACCAGTACTCCGGGTCGTCGAAATCGAGCGTCACCTCTGTGTGTTCCCCACCCTCTGTCGTCGCTTCGGCGACGACTTCCCCCTCACGAGTCGCTTTGACCACACACTCAAGCGCCGACAGTTCACGCGGCCCTGCTTTCAACGTCAGCGCGACAGTCGCTGTGTCGGTCATCAGTTCCGGCGTCACTTCGAGATTCGTCACGCGTGTCCGGGGTCGAAAATCCAGGCTTACGGACTGCCAGATCCCGCTGACGCGGGTATACCACGGGTCGCCTTGTTTGCCATGTGGAATCTCTCGCAGGTCCGCCGGATCCGTGACGGCGACGGTAATCGTGTTGATCCCTGTTCGGAGTTCGTCGGTCACGTCGAACTCGAAGGGAACATAACCGCCACGGTTCTCGCCGACGCGCTGGCCGTTGACCCAGACGGTCGTCTCGTAGTCGACTGCGCCGAACCGGATGACGACGTTACGGTCACCGACCCTATCGACGACAACCTCACGCCGGTACCAAGCTGTCCCAGTGTACGTCCGAAGGTCGTCGAGTTCTTCCCAGGCTTTCGGTACTGTGATCGCGCGCGCGCGGTCGGGCCAGGTGGCGTCGGTATGCATCCACCCATCCTCGATTCCGGTCTCGTTCGGATCGGTCACGAACGTCCAGTCGCCGTCGAGGGTGATCGAGCGACGCACGTCTGCCGAACCGTTACTCACGGAGTCCCCCTCCCGCTCCGTGTCTCCGGCCCGACACCGGAATCTGCCGTGTTATCATACGAGTACGGTGGTTCTCCCTGGACAAAATCCCTTTCGGTTGACTGAGATAGTTTCCTACAAAGAAACGACTACGAGTATCGTGGAGGTCGTATCTTGATAGGAAACGATATGCGACACGAACTCGTTCTCTTGTGCATGACACGCGCCGACCATCACGTCAATGCCGTCATGACCGGCTTTCGCGTCGTCGAAGAGCTGGCGCGTGGCGATGCCCTCGGGGTGACCGAACTCACGCAACGAACCGGTATCGCCAAAAGTTCGGTCTACAAGCATCTGGACACGCTCAGAGAACTCGGATACGTCACCAAAGGCGACGACGACCGGTATTCGCTCTCGTTGCGGTGGTTCGAAGCCGGTCTCTACGTTCGCGACCAGCACGACGTGTTCGCACTGGCCCGGGAAGAACTGGACAAGCTGGCGGCCCGCACCGGCGAAACAGTCTCACTCGTCGTTGAGGAGGACGGCGACGCCGTCTACCTCTATCAGGCCAGTGAGAACGGGGCCGGTGCGCCTATGTCGGAGGGTGAACGAATGCCGGCACCGCTCTCTGTCGGGGCGAAAGCTATCTTCGCCTACCGCCCCGACGAGGAGGTCGAAGCGATGCTCGATCGGAACGATGTCGACAGCGATCCCGAGGAGTTCCTCGAAGAACTCCAGTCACTCCGCGATCAGCGGATCGTCATCCGTCGTGAGCCGCCACTACAGGAGACGTTCAGCGCGGGCGCGTTCGAGGGTCATCGCCACGTCGTCGGTCACGACGAACCTTACCGGAATCTCCACAGCGCTGCCGTTCCCCTCCGTGATCCAGACGATTACGCGTGCGCCGCCATCGAGATCAGCGGCGACGAATCGAGTCTGTACGGCCGACGTCTCGAAGAGGAGATTGCCGGCTTGCTCGTCTCTGCTGAACGAACCGTCGAGGCGGCAATGGCTCAGTAGTGCTAGCGGTTACGAACATACGTGTGTAAAGAAAGTGGCGACATCCTGTCTTGTTCTCCTCACGATACCGTAGGAACAATAATGAGGGTCTGTTTCGCAATAAGAAACGGCTACGTCGATCGCGGCTATCGGGTCCTGGCAGCTATCGTCTCGCCCCTCCATTTGATTGCTCGCATGGTCCCCTGAATCTCCACTCGGATACCGCGGATCCATCCGTAATCGGTCGTACTGGGCCGCTGTATGGCGAACGCTACGAATCGTTATTCATCGAATCACGGGCGTGTACGACGATTCGCGATCGGATTCGCACTCAACGTGCATTCAGGCATCCGACGTGGTTCGATGATGCAGTAAAATATAAATACTTCTATTGTAGGATTGTGAATGGGGCATTATCTCTGACATGCTACCCAGAATCGATGCCCCGTAATCGGGTCAGACACCCTGGTGCCGGTCACTCTGCCCGTTCGGGTACGGTTCCGTACCCCCTGAGTCTCCACCCTTTTTTCCAAACCAACTAATTGGCCGCCAACGGTCGAAAAACGTCACTCGCCGATTTCTGATTTCGAGAGTTGTTTGATCGATTTCGGCCGTCAGAAGCGTCGTAGTCGATCTCGGCGCGTCGTACGTCGTCGCGATCTCCGATTACGCGGCATTCTCGATCTCTTGCTGGGCTTCGAGTGTTACCACGTTATCGACGTCGCGATCAGAGAAGATATTCAACTCCGTGGACTGCTCGAAGAGATGGATATCGGACTCCTCGAACGTGATCGGGATCGTCTCGCCGGGCGATGGCTTCGTATCAGAGGGAACTCGAACGGTGCATTCCTCGTCGCCGATTTCGAGATAGAGGAAGTTGTCCGATCCGACAGGTTCGACTACATCAACGGTAGCCTCCACGGTGTTCGGACCAGGGGCATCCACGATGGATATGTGCTCCGGGCGGATGCCGAGGACGAGGTCGTGTTCGGTCGCGTTCGTCATCACCTTCTCGACGAAGTCTTCACTCAGGCCGTACTCGAACCCGTCACCGGAGAGCGAACCGTTCGTGACAGCCACCTCAAAGAAGTTCATCGTGGGGCTCCCGATGAAGTCTGCGACGAACAGATTCGCCGGCTCGTTGTAGATCTCCTCCGGTGACCCCACTTGCTGGATGCTCCCGAGTGCGATGATGACGATTCTATCCGACATCGTCATCGCTTCCTCCTGGTCGTGAGTGACGTAGATAGTGGTCGTCTTGAGTTCGTCGTGGATGCGCTGAAGTTCGGTCCGCATGTGTATCTTCAGCTTCGCGTCGAGATTTGACAGAGGTTCGTCCATCAGGAACACCTCGGGTTCGCGAACGATGGCCCGGCCCGTAGCGACGCGTTGCTGCTGGCCGCCGGAGAGATTTCCGGGTTTCTTCTCCAGAAGTTCACTGATATCGAGCATCTCCGCAGTTTCCTCGACGCGCCGACTCACTTCGTCTTCCGCAAGATCAGTCGTCAACCGCAGGCCGTAGGACAAGTTGTCCCGAACGGTCATGTGCGGGTACAGCGCGTAGTTCTGGAACACCATGGCGATACCACGGTCGCGCGGGGCGACGTCGTTAATGACGCGATCCCCGATACGGATCTCCCCGCCAGTGATATCTTCCAGGCCGGCGACCATCCTGAGAACGGTCGACTTGCCCGACCCGGACGGGCCAAGCATGGAGACGAACTCTCCGTCCTTGATATCGAGCGAGACATCTTCCACCGCCAGAAAGTCACCGTATTTTTTCAGTACGTTGTCGAAGGTCACACTACTCATGGGGAAACAGATGTGATTGGACCATACACAAATATAAATGTAATGGTTCTATTTGTACCCCATATAATAGGATATATGGGAAAAGATTAAGTTCTTCTATATCACACGACTATCTATGGCTCGCAAGCCCAAGCAGCAGACAGACACTAGTAGAAGAGGGTATCTGAAACTGGCAGGAACCGCTGGTATCGCTGGTCTCGCCGGATGTGGGGGGGTCGGCGGTGGAGGCGGTAACGGAAATTCGTCGGGAACGACCGAGGTCGAGTTCTGGACTCTGTTCGCCGGTGGCGATGGGAAGACAATGAAATCACTCGTCGACAAGTTCAACGAGGAGCACGACGATATCCAGGTCAAACGAGAACGGCAACCGTTCGCCGAGTACTACGACAAGCTGTTCACCTCGATGACCGGCGGGAGCTCACCGGACCTGGCGGTGTTTCACACCTCCGAACTCGAGCGGTTCGTTGACGCGATACAACCACTCGACGACAAGATCAGCTCGGGGACGTCCGACGCGTACGTCTCGTCGATCTGGGACGAGGTGAAGTACGGCGGGAACCACGTTGCGCTCCCGCTCGACACCCACCCGAACGGTCTCTACTACAACAAAGACATTTTCGAAGAGGCCGGGCTCGATCCAGAGAGTCCGCCATCGAATTTCGAGGAACTGAAGACCGCTGCGAACACCATCGCAGCGGAGACGGACAAGATCGCGTTCAACCCTGAGCCGTACCAGGGCTTCTACGTCCGTCAGTTCATCGCCTGGCTTGAGGGCAGGGGTGGACAGTTCCTCAACGACGACAAGACCAAAGCCCAGTTCGCGGGGCCCGAGGGACAGGCCATCGCGGAGTTCTACTCGAACATCACCGGCGGCTGGGGATGGGACAAAGCCGACTCCACGGAGAACCGCGGGACGAAGGCGTTCCGTTCGGGCGACATGGCCATGACGGTCAACGGCACGTGGTACTACGGTGTGCTGGCTGAGAAGGACTTCGAGTGGGGGATGACCAAGCCGTTCGTCGCCCCGGGACAGTCTGCGAATATGACCTGGGCCAACTCCCACACGATCGGCCTCCCGCGGAAGAAAAACCAGAGCGATTCCAAGCGTCAGGCCGCGATCACGGTCGCCGAGTGGCTCACCCAGAACGCCACCGAATGGGGGACCAGCGCAGGACACCTCCCGGCCGCAGAAAGCGTCCTGCAGGCGGACGAACTCCGCTCGGCGAACGTCTGGAAGAAGACCCTCTCGACGTACAAGGAGATGGCCGACGCCGGACAACTCGCGTACATGCCGAGTACGTCCAACAACGGGAACTACAAGCGTCCCGTCAACGAGGCGCTCGGACAGATCTACAGCCAGAAAAAAGAGCCAGTCTCGGCCATCGAAACGGCCGCAAACGACGTGAACTCGAACCTCTAAGATGAGTATCAGATCCAGCCTCGTCTCATACAGAAACCGGGTTGGTGAGGTCAACCTCTCGGATCTGCGATCAGGCGAGACGCGGGATGGGATCCTGTTCGCACTCCCGTA
This sequence comes from Halapricum sp., assembly GCA_036628575.1. GTDB lineage: Archaea > Halobacteriota > Halobacteria > Halobacteriales > Haloarculaceae > Halapricum. The sequence continues at coordinate 26,741 of JAZKRQ010000001.1, forward strand.
CATGCTGGTGTTCTCGGTTTTCCTGCTGTATCCGTTACTCAAAGGCTTCTGGATGAGCCTCCACGACTGGAACGCCTTAGCTCCCTCTCAGTCGGAGTTCATCCTGCTGGAAAACTACGTCCGAATGTTCAACGACCCGATCTTCTGGAAGGCAGTCATGTCGACTGTCTACTTCGTCGTTCTCACCGTCCCGACGCTCGTGTTGCTGGGTCTGGGACTGGCCCTCGGTGCTAACCGAGAGGTGAAGGGCAAGCGGATCCTGCGGACAATATATTTCAGCCCATACGTGTTGACGGTGTCGGTCGTCTCGCTCATCTGGATGGAGCTGTACGCACCGTCGTACGGCCCGATTAATTATTACGTGGGCTGGCTCGTGGAGAGCCCGCCCTCGTGGCTCGACTCGTTCACGTTAGCGATGCCCGCGGTCGCGCTGGCGACCATCTGGTGGACGGTCGGTTTCAACTTCGTCATCCTGCTTGCAGCTCGACAGAACGTCCCGGAGCGCCTCTACGAGGCCGCGCGCCTCGACGGGGCTGGCACCTGGCGAATGTTCAAAGACGTTACGCTGCCGCAGATGAAAAACGCCATCTCGTTCGTCGTCACCGTCCAGTTCATCATGTCGTTCCAGGTGTTCGGACAGGTGTACATCATGACTAACGGTGGACCCGGCAACGCGACCCAGTCCATCGTGATGTACCTCTACCGGATGGCGTTCCGCAACCAGGAGTTCGGGTACGCCGCTGCGATCGGCTACTTCCTGTTCTTCACCCTGGTGGCGACCTCCTTCGCGAACTACTACTTCATCGGAGGCGACAGCAATGAGTAACGCATACACGACACGACTGAGACACAACCAAGAACTGAAGCGCCGACTGCAAACCGTCGGCGTGTACGTGCTCCTGTACGGGACAGCGCTTCTGTTCCTAGTGCCGTACCTGTACATGCTATCGACGTCCGTGACGCCGGAGTCACTGGCGTTCACGCAGAAACCGTACTGGATTCCGCCGGAAATGACATTCCGGTGGTACGACGCGGTGCTCTCGGGCGCGCCGATGCTGGACTGGTTCGTGAACACCGCGATCATCGCGTCGGTGACGACCGTTCTCGTGGTCATCCTCGACTCGATGATCGCGTTCTCGCTCACGAAACTCGATTGGCCCGGGCAGCGATTCGTGTTCGTCGTCATTATCGCGTCGTTCATGGTGCCGGTGTTCGCCAACATGGTGCCGCTGTTCACGATCATCTCCGACCTCGGGCTCATCAACAGTCCGCTGGCGGTGATCCTCCCGTTCAGCGCGATGCCGATCGGCGTATTCCTGTTCGTGCAGTTCTTCAAGGATCTCCCCGATTCGGTCATCGAGGCGGCCCGTCTCGACGGGTTCTCGACGTTCCAGATCTACAGGCGCATCGTGTTACCACTGATGAAGCCGGCGATTGCGGCGCTCTCGCTGTACACGTTCGTCTACACCTGGAACCAGTTCCTCTGGCCGCTCATCGTGCTCCAGGGCCAAGAGTCGTTTACGCTGCCGGTCGGTATCGTCACAATGCAACCGACGCAGGTGTTCCAGCCCGGAGCGCAAATGGCAGGGACGTTCCTGGCGGCGTTGCCGCTGTTCATCGTCTTCCTGATCCTCCAGGAACACCTCGTGAACGCCATCCAGATGCAGGGGACGACCGGATGACTGGGAACAACGAGTCCATCTCGGCAGCCGAGACGCCCTCCAGGACGAGCGAAGAGGAATCCGGTCGGACCGGTGCTCTCAAGCGAACGCTACGCTTCACGTACCACCACTCAACAGTGCTCGTTCCACTCTCCGTGCTGTGGTTCTTCACGTCGCTCCCACTGGTGACGGCCGGCCCTGCGACGCTCGGCGCATATGCGACTGTCCTGTCGCTTCGCGAGACGGGCGAAGTCGACCGTGGACGCGTTCTCGGGACAATCCGACGGAACCTCGTCCACTCGATACTGCTCGGATTGCTTCCACCGGTGTTCCTGGGTATCGCGACGGTCAACGCCATCGGTGGCGGATCAAGTCTAGTCGCGGTCCTCGCCCTCTACGTGGGCACCTACCTCGCGGTCGTGCTGGTTCCAACGTTCGTTGGACTTGCCCAGGGACGCGCCATCGTCCCAGCGCTTCGGGAAGGGTACATCTGGACGGCGAACAATCCAGCGGTGGCCGTGCATCTAGTGGTCGTGACCATCGTCGTCACTGTGGCTGCAGCCTTCCTGACTATCGGGTTCGTGCTGCTGTTCGCCGGCCTGCTCGCGACCTACCACATGGAGATCATCTATGACGACGCTCCCGCAGTCGATCCCGGAACAGGGGCGGCAGAGGTTCACGGAGTCCTCTCCTGATTGCCAATGTCCAATTACGAGTACAGATATTCAAAGTTGGTACCCGGCCGAAACAATAGAAGTCCGTAGCATCGACCGACGGAACGACGTATCGACGATGCACCGACTTGACGATCGAACACAAATACAACATAAGGAAATATGATAGATACGAACGACAGATGGACCGCTGAGGAAGCATGGGACTGGTATGACGACCAGGATTGGCTGGTCGGGTGTAACTACGTCCCGAGCACCGCTGTCAATCCGACAGGGATGTGGCAGGCCGAGACGTTCGATCGCGAAACGATCGACCGAGAACTCGGCTGGGCCGCGGACCTCTCGATGAACACGCTCCGGGTTTTTCTCCAGTACGTCGTCTGGGAGGCCGACCCGGAGGGTCTCAAAGAGCGAATGGACCGTTTTCTCGACATCGCGGACAGGCACGGAATGACGACGATGTTCGTCTTCTTCGACGATGTCGCGTTCTCGGGGAAGGAACCGTACACCGGCCCACAAGACGACCCAATACCGGAGACACACAACAGCCAGTGGACGCCCAGTCCGGGCCACGATATCGCCACCGAACCGGACCGATGGGACGGCCCCCGTGAGTACGTCCGCGACATCGTCTCGACGTTCCGTGACGACGGCCGGGTACTCATGTGGGACGTCTACAACGAACCCGGAAACAGCGATATGGACCAGCAGACGCTCCCTTTACTCCGCGAATCGTTCGACTGGGTGCGTGCCGAAGACCCCGAACAGCCAGTCACGGCAGGTGTCAACTGGGATCCGGATCGCGAGAAACAGAACCGGATCGGCTCCGAGAACGCCGACGTAATCTCGTTTCACGACTATTCAGAGCTGTCGTTCACGAAAGAGCGCGTCGAGCGCATGCAAGAGCGGTACGGAAGGCCGCTTCTCTGTACCGAGTGGATGGCCCGCCCGCGTGACAACACGGTTGAGACACATCTCCCGTACTTCCGAAACGAAGAGATCGGTTGTTACACGTGGGGGCTAGTGAACGGCAAGACGCAGACGCATCTCCCCTGGTCGACTGCTCAGACGTCTATCGCTGAAGCCATCGACGAAGAGGAAACCGACGTTTGGTTCCACGACCTCCTGCACGGAGACGGGACGCCTTACAGACAATCAGAGGTCGAATCGTTGGAGCAGATAATCGACGACCAACAGGAGCAGAGACAGGAATTGTAATTCAGAAAACAGACAGAGCTGGACAAGCATTGCGAATTAGCTACCCAAGTGCGGTTCGATCACAGGTATGAAGCACACAGAACAAGCGATACCACAGAACACGAGAGAATCGAAGAGTTTGAACGACCAGTGGACGTTCCGGATCGATCCGGAAAGCAACGGTAACAAGGACGAGTGGTACGACCCGGCGACGGACTGGGACGATACGCGCACGGTTTCCGTTCCCCACTCCTGGCAAGAACACGAAGACCTCCGTACGTACACTGGGACGGCCTGGTATCGTACGACGTTTACCTTCGACAGTCTCGAAGACGGACAGCAAGCGTTGCTGTCCTTCGGTGCGGTCGACTACGAGACGACGGTCTGGGTCAACGGCCAGCGCGTCGGCGAGCACCGCGGTGGCTATCTCCCGTTTACTGTCGACGCGACCACAGCTATCGAACCCGGGGAGAATACCGTCGCCATTCGCGTTCACGATCCCGAAGATATCTCCGAGATCCCACACGGCAAACAGGGTGCAGAATGGTACACCCGGGTCAGTGGCCCCTGGCAGGGCATCGACCTCGTAGTCGTTCCGGAAGTCCGGGTAAACGACCTTCGGGTGACCCCCGATCTCGACTCCGGTACCGCAGACGTAGCCATCTCCGTGTCCCGGGATACGCGATCGTTCACAGCAACGGTGCGTATCTCGCGCGACGGATCCGTCGTCTCGGAGACTTCCGCGACAGTCCAGGACGGGACGGTCGAAGAATCGGTATCGATTCCCGATCCCGACTACTGGACACCTGAAACCCCCGATCTCTACGATATCGAGGTGACGCTCTCGGACGGAGAAGACGCCCTCGATTCCTACGAGACGTACTTCGGAATGCGGAGCGTCGCGTACGACGACGGCCAGCTCTATCTCAACGGCGAGCCGTTCGAGATGCGTGGAGCGCTCGATCAGGCGTTCTATCCGGATACGTACTACCGGCCGGCCGACATCGAGACGTTCGAGGAGGAGATCCGCGCGGCCAAAGAGCTGGGATTCAACCTCCTGCGCAAGCATATCAAGCCGGCCCATCCCGAGTTCGTCGAACTCGCGGACCGCCTTGGCATCCTCGTGTGGGAAGAGCCAGCTAATCCCGATCGATACACCGATCGCTCGAAGGGAGAACTCCGCGAACAGCTGTTCGGCATGATCGACCGCGACTACAACAACCCGAGCGTGATCGCGTGGTCGATCTACAACGAGGAATGGGGTATCGGATACCACGAGGAAGAAGCATCGCTCTGGGAGGATCCCGAAAAGCAAGACTACCTCGAATCGCTCTATCACGACGTCCGCGAATACGATCCCACGCGGCTGGTCTGTGACAATTCCGGCTGGGCGCACGTCGCGACCGATCTCAACGACTATCACGAGTATTTCGTCGTTCCCGACCGCCGCGACGCCTGGCGCGACCGGCTTGAGGAGATCACATCGAATCCGAGCGATAACTACGGCGATGTCCGGACGGATCCGGACGAAGCGCCGCTGCTCGTTTCGGAATTCGGAACCTGGGGGTTGGGTGACATCGAGGCGCTGTACGATCACTACGACGGCACGCCCCACTGGTTCGAGCACGACTTCCTCAGCGGGCTGAAACGGCCCGGCGATCCCAAGGCGAAGTTCGAAGCGAGTCCCGCTTCGTCGGTGTTCGATTCGCTATCGGAACTGGCGACGGCCTGGCAGCGCCGCGAGTTTCAGAGCGTCGAGTCGATTATCGCCGACATGCGGGTTGAGGACGACGTGGCGGGATACGTTATCACAGAATTATCCGATATCGAGTGGGAATTCAACGGCCTCCTCGATTATCTCCGTTCGGAGAAGGCGTTCTACGAGTCGTTTGCCCGCGTGAACGCCCCAATGATGGTACATCTCGAACCGTCGACCCACACTGCCTGGAGTGGCGACGAGATCGACGTCGACCTCGTACTTGCGAACGACCGCAGCAGTAAACAGTCACTCTCAGTAACTCTCTCAGCGGCCGGAGCGGAAACGACGGTGGACGTGACCGTGCCGTCACACGACACTGTCCGGGTGAAAGAGGCGATGACTTTCGTCGCTCCCGACGTCGCAGAGCTTTCGCCAGTCGATATTACCGCAGTGTCGTCCAACGTAGAACGATCGGTCACACGTGCGGTCTATGTCGCCCCCGACGATCGACGGAGCGAACGGATTGCTGTCTACACAGACAACGACGCACTCGCCACGGCGCTTGTTAGCCGGGGGTACGAAGTTCTCGACGATCCTGACACAGCCGCGGTCTCGGTCGTGACCGACCCGACCGGCGTCAGTGGACCCGCACTCGTGCTCCCCGAAGCAGACGGATACCTCACAGATACCGACCGTTTCGAGTATCGAGAGCTCCCGGAACGGGAAAGCTGGAACCTGTGTGCTTCGTTCGTCTATCAGGACCTCTTCGAGACGGTCGACGTGACGCCCGGCTGGGCGTTCGAGGACCTCTATCCATACGGCTACGTCACGAACGTCTCGACCCGCGACGACGTTCTCGTCGGATACACAGAGGGATGGCTGGAGAACGGCGGTGCAATCACGGCCGTCCAGTCGACGCCCGATGGGGACATCGGGGTCTGTACCCTCCGGGTAACTGACGTGTACGGAGAACATCCCGTTGGAACGGCCGTCGTCGACGAGCTCCTGTCCCGGCTCAAATAACGAGAACGCGTTTCAAATAGCGTCCCGGAGTTCCGCGGCCGACTCCTCGGCGAGCTTGTTGTTGATGTAGGTGCCGGCCCCGAGTTCGCTCCCGGCGAGGTGCTTGAGCTTGTCTTCGGTCCTGTATGGCGGATAGAACTCCATGTGGAAGTGGCTGTATTCGCTTTCGTCCGCCTCGCCCGTCGGCTCCTGGTGCATGGCCATAACGTATGGCATCTCGAAGTCGAATAGCGCGTCGTAGCGCTGCTGTACCTCTTTGAGCAGCTGACCGAGCTGTTGTTCGTGAGTGTTATCGAACGCCGCGAGCGACGGGAGATGATCGTTCGCGTAGACGTGGACCTCGTACGCCCATCGCGCGAAATACGGCACGACTGCAGTAAAAGCGTCGTTTTCGGCGACCACACGCTCACTCGTGTCCCGCTCTTCGGTCACAAGGTCACAGAACAGACAGCGTCCGTGTTCGTCGAGGTGGTCCCGGCTCGATTGGAGCTCTGTCCGGACCTTCGGCGGGACGAACGGGTAGGCGTAGATCTGGCCGTGGGGATGGTGCAGCGTGACGCCGACGTCTTCGCCGCGGTTCTCGAAGATGTAGACGTACTCGTGGTCGGCCTTCTCGCCGAGGGTCTCGTAGCGGTCCCGCCAGAGCTTCACGAGCTTGACGAACCGCGAGACCGGCTCCTGGGACATCGTGCCGTCGTGCTCGGGGGTGAACAGGACGACCTCGCACTGGCCGTTGGCCGGTTCGGCGGGGAGGAGGTCAGACCCCTCGATGGCGGGTTCGGGCGGATCGGGCTGCAGCGACGGGAACCCGTTCTCGACGACGGCCATGTCGTAGTCCGGTTCGGGGATCGCCGTCGGGTACTCCGCGCCCTCCTCGGTCGGGCAGAACGGACAGTAGTCCTCCGGCGGTTTGAACGTCCGTTCCTGGCGATGGGTCGCCGTGATAACCCACTCCTGGAGCGTCGGATCCCAGCGCCGTTCAGTCATCGTCCCCCTCCGACTGTCCGTCGACTGCCGCCAACTCGTCCGATTCGTCGAACTTGAAGAGTACGACGTACTTGTCGTTGTGATTGCGAACGCGTCGCTTTTGCATGGCTCTGGTGTGATCCGTGATGTTCTAAATACATATTTGTACCGGTTATCGGAAACCATAACGTTAATAAAATAGTCATCGAGAGTCATAGACATGGAACTCACTGACAAACTGATTCTGGTGACAGGCGGCGCTGGGTTGATCGGTGCGCCGCTGGCCGAGCGACTGGTCGCGGACAACGACGTCGTCGTCGTCGACGACCTCTCGAACGGGATTCGCGAGTCCGTTCCCGAGCAAGCGGCGTTCGTCGAGGGCGACCTGACCGATCCCGAGGTCGTCGCTGACGTGGTAACGAGCGACCTGGATGCAGTGTTTCATCTGGCGGCGGACAAGTACGTCAACGCCGAACGGCCGCGCGAGCAGTTCGAATCCAACGAGGCGATGACCTACAACTTGCTTGAGCGCATGGAGGAGGTCGGCGTCGAGAACGTGCTGTTCACCTCTTCCTCGACGGTCTACGGCGAGGCACCGCGGCCGACGCCCGAGGATTACGCGCCCCTGGAGCCGATCAGCGAATACGGTGCGGCGAAACTCGCCGAAGAAGGCCTGGTTTCAGTGTACGCGCACACGCGGGGGTTCACGGTGTGGAACTTCCGGTTCGCCAACATCGTCGGGCCGCGCTATGGCGCTGGGGTCGTGCCGGACTTCGTCTACAAACTCCAGGAGGATCCCGACTCGCTGACGATCCTGGGCGACGGCCGCCAGGAGAAATCCTACATGTACATTGACGACTGCATCGATGCGATGTGCCACGTCGTCGAACACGCCGACGAGCCGATGAACACCTACAACCTGGGAACGCGGACGACGACGTCGGTCACACGGATCGCGGACATCGTCAGCGACGAACTGGGCGTCGATCCCGAGTACGAATACACGGGCGGCGACCGCGGCTGGGAGGGCGACGTGCCAAAGATGCGCCTCTCGATCGAGAAACTGGCTGCCCTGGGCTGGGAACCGACACTCTCCAGCGACGACACCATCCGCCAGGGCGTGCGTGACCTGCTCGAACGCCCCGAGAACGAGCCTCACCTGAGTGGCTGATCACGCCGTGCGGTCGACAGCGACCCCGCCCGAGGGGGAGACCAGGAAAAACCGCGAGTCGTGCTCGGGATACTGCTGTTCGTATCGTTCGTGAACGGCATTGGCGATGCGTTCTGCCCGTGATCGATCGACGAGTGCGACAGCGGCACCTCCCCAGCCGGCACCGGTTAGTCGTGCTCCGTAAGCCCCTTCGTCTACGGCCACGTCGACGAAAAAGTCCAGTTCCTCACAGCTCGCTTCGTAATTGGTTGCGATGTCTTCGTGCGCGGTTACGAGGAGTTCCCCGACACGCTCAACGTCACCTTCGGACAGTGCTGCCGTCGCCTCCTGTACGCGTTCGTTCTCGCGATGGACGAATCCGAGTCGTCGACGCTGACGATCGGAGAGCGTTTCCAGATCCCCTGGATCCACGTCTTTCGAAGTGTCGGCGTTCAGGGCGTCCAGTCCGGCCTCCACGGTCCCACGACGATGATTGTACTCCGAGTCGACCAACGCACGTTCGACGCCGGTATGGTAAACGAGTATCTGCACCTCGTCGGGAACCGGCACGTGATCGTACTGGAGTGTCTCGGTGTCGAGATGGAGCGCGTGGTTCGCTCTCGTGAGCGCGACGGCGAATTGATCCATGATGCCACAGGAGACACCGACGAAGTCGTTTTCCACTCGCTGTCCCAGCAGTGCTAACCGCTCGCGCGAAAGACCGAGGTCATACGCGTCGTTCAAGAACCCGAGAACTGCCAGTTCGAGGCTCGCCGAGGAACTCAGGCCAGACCCAAGTGGTAACGTACCAGAGATCTTTCCGCGGAAACCGCCTGGAGCGTATCCCTCTTTACGAAGAACGGCGTAGCAGCCTTTTAGATAATCAGCCCAGTCGCTCGTTCGCGTCGTATCGTCTACAGTGAAGGTCCGCTGTTCGTCGAACGCGGCTGAGGTGACTGTCACCGTCTCGTCATCAGTCGGTGCGGCACGTAATTCTGTGTGGAGATCGGTCGCGACGGGCAAGACATATCCGCCCGAGTAATCCGTGTGTTCGCCGATCAGATTTACCCTGCCCGGTGAAATTACATGATATGCATACTCCTCGTTCATGATCAGTATCGGGTTGCTGTTCACAACGATAGAATAAAAATATTTTGTCGTTTCTAACCAGGCTGAGTTTATTTTGGTAGTCATCAAAAGGTGCTATCATTGCCGCGCCGTCCACCACAATCGGTTTGTATCCAGAGAGAGATGCATACTGACAATGTGTGCTGTATCCATTACCGAGATTGACGACCCGGAGTGGGGAAATTGCGTACAGCTGGCAAACGGAACTGTCCGGGCCCGGGTAGCGACCGAGGTCGGCCCACGAGTGCTCCATTTCGGGTTCGAAGACGGGGCAAACGAGTTTCGCACGTATCCCGAGGAGCGCGACGGGTTCCCGCTATATGGTGGTCACCGACTCTGGCACGCACCGGAGAAGCAGTCCCGCACGCACGTGCCCGATGACTCGCCCATCGAGTACGAAATCCAGAACGGATCCGTTTCCGTTACCCGGGATACTGATCCCGGATCGTCTTTGCGCCGCGAACTCGAACTCCAGCTGTCGCCGTCCCGACCGTCGATGACGGTCACACATCGCATTTACAACGAAGGTGCCTGGCCCGTCGAGTTCGCTCCATGGGGACTCACGGTACTGAAGGCCGGCGGAACCGCCGTATTGCCCTTCGACCGACAGGAGCCGGCGGACTCCGTGCAACCCGATCGGTCCGTCCAGTTCTGGCCATACACCAATCCCGGGGACGACCGCCTTCGCTTCGACCGACGGGCGATCACGGTGCAACAGGACGACGACGCCGACGAACCGCTAAAGATCGGTACCACGACGAGCGAAGAGTGGACAGCATACATTCGAGACGGCCGCGCGTTCCGCAAGGAAATGTCGATCGATCTTGACGGGACGTATCCCGACGGTGGGAGTGCTGTCGAAGTCTACACGCGACCCGGATTCCTCGAACTCGAGACGCTCGGACCGCTCGAGACTGTCGAGCCGGGCGGGTGTGCTACGCACACCGAAGAGTGGACGCTCCTGGACGACGTTTCCGACGTCGACGACCTTGTCGGCGGGACCTGAGTCGGCCCGGACATACCGTACGGACTCCGCCAGATACCCCCATTATCGCCGAGGACTGCTATCGAGACGCTAGTGACATAGGTATTTTATATTAACTCAATATAAATATATCATATATCTACCTCCTGAAATATTTTGTTCACATCGAGTTGTCAGTCCCACAGTCGACGCACCGATAACGTCGTAATATGGGGTTATATGGGCTATACGCGCCATATCGTAGTGTTGATGAGCAGAGGTTCGATCCCGCCTCCGGGGCAGGCTACCTCGTCGATCCCGACACGGTTCGAGAGTTATATCGGGTTTTCAACCCCTCAAGTGTCGAAGTATGGGTAGGGACATCTCACACGGCTGGAGGGGGCGATCGATATAATCACCATATTCCAATGTATTATATATTTCTTATATTTCTTGCCGATCTCGGCCCCAGATCCAGATGACCAAAATATCATAAAAACACAACATATATTCTAGATATATAATATTTGGAATGGCATATAGAGCCAGCTCTGAACGCCGTGTACGAGGGTCGTTTCGTCAGGAGCCTACGGCGTCGTGTAGGTAGTGATTCTATCGATCCGATCGTCTTCGAAGGTCAACACGTCGACGAACGCGGTGATACGGTTGCCCTCCGAGGAGAGGAGTCGCCCCTCGACCGCCAGCCCGGACGGGGCTTCGTAGATGGCGTCCACGGGGTGTGTCGTGTCGGTCTGGGGGCGCTCCTCTCGCATGAATTCGACGAAGCGACCGGGACCCTCGATAGTCATGTCAGGGCGTTCGTGGACGAACGAGTCCGTCAACACCGAGTGGAGCGTCTCGTAGTCGTGCTCGTCTAGAGAGCGATAATACGTCCGGGCCGTCGCGACGCGGTCGTCCATACCGGATACTGGAGGGCGGATGAGTAGAAAGCGGCGGTTCCCACTACTCGTCGTCTTCGAGCTCGGCGGCGATCTCGGCGACCTCGTCGTCGGTGACGTCCGACTCGTCGTCCGCCGAGTCAGATTCGTCGGTGCCGTCGCCCTCTTCCCCGTTGTCTAACGCTATTTTTCCGGCACGTGCATCCCCGACCTGTTCGGCGTCCTCCGGCGCGACCTCGCCGACGGCCTCGGCTATCTGGTCCTCCTCGGCACCACTGGCTTCGCCCATCTCGACGCCCTTGCCGCCGTACTCCCGGGCACGGCGCTCGGCCTCGGTCTCGATTCCCCGTGTCTCCGCCTCATCGTCGTCCTCGACCTCGACGTTCGCGACTTCGAGATCAACACCTCCGGCGGCCGTGTCTTCCGCCTCCGTCTGTTCGTCCCGTATCTCGTCCATGATCGACGCTTCCTCGTCGGGTTCGAGGAGTATCTCGCCGTCATCGGTTACGATGTCGTCGGGATCGAGCGGTTCCTCGATGTCTCGGGCGGCCTCCAGCGGCGCTTCGGCGTCCTGACGATATTCCTCCCCGACGCTCCCATTTCCGCTCGAGAACGCGTCGGCGGCGTCGGCCAGCCAGTCGGCGGCCTGCCACAGCGCGTTGGCCTTGCTGCGGGCGCGATCGAACGGCTCGTCAAGCACCGGGGTGTCACTGAAGCGGAACGCGGTATCGAACTCGTCGGCGGCCTCCTGGAATTCCTCGCAGGCGCGCCCGAAGTCGCCCCGGGCAGTCATCCAGTCGCGGTCGCCGAAGGCGTTCATCGCGCTCGTGAAGGTCCGCCGGCCCTCGAGGTAGTGAGCGTGGCCGACCCGATATCGAGAGAGAGCCGTCGAGTCCCCGCCGATAGCCTCGATCGTCACGCGGATCGGTTCGATCTCCGGCAGTTCGTAGGGGTCGCGGGTCGTCCAGCGATACTGGATCATCCCGTTGAGATCGATCACGAAGACAGCGCGCTGACACAGATACCCTTCCTCGCGGTCGTCGGTGACGTCGTAGGCCTCGGCGACCTCGCGGCGGGTGTCGCTCAAAAGCGGAATCTTCAGGTCGTACTCCGCGGCGAACACCCGGTGGCTGTGGACGCTATCGGGCGAGATCGCCATGATCGTCACGTCCTTCTGCATCGTGAAGAGGTCGAGTTCACCGACGTCCGACCCGTCCTCGTCGCAAGCGGGATTGAAATCGGCCGGATAGAACATGAGGACGATCACCTCATCGCCGAGAGAGTCGGCAAGCGAGCGGCGGTCGAACTCCCCGTCGACGACGGCGGGCAACTCGAACGTCGGCGCGTCGTCCCCCGATCCAGGCATTGTAGGGGCAAATACGTGTACGTAGTTAATACTGCTGGCTTTGCTACACAGTCTGCGTGCTTCGATCCGGTCGGTTTTTGCCCCGAGGTCCCCTACGCGTTCGCAGTGGAGCTACACGTCCGCTACGAGGCCGACGACGACCCCGAGAAGTGCAGCGCCCGCAAACTCGCCCGCTTCGAGCTGGCGACGCTGCACCGTTCGACCCGTGCGACCCCGCCGGGGATCGTCCTCAACCCCTTCGCCGAGCGGGCGTTGTCGCCGGCTGACGCCGATCACGACCGCCTGATAGCGCTCGATTGTTCCTGGGAGACCGCCGAAGCGGAGGCGTTCGACCTGGACGGGACACATCGAGCGCTCCCCTTCCTCGTCGCGGCCAACCCTGTCAACTACGGGACGGCCTTCCAGCTGAACACCGTCGAAGCCTTCGCGGGCGCACTGGCGATCCTGGGACATCGCCAACAGGCGGAGGAGATCCTCTCGAAGTTCTCCTGGGGTCACACCTTTCTGGAACTCAACGAGGAACCGCTACGCCGGTATAGCGAGTGCGAAGACTCGGCAGAGGTGCTCGACGTTCAGGACGATTACCTGGCCGAGGAGTAGCGACTCGAACGGTCACCCGCGGGCCTGCTCCCGGACGAGGTGAACGACTCCCGGCAGGAGATCCAGTTCGGCCAGCGCAGCATCGAGGTCGACAGCATCGAGCGCGCCCGGTCGCTACGTTCGATCGCGGGCGACGGTCGCGAGGTACGCCACTCTGATAGTGAGTACTGTAAGTCTGTCCCGGATCGACCCCACAGCGTCGTGCGCGGCCGTGTCCTCACCCAGACCGAGACGCGTCCAGCCACCCCCGGTCTCCCTGTCGGCCAGGCCGTGCCGAACGGCAGTCCGGGGGAGCTTTTCCGGGAAGCGAGCCTCGACAGCATCCGCCCGGATGCGGCCGAACGTCCGCCCGTCGACCCGGAGCGTCGGCGGTCCACCCCGACCCTCGCTACGGACGACACCCTCCCAAGTCGACACGGTGTCAAGGACAGAGACGGTTCGTTCAGTCAGTTTATCATCCATTCACAAAGACGTATAATACCAAAACACATAACATCGTTAGTCGGGATCCCGGGATAGTCCGACCGGGTCCGTCGCCGATCCGAGCGGGCTGGTCGGTAAGCTCTCGGGGAGCTCGGAGTTATTGTATCCACGGGGCGCGATATCGTTCGGGGAGTCGGGGTAGCAAAGCGACGCCAGCGTCTGGACGTGATCGCGTCCGACCGAGAGCTCGAACTGCCCGCCTCCGTACATCGTGATGTCCCGGTCCAAGCAGTACTCGATCGCCTCGAATACCGACTCGACGGTGCCGAACCGTGAGGGCTTGATATTGCACCACGACGGCTCGAACGGCAGCGACTCGATATCGGCCCGGGACTCGACCGGAACATCCCAGGAGATCCGGTCCTCGTGTCCGTCGAATATCGGGCGCGTCACGTCGGTGAGTTTCGGGTCCTCGATGACGGCGTCGGGGAACCCCTCGACGACGCGCTTATAGAGAGTGGGATCAGCGTCCTGGTCGACCTCCGTACCCTCGTACATCCCCTTGAGATCTAGTATCCGCACCCGGTCTCTGGCGGCGAGGTCGTCGACGAGGTCGTCGTCCCACTCGGGTGTGGGATCGAGTTTGAGTTCGACATCGGGGTAGTGGATCGCCAGTGTGTCAATCCGGTCGGTCGTCGGTGGATCGCCCAGGCGCGTGCTCACGACGAACCGAACGGGGTCGTACTCGCGTCCGAGCACAGTCCCGAGGTCAGTCTCGGCCTGCCGGAGCGCGAGATCCAGCGCCGCGCTCTCGATGGCCCACCGGCGGTAGTGGTGGAACACCTCACTGTCGGGGGGTTCCGGGAACAACTCGACCGTGTCCAGCGCCGCCGAGTACTCCTCGAAGGTGAACTCGCCCGTCGGCAACGTCACCCCCTCCTGCTGGAAACGCTCGTGGTCGCGAGCCTCGTAGGTGACGTCCTCGCCGCGACCTGTCGTCCCCGCGCCATGTAGTGCGACGACGGTGGTCGCACGGGAGAATCCGCTGGAGGTGTCGCGCTCGAACCCGTTCAGATCCCAGTCCGAGACGGTCAGTGACAGATCAGCGACGTGGTCGTACATGTACGCTCTGAAGGCGAGCAAACACTTGATAGTGAGTGCTGTGAGTTAATTCCGCACCGACCGTCCGACTGCAGGCGGTCGTACCGGTACATAGTTACAGCAGTCACTATGAGTCGAAATACAGGGTACCAGCATATCGGACAAAACCACATATTTTACCGGTTCCACAAAGAGACTTTAATGAAGGGATAAAATTCTTTCGCTTATTCTCAGGTGATGAGATGCCAAAACTGATTTATGACTACTACGTTCTGAGGCGTACGAAAACGGATGAATTTAGCCACTCAAACGCTCGCCGACGTGGTTTTTGTCGTCGCACAGTTCGACGGGGTGGAACTGTTCCTCGGGGCCGAGTTCGCCAGCCGGTTACAGTTCGGGTGGACGATCAGTGTCCACATCCTCTTTGCTGCCCTGTCGATCGGGCTCTCACCGTTCATCGTCTACTTCACGTGGAAGGAAGTCACGACGGACGAGGAGCGGTTCACCAGGTTGCGCTCGTTCTGGATAAAGGTCTTCGCGGCGGGGTTCGTCATGGGGACGGTCACGGGGATCCCGATGAGCTTCCAGTTCGGGACGAACTTCCCGCAGTTCTCGTCGGTGGCGGGCGAGATGATCGGCGGCCCACTCGCGTTCGAGGCGAAAATGGCCTTCTTCCTGGAGGCCGTGTTCCTCGGCGTCCTGCTGTTCGGCCGTGATCGGGTCAGCGACCGGACCTTCGTCCTCTCGTCGGTGCTGGTCGGGTTCGGGGCCTGGCTTTCGGGCTTCTGGATCCTGGTCGTCAACTCCTGGATGCAGACACCACAGGGCTACGAGATGATCACCCGCAACGGGATGGAGGTCGCGCAACTGACCGACCCCATCGCCGCGTTCTTCAACCCCCGGATGACCTGGATGTACGTCCACATGATCAACGCGGCGGTGATCTCGGTCGCGCTGCTGGTCGCGGGCGTCTCCGCCTACATCGTCTGGAAGAAACGCGACTCCGAGGCCTGGAGCACGGCGCTGCGTATCGCGGTGTTGATCCTGCTCGTCACGGCACCGCTACAGGCGATCCACGGCGACGCCTACGCTCGCCACGTGGAGGACAGCCAGCCACAGAAGTTTGCCGCGATGGAGGGTCACTACGAGACGGGAACGGCTGACCTCCATCTCTTTGCGATCCCGACAGACCCCGCTGCCTTGACCGATCCGCGGGCGGAAAACCTCTTTACGATTAGCCTTCCGAGAGTCGGATCGTTCCTCGCGAGCGGGGGTGATTTCGACGCGGTAGTGACCGGCCTCGACGAGTACGAGGAGAACCCGCCAGTTGCGCTCGTGTTCTGGTCGTTCCGGTTCATGGTCGGACTCGGGTTCCTGTTCATCGCGCTGGCGCTGTGGGGCGGCTACCTCCTCTACCGGGGTCGTCTGTCCGACAGCGACCGCTACCTGAAGGCGATGATTATGGCGTCGCCGTTCGGATACATGGCACTGCTGACTGGCTGGTACGTCACCGAGATCGGCCGCCAGCCCTGGATCATTCAGGATGAACTCACGACCAGCGAAGCCGTCTCGTCGACGCTGACCGGGACGGAAGCGACGCTCACGCTGATCGGGTTCCTCGTCATCTACGGAGCCCTGGTTGTGGTCGCCCTGTACATCCTCCGGTGGCTGATCCAGGACGAACTGCGAGAGCTGGGCGTCACAGAGTCGTCCAGGGATCGCTGGTACGGTCCGATCCCGGGGGTGAGCGACGATGACTGAACTACTGTTGCCCGTCGACTCCTATCTCGTCGAGCCACTTCCGGAGATCTGGTTCGGGCTCGTCATGTTCGCGCTGACGATGTACATCGTCCTCGACGGGTTCGACTTCGGGATCGGGATGTTGTATGCGACTCGGGATAACGATCACGAGCGCGAGACGCTCCTTTCGGCGTTCGGTCCGGTCTGGGACGCCAACGAGGTGTGGGTGATCGCCTTCGGGACGATGACGCTGGCGGCGTTCCCCGACGTGTACTCCCGGCTGCTGGCCGATCACTACCTGCTCGCGCTCGGGTTCGTGCTGGCGCTTCTGTTCCGGGGACTCGGTCCGGAACTGCGCGAACAGCGCGACGATGAGCGCTGGAAACGCTACTGTGATTACTCGTTCATCGGCGGCAGCCTCCTCTCGCCCCTCCTGTTCGGGATGATCGCTGGCCGCTGGGTGTTCGACGCGGCGACGCTGTCGGCCCCGACGCTGCTGACCGGGATCGGACTGGTCGCGGTCTCGGTGGTCACCGGCGCGGCGTTCCTGGCGGCCAAGACCGGCCCCGCACTGGCCGGAGAGATGCGTGACTACGGCATCGTCGCGACGCTGGCGTATCTGGGCGGCGTCGTCGTCCTGCTGGCAACGGTCGTCTTTACAGACGCTGGCAATGCTGCCGACACAATCCTCTCGATACCTGCGGCCGTGATCGTCGTCCTCTCGGTCGCCGCTGGACTCGGTGGGATCATCCTGGCAGGCCGTGACGAGTATCGCGCCTGGCTGGGCAGCGCGCTGGCACTGCCGGCCCTGTTGAGCGCGCTGGTCGCTCTGCTGCTGTATCCGACGATCTATCCGCCGACGGGACTGACCGTACAGAACGCGGTCGTCTCGCCGCTGGCGCTGAACCTCGTGACCGTCCTCGGGCTGCCGGTCCTGCTGGTGGTCCTGTGGTACTTCAAGTTCCTCTACGGCGTGTTCAGCGGCCCGGTCGAGGGCGAAGGCTACGGGACCTGATACGCGGGAGGGTCATAGTGATTACTGTAGGTCTGTTCCGGGTCGACCGCACGACTGAGTGCGGTCGTACCGGTAAATCGCTACAGTAATCACCATCAGTTCCCCTGGATCGCGTCGATGACCATCGCGGCGGCGATGATCGGCTCTTTGGGGACGTCGCTCGCGTCGTCGATGACGATGTCGTATGTATCCTTCAGCGAGAACTGCCCAGAGATGTTGCCGACGTGGTTGCCATCGACATCCGAGATTTCGTACTTGTGCGGGATCCACCCCCCGAACGGAACGACGTTCCGCGCGAGCGTAACCATAGCACCGCGAGAGTTGATCTCGGCTAGTTTCCGCTCGTCGCGGGCGTCCCGGATCTTCCAGGTGTCCTGAAGGATCGAGTAGTCGTTATCCAGGATCACCAGGTCTTCGCCGGTCTGGGCGTCGGTGAGCACGTAGTTGCCGGCCACGTCGACGATTCCGCCGGCCTTGACCGTGAAGACCTCGTTACCCTCGGCGTCGACGAACGGGAACTCCTCTTTCATCTTGAGCATCTTCTGTTTGCCTCGCAGGACGACGTTACCCTCGGCGTCCTCGGCGCGGTACTTGTTGCGAATGAGCGACTGGATCACCGTGTACCGATCCCCCGAAAGGTCGACCCCCTGGATATCGTAGTCTCGTCGTTGACTCATGCGAAATTATGCTCGCACTGACTACTTCAACTTGGCGAACAACGGCGTCCGAACGGGATTCATACGGGTTCGCGTGAACCGCCTCGGGGTCAAGCCCCGAGGCACTCGCCTTGCTCATCTGTAGAAACCCATAGATTTCGCCCGGGAATGTCGATTCATACTGATTACTGTAGGTCTGTTCCGGGTTGATCGCACGGCGTCGTGCGGTCGTACCGGTAGACCGTTACAGTAATCACTATCAATCCCTATCAAAACGTAAACGCGACGTAGAACTCGTGGTCGTTCGGACACGCGATGGTTCTAACCTTGCGGTCGTCCGCCTCGGGTTCGGGCGGTTCGGTCGCAGTGATTCCGTGGACGGTGGACTCCCGGGGGAGACCCATGCTCACGTCGGTCCCGCACTCGGGACAGCGTAGTTGCCGGATGCCCATATCCGCGGGCTTCGAGACCCGGGGGCAAAACGGCTGTGGGATCAGCCAGCCGCGCCCAACGTATTGGGTCCGGCATTGATATCGTAACCGAAACTAGTTGTGTACGATGTCAGAACACGCCTCTCGACCGACGGTACGGCTCGTCCCCGACGTCGCAGGCGGGACGACGCTAGGGGTGTCACGTGCGGCATTGCTCGCGTTGATCGGCGTCTTCGCCGGGGCGACGCTGGTCGGCATCGAGCTGTCGTTGCGGACGCAGGCGATCGTCTACCTGTTCGGGATGGTCGCGATGAACCTCCCGCACGGCGGGTTCGAACACTTCAACAATCTCCGGCGGCGGACGGCCTCCTTCCAGCTCCGGTACGTGGCGCTGTACCTGATGAGCATCGCCGTGTTCGTGGCGTTGCTCTTTTTCGCGCCTGTGGCCGGGCTGGCTCTGGCGATCAGCGTCGCCGTAGCGAAGGGTGGCCACGGCGGGTTGCACGTCATGGACGTCACCTACGGAACGGACCACCTGCGAAGCGGGGGCCAACGGGCACTGGCGGCACTCGTCCGTGGCGGGGCCGTAATGGCCGTCCCAATCGTGTTCTTCCCCGAGACGTTCCACACGTTCAGCGACATCATGGTCAACATATTCAATCCCGGGGGGCTCGCGACGGTGAGCCAATACTTCGATCTCACCCGATGGCTTATCGGGGCCGGATACGGGACACTCGTCGTTGCCCACCTCTCGCTGGGATACGTCCGTTCGGCAGGCACAGGTTCCTACGTCGCCGACGCCGCCGAAACGCTACTTCTGGTCGCCTACTTCGCCGTCGTTCCCGTGGTCGTCGCCGTCGGGCTGTACTTCCCGCTGTGGTACTCCGCCCGGCAGGTCGCCCGGACGACGGCCGTCGAGGACGGCACCGACGACGAAGCGACCGCCGACGGCCTGCTTGCCGTGCTTGACAGCGACGACACGCGACTGGTCGCACTGGGTGCCTGGGGCGTACTGATCGCCGGGTCCATCGCGACCTTCGGACTGGCGGCACTGATCTGGACGCTCTCGCCCCAGCCACTGGGCGGCGCGAGCCTCCCGCTCGGGCTCGTGGCGTTCTGGAGTATTTTCATCAGTATTATTGCACTCCCGCACGTCGTCATCGGATCGTGGTACGATCGTGACCGCGGGATCTGGTACGTACCCTGACTATGTTCGATGGTAACCCACTTGACGGCGAGGACGTGACAGTAATCGGCGGCGGGTTCGGCGGACTCTCGTCGGCCGCGTATCTGGCCGACGCCGGGGCCGACGTGACCGTGCTCGAACGGAACGAGCGCCTCGGCGGTGCGGCAAACCTCATCGAGAGTGACGGGTTCCGGTTCGACACCGGACCGTCGTGGTATCTCATGCCCGACGTCTTCGAGCGTTTCTTCGGGCACTTCGATCGAACTCCGGAGGACTACTACGAACTGGAGCGGCTAGACCCTCACTACCGGGTGTTCTACGCCGACAGTGATCCTCAGCCGGAGAAGGGATCACCCTACAGCGACGAGATCGAGGTGGGGTGTGACTGGGTGAGTACGACGCCCGACCTCGACCAGTGCCGGGAGATCTTCGCGGCCTACGAAGAGGGAGGCGGCGAGACCTTCGACGAGTATCTCGCCAAGGCCGAGTACTCTTACGAAGTCGGGATGGAACACTTCGTCTACGAGGACCGCTCGCGGTTCCGGGACATGATAGACCGCGACGTCGCCCGCGCCGGCCGGGGGCTTTCACTCCTTGGCTCGATGCAGGACCACGTCGAGGATTACTTCGAGGAGCCGAAACTCCAGCAGTTGCTCCAGTACACCCTCGTGTTTCTCGGCGGGTCACCGCACAACACGCCGGGGCTGTACAACCTGATGGCCCACGTCGACTACAACCTGGGCGTCTACTATCCCGAGGGTGGGATGTACAGCGTCGTCGAAGCGCTGGCCGAACTCGGCGAGGAACTGGGCGTCGAGTACCGGACCGGCGTCGAGGTGACAGACGTCCAGGACACTACCAGCGGGCTGGCCCTCCAAACGAGCGCGGGCCGCCACCGTACAGGCGTGACGGTCGCCAACGCCAACCCGGCCTACGTCGAACGGGAACTGCTCTCGCCGGCCAAACGCGACCACGATCCGAGCCACTGGGAGGAGAAGACCTACGCGCCCTCGGCGATCATGTACTACCTCGGAATCGAGGGCGACGTGGGTCCGCTGGCGCATCACTCGCTGGTGTTCCCGGAAGACTGGGATTCCCACTTCGAGACGATCTTCGACGAGCCAGCCTGGCCGGACGAACCGGCCTACTACCTCTCCGTGCCCTCGAAGACGGACGACACCGTCGCGCCTGAGGGCCACCACGCGGTCGTGATCCTCGTACCGATCGCGCCAGGGCTGGACGACGACGAGGAGACTCGCGATCGCTACCGCGAGAAGATACTCGAAGAACTGGCCGAGGATATCGGCGTCGACCTCCGCGAACGGATCGTATTCGAGCGGTCGGCCTGCGTCTCCGACTACATCGAGCAGTACAACTACCCACAGGGGACGGCACTGGGGCTGGCTCACACGTTGCGTCAGACCGGACCGCTCCGGCCGTCTCATCGGTCCACGAACGTGGATGACCTCTACTACGTCGGCAGCTACACCAACCCCGGGATCGGCGTCCCGATGACGCTGATCAGTGGCCAGCACGTCGCCGAGGCGGTCGTCGAGGACCGCACGCGAACCGGCGTCACCTCGGGATTGCCGCGGGTGATCAAGGAGCGGCTTTAATGACCATCCGCCACTACGCGAGGGTATGAACGCGGCGTCGGACGCACGGCGGCTCTTGCGCGTGGGTGATGCCCCGCGATCCGGACCGGTAGACGCGGACACACTCGAAGCGGCGATTCGGGGGACCGTCGTCGTCGAAACCGACTTCGCAACGGCACTGGATCGGGTCGCGGAGGGAGAGGTCGACGGGGCCGTCGTCGATCACGACGTGGAAGGATTCGACGGCGTCTCGTTCCTGCAGACGTTGCGACAGGACCGACCGGCTTTCCCGGTCGTGCTCGTGCCGAGTACCGACGACGGCGACGTAGCGCGTCGGGCCGTCGATGCCGACGTGACGGCCTACGTCCCTGCGAGCGACGAAGATGCGCTCGATCACGTCGCCGAACAGGTCGAGCGACACGTGCTGGCCCGCTCGGGCGAGGATGGCCGCGTCCGGATGCCGATCAGCGACCGGACTGCCGAAGAGGAACAGCGGCTCAAAGAGCGAGCAATGGACGAAGCACCGGTCGGGATCGCGATCGCGGACGCGACCCAACCGGACGAGCCGCTCATCTACGTCAACGACGCCTTCGAAGAAGTGACAGGCTACGAGAAAGAAGAAACCATCGGTGTCAACTGCCGGTTCCTCCAGGGACCGGACACGGAGATCGAGAAGACCGATGAAATACGAGAGGCGCTTGACGAACCGGAGCCGGTGTCGGTGGAATTGCGGAACTACCGGAAGGACGGGGCGCTGTTCTGGAACGAGCTGGAGATCACTCCCATCAGGGACGAGACGGGCGAGTTGACCAACTACGTCGCCTTCCAGCAGGACGTCACCGAGCGCAAAGAGGCGGAGTTCCAGATCGAACGCGAACACGAACGCCTCCAGCGACTGCTCGATCGGATCAACGGGCTGGTCAGTGACGTGACGGAGATCGTCGTCACGGCCGGTTCGACGGAAGAGGTCTACGATCTTGCGGCCGAGCGGATCGGGAGCCACGAAGCGTTCACCCGCGCCTGGATCGGCGAATACGATCCCGGATCGGGCGTTGTGACGGGGCAGGCAGACAGCGAGGACGGGGTCGAAGCGACTGAGATCGACCTGTCGACCGAGGGCGTAGCCCCGATCAAGACGGCAGTCGAGGAGCAGTCTCTCGAGCGGCTCGACTGTGAAGAGCTCGACGACGCGACGGTGGGATGTGAAGACGACGAGATCGGGATCGTGATCCCGTTGACATACCGCCAGACTACCTACGGCGTGCTCGTCGTCTACAGCCGGATGGACGCGTTCGGACAGGAAGAGACAACCGTCCTGCAGGCGCTGGGCCGGTCGATCGGCGCGGCGGTCAACGATCTGTTGAGCAAACAGACCGTGACGACGGATACGGTGATCGACATCGGCGTCGAGATACACGACGAGACGGTGCTGTCGGGACTCGCCGCCGAGCTCGGCGAGACAGCCAAACACGAGAACACGCTGATCCGCCACGACGGGAGTTTGCTGCTGTTGTTCGACATCGAGGGAGAGCCAGACGACGTCATCGAGATAGCGGAGGCCGATCCTGCGGTGACGGGCGTAACTGTCCTCGCGAGCAACGGCGAGTCGACGATCGAAGTGGCGGTGGACAGCCCCGACTTCGTGGAAACCCTCTCGGAGTACGGTGGCCAGATCAACACGATCGGCGTCGACGTCAACGCGGTCGAGTTGCGCTTCCGGGTCGCGACCGAACAGAACGGCCGTGCGATCATCGACGAACTGGAGGACAACTACGGGAACGTCGAGCTGGTCGCGTATCACGAGTCCGAGCAGCCGGGACAGACCCGCCAGGGGTTCCGCGCGGCCGTCGAGGAAGAACTGACCGGCCGACAGCTGACGGCCCTGCAGAAGGCCTACCTGAGCGGGTTCTTCGAATGGCCGCGCCGTAGCGACGGCGACCAACTGGCGGCCTCGATGGACGTCGTCCCCTCGACGTTCTACCAACACCTCCGGGCTGCCGAGAAGAAGCTGTTGACCGAATTCTTCGAGTGATCACTCACGGGCGTTCAAAAACGCCCGCATGGTTTCAGTCGCTGTCGAGACCTCGCCGTCGACGTACGCCTGGACGACGCGTTCCGCCAGTCGGTCGCGAACGGCTGCGGGAAATTGCATCTCTACAGAGTGGGAGACGGCCGTTCCGTCAGGCGTCTCTTCGAACCGATATCGCCAGGTGCCGTCGATCGCGCCGGTGAGTGACCGGACGAGAAGCGACGGGTGATCCCGCTGGCTGTCGCGGAACCGACCCGTGAGCGAGACGCCGGCGAGTTGATACTGGAACTGTCCCCGGGCAGTGCTATCGTGGCTCGTGCTGACGTTCTTCACGTCGGTCAGTCCCGGTATCAACTTCACGAGGTTGTACGGGTCCGCGACGAACGCGAACGCAATTCGGGGCGAAACTGACACGGTAGTATCTGCTTCCGACCGGATCATGCGGGCGGCACGGATGAACGTTGGGTGGCTTCCCGATTGAAAACGTTACCAAACCACTTGGGCCACGTCTCTGTTTGCGTGACGGGCCGAGAGGAACCGACAGGGTTTCACTGTTCGCAACCTTGAGCGTGGATAGATGAGCAAGGACGTCATCGAGGTCCGTGGGGCAGAGGAGCACAACCTCAAGGACGTCGACGTCGAGATCCCGCGCGAGGAGTTGACAGTCGTCACCGGCCTGTCCGGCTCAGGGAAATCGTCTCTCGCCTTCGAGACGGTCTACGCCGAGGGCCAGCGCCGTTACATCGAGTCGCTGTCGGCCTACGCCCGGAACTTCCTGGGCCAGATGGACAAGCCGCAGGTAGAGAACGTCGAGGGGCTCTCGCCGGCGATCAGCATCGACCAGAAGAACGCCGCCAACAACCCCCGTTCGACCGTCGGGACCGTCACCGAACTGCACGACTATTTACGACTGCTGTACGCTCGGATCGGCGTCCCACACTGCCCCGAGTGCGGCCGCGAGGTCGGCGAACAGTCCGCCCAGAACATGGTGAGTCGGATCCTCGAACTGCCCGAGGGGACGCGGGCAAAGCTGGCCGCGCCGATCGTCCGCGACCAGAAGGGGGCCTTCGAAGACCGCTTTGACGACCTCGTGAGCGAGGGCTACGCCCGCGTCGAGGTCGACGGCAAGGAGTACGACCTCACGATGGACCAGCGTCAGACTGCGTCTGACGAGCAAACGGGTCCCGGCGGGACCCGTGGACGACCGGACCTGGACGAGAACTACGACCACACTATCGACGTGATCGTCGACCGCGTGAAAGTCACTCCCGAGGCGCGCTCGCGGATCACCGACTCCGTCGAGACAGCCCTCGACGAAAGTGGGGGCATCCTCAAGGTGATCCTGCCCGATCCGCCCGATGACGTGGAACTGGGCGGGGCAAACGCCCGATCGACCGGCGACCTCGCGGGCGCGGGTGACAGCCCCGATCACAGCGGCCGCGACCGCCTCGTGGTCGAGTTCTCGGAGGATCTCGCGTGTACGCACTGCGGGATCGACATCTCAGAGATCGAGACCCGCAGCTTCTCCTTCAACTCCCCGCACGGGGCCTGCCCCGAATGTGAGGGGATCGGCGAGACCAAAGAGGTCGACCCCGAACTCGTGGTAACCGACGCCAGCAAGCCCCTGAAGGACGTTTTCGAGCCCTGGAGTTACAACCGGACCTACTACTCCCGGCAGATCGACAACGTCGCCGAGCACTTCGGCGTCTCCGTCGAGACCCCCTTCGAGGATCTGGACGAAGATGTCCGCCGACAATTCCTCTGGGGCACCGACGAACAGGTCCACTTCCAGTGGACGACAAAGAACGGTACCCGCGAGAAGACCGAGCGTTTCGAGGGAGTCATCAACAACCTCGAACGGCGTCACGTCGAGACCGACTCCGATCGGGCCCGCGAACACATCGAGGAGTACATGGCCACGACGACCTGTCCCGCCTGCGAGGGCACCCGCTTGAAGGCCGAATCCCGCGCGGTGCTCGTGGACGGTGTTTCGATCACCAAGGTCAACCGGATGGCCATCGGCGACGCCCTGGAGCACTTCCAGGACCTGGAGGCGAATCTCGACGCGCGCGATACGAAAATCGCCGAGGAGATCCTCAAGGAGATCCGCGCCCGCCTCGGATTCATGGAAGAGGTCGGCCTCGATTATCTCACCCTCGACCGGGAGGCTTCGACCCTCTCGGGTGGGGAGAGTCAACGGATCCGCCTCGCTACCCAGATCGGATCGGGACTGGTGGGCGTGCTGTACGTGCTGGACGAACCCTCCATCGGCCTGCACCAGCGGGACAACGACCGCCTGCTCGACACGCTCGAAGAGCTGCGCGACCTCGGGAATACGCTGCTGGTGGTCGAACACGACGAGGCGACCTGGCATCGGGCGGACAACATCATCGACATGGGTCCCGGCCCGGGCAAACGCGGCGGCGAAGTCGTCGTCAACGGCCCCATCGAGGACGTCGTCGCAGCAGGGGAGAGCGTCACCGGCGAGTACATCGCCGGCGAGCGGGCCATCCCGGTCCCCGACGGCCGCCGTGACGGCGACGGAACCGTCACGATCCGCGGCGCTCGCCAGCACAACCTCAAGGATCTGGAAGTGGATATACCCCTGGGCACGTTCACTGCGATCACGGGCGTCTCCGGATCGGGCAAGTCCACGCTGATGCACGAGATCCTCTACAAGGGGCTCGTCCGGCGGATGAACGATACAGATGTGAATCCCGGCGACCACGACGACATCGAAGGGATCAACCAGATCGAGACCGTCCGGCTGATCGACCAGTCGCCGATCGGTCGTACGCCGCGCTCGAACCCCGCGACGTATACGAACGTCTTCGATCACATCCGCGAACTCTTCGCCGAGACCAAGCTCTCCAAACAGCGTGGCTACGAGAAGGGGCGATTCTCGTTCAACGTCAAGGGCGGTCGATGTGAGGCCTGTGGCGGGCAGGGCAACGTCAAGATCGACATGAACTTCCTCAGCGACGTCTACGTGCCCTGCGAGGAGTGTGGCGGGGACCGATACAACGACGAGACCCTGGACGTCACCTACAAGGGCAAGACGATCGCTGACGTCCTTCAGATGAGCGTCGACGAGGCCCACGAGTTCTTCGAGAGTCACTCCGGCATCAGGCGTCGTCTGAAGCTCCTGAAGGACGTCGGCCTGGGCTATATGCGCCTCGGTCAGCCTTCGACAACGCTGTCCGGTGGGGAGGCCCAGCGGATCAAACTCGCCGAGGAACTGGGGAAAAAAGACTCAGGCGAGACGCTGTATCTGCTGGACGAACCCACTACCGGCCTCCACCCCGAAGACGAGCGCAAGCTGATCGACGTACTGCACCGGCTGTCCGACGACGGCAACACCGTCGTCGTCATCGAGCACGAACTCGACCTCGTGAAGAACGCCGACCACATTATCGATCTGGGGCCGGAGGGCGGCGAGAACGGTGGCGAGGTCGTGACGACCGGGACGCCCGAAGAAGTGGCTCGTGACGAAGACTCCTATACTGGCCAGTACCTCCGGGACCTACTGCCCGACGTGGAGATGCAGGGGCCGCGGGCCGACCGCGAGGTAGCACAGCCGGCCGCGGACGACGACTGATAGTGACTGCTGTAAGTTCGTGAACGTGTTCGACCCGCCGAGTGGTCGAATTCGTTCGAAATGTTACAGCCGATAGTATCACTCGCGTGCGTTCTGTTTCTGGTGGTTGATCCGTTCGGCGACCACCGATGGGACGGTCGTCTGGCAGACTCGGCACTGCCAGCGCGGTCGCGTCGTCCCGTCGAGTTTGTGCAGGTCTTTCTCGTTTTCCAGTACCGCCCCGCACCCGTCGCAGGTGTAGGTCGTGCGGGCCATACCTGTCCGTAAGACGGCGAATGCCCTCGGTTTTTCGGCGCGGGCGCTCGATTACCAGAAATCTTTACTCGGATCCGAAAAAATATATATGCACAGTACATACGCTCGAGTATGTCCCTCAGTACCGAGGCGATGACGGCCTGTCCGGTGTGTGGTAGTAGCGACCGAGAAACGACCGAGCGCGAGCGTGTGCCCGGCGGGACCGATTGGCGGTACTTCGAGTGCAAGCGGTGTGGTCACGAGTGGCGAGCGTGAATCGCTGGTAGGGCGGCGAGCGCGACGGTGGCGATACGACCGCAGTTTTATACCCCAGAGACCGGAATCTATCGATAAGAATGTCAACCGGACGCATCAAGGGGAAAGTCGCGATCGTCGGAACCGGAGACGTCGGTTCCACAACGGCGTTCGCACTAATGAACAGCGGTACCGTCTCCGAAATCGCGCTGATCGATATCGACCGTGAGAAGGCCGAGGGAGAGGCGATGGACCTCTCTCACGGCGGAGCCTTCGTCGAACCCGTTGACATCTACGTCGGCGACTACGAGGACTGTTGGGACGCTGACGTCGTCGTAATCACGGCGGGAACGAGCCAGAAGCCGGGCGAAACCCGGATGGAACTGCTCGAACGCAACGTCGACATCTTCGAGGACATGGTCCCGCAGATCACCGAGCGGATCGATCCCGAAACCGTCCTGCTGGTCGTGACCAACCCGGTCGACATCCTCTCCTATGTCACCTGGAAGGTCTCAAACCTGCCCTACGAGCGGATCATCGGCTCGGGAACGGTGCTCGACACCGCACGGTTCAAACAGGTACTCAGCCAGCACTGTGACGTCGCCGCCCAGAACGTCCACGCCTACGTCATCGGCGAACACGGCGACAGCGAGGTCCCAGTCTGGAGCTCCGCCCACCTCGCGGGGATGCCCTTCGACGATTACTGTGCGGCCTGTCTGCGGGACTGTGGTCCGGACATCAAAGAACACATCTCCGAGAAGGTCGCCGGAGCGGCCTACGAGATCATCGAGAAGAAGGGCGCGACCTACTACGCCGTCGCGCTTGCGACCACCGAGGTCATCGACGCCATCGTCCGCAACGAGGACACCATCCTCACCGTCTCGACGCTCCTGCAGGGTCAGCACGGCATCGATGACGTCTATCTCAGCCTCCCCACCATCGTCAATCGTCGCGGTGTCCGGCAGGTCCTGGAGTACGATCTGACCGAGGACGAACACGAGCAACTCGTCGCGTCCGCGGAGACCCTCAAGGACAAGATCGACGAACTCGGCATCTGATCCGGTTCCGAGAGCGCGATTCGCGTTCGATCTTGGAGCTCCGCCGCTGGAACGAGCATTTCTTGTCACCGGCCACGGTAGCTCAATTGTGAATCTCGGGCTCGGGTACGCCATCGCGTCGGCATTTCTGTTCGGTGGGTATCTCTACGTTATCAAGCGGTATTTCTCGCAGTACCCCTCGCCGGTGTACGTCGTGCTCGTCGAGGGACTGGCGTTCGTCTGGTACCTGCCGTTCGCGCTGTTGACGGTCGACGGAGGGTATCTCCCGGCCGGGGCGAGCCCGCGACTGTACGGCGTCATCCTGGGCGTATCGGCGATGACCGGGCTCGCACTGCTGTCGTTCCTGGAAGCGCTCCAGCGCGGTGCGGTCTCCTACGTCGCTCCGATCAGCAAGATAGTCCCCGTGTTCGTCCTACCCCTGGAGATTCTCTTACTGGGGCAACACCTGACAACTCTGCAAATCGGGGGCGTACTCGTCGCGACGGCCGCTATCTACGTCGCTAACTACCAGCCCGGGGAACTGTTCGAACCGTTCCGGCGAGCCGCGACGACACCAGCCGCCCAGCTGGCATTGGCCAGCGCCGCCGCGTTCGGCGTCGTCGACGTCGGAAAACGATACATGATGCAGGAGCTATCGCTGCCACCCCAGACGTACGTCCCGGTGATGTTCTTCGTCGTGACCCTGCTCGTCTCGCCGCTCGCAGCCCGTGTGTCCTGGCCGGCGGAGACGCGGCAGGATCTGCCGAAGTTCGCCGCCGCTGGACTGATCGTCGCCGTCGGTAACCACCTGGTCATGCTGGCTTTTCAACTGCTACCCGCGAGCATCGGCTCGCCGATCGTCAACACCCAGGCCGTCGTTGCCGTCTTGCTCGGCGGCGTTCTCCTGAACGAAGAGGCGTTCCGCATAAGGCTGGTAGCCGCGGGGCTAGCCGTCACCGGGATCACGCTGATCACGCTGGGCTAGTCGTCCCGGACGCCGTCGACGCGATACGACGTGTTGACCTCGTGGGTATTCATGTCGTCGGCGACCGCCTTCGCCTTGGCCCGGCTGTCGAACGGTCCCTCTACGTGATCGCCCCGCATGGTCACGTAGTACACCTTGTCCATAGTCCCCGTGAACCACTCGTTGTATATGGGTCTTTCTCCGAAAGCAGCAAGCCTTACCACCACGGAGAGATACCATCCAGTAATGAGTACTCCCGAACTCGGTAAGGCTGACCGCGAGTTCTTTGAACAGCAGATCTATCCGCATCTGGGTGCCGACCGCGATGACGTGGTCCTCGAACCGCAGCACGGCGTGGATTTCGGGGTTGTCGACATCGGCGGCCAGGCGCTTGCGATGGCGACTGATCCCGTCTTCATCATGCCGGCTGTCGGCTTCGAGCGGGCGGCGTGGTTCGCGTTCCACATCCTGTTCAGCGACGTCGCCGTCTCGGGGCTCGACCCGGCCTACCTCAGCGTCGACTTCAACCTCCCGCCGGAGATCACCGACGAGGAGTTCGAGACAGTCTGGGAGACTTTCGACGAGGAGGCTCGGAAGCTGGGCGTCTCGGTCGTCACCGGCCACACCGCCCGCTACGCGGGCTGTAACTATCCGATGGTCGGCGGCGGGACGACCATGGCCGTCGGAGACCACGACGACCTGGTCCGTCCCGACGGCGCGAACGTTGGCGATCGCGTGATCGTCACCAAAGGCCCCGCAATCGAGGCGACTGGTCTGCTCTCGATCCAGTTCGAGCCGCTGATGGAGGAGGAAGTCGAGCCCGAGATCATCGGGGACGCGAAAGACCGCTTCTACGACATGAGCCCGATCCGGGACGCGCTGACGACCGCCGCAGCCGGGCCGGTAACGGCGATGCACGACGCGACCGAGGGCGGGGTCTACGGCGGCCTCTTCGAGATGGGACGAGCCGCCGGAGTCGGAATCGAGATCGAACGCGACCGGATTCCGGTCCAGCCCGGCGTGATCGAAGCCTGTGAGTTCTTCGGTATCGATCCGTGGATCTCTATCAGCGAGGGGACGCTACTGGCGACGGCCGATCCCGACGGAGCCGACGACGTACTGGACGCCCTCGATAGTGAAGGGATTCCGGCGGCAGACGTCGGTGAGGTCGTCGACGGATCGGGCCTGATCGTCGACGGCGAACCCGTCGACCACCCCGGCAAAGACCCCTTCTGGGCGGCTTTCGAGGAGCACGCTTCGAAACTCCAGTCGGCTGATAGGGATTAGCGTAGCCGATCGGAGATCTTTGGACTCCGATCAGGCGACCGGATTCGATTTCACGGGCGAAATCTATGGATTTCTACGCCAATCCCTATGAGTGATCGTGATTCCGGCCGTTCGACCACTGCCTGTTTTCAAAGAAAATTTATAAACAGTTCATCGTATTCCGAACGATGGATCGGAAACGGGTTCTCGTGTTCGGGGTAGCGGCCGTCGGGGCGCTGGCGCTCGCGGTCGCCGCGGCGTCAGTCGCGGAGGCTGCCAGTGGTTCCGGGAGCGGCCGGCTGGTCGTCGATTTCGAGGGCGGACTGCTCGTCGATCTCCTCGGAACGCTACAGTTCGGAGGCGGCGGGAACGCGATGGGTGTCCCCGACGCCTTCGCGTACGTCCCCGGACTGATCGCGCTGGGGATGATCGGATACGCGTTCGTCAGCTACTTCGGGCTCGTGGAAATGGCTAGCACGGCCTCGCTGCTGTTCGTCGGTTTTCTCATGCTCACGATGTTTCCGCCGCAACCGCTCGGGGAACCGTGGCGGAGTGCCGGCGGTGGCAGAGGACCCATGACAGAGCAGGTCGAGCAGATGACCGAAGTCGGACAGGTTGTGACCGTCCATCTCACACCGATCGTGGGGACGGTCGCGCTACTGACGACTCTCTCTCGGTCGCTACGGTCGTGCTCACCCGCAGTGACCAACGGGACGACCCCGACATCGAACCGTTCGAGACGACCGGTCCGACGGAGGTCGAGTCACTGGGCACTGTGGCCGGCCGCGCGGCCGATCAACTCGACGGGAAGAGATCGTTCGAGAACGCGATCTACGAGGCGTGGCGGGAGATGACGGCGTCGCTATCGGTCGAGAACCCCGAATCGACGACTGCGAGGGAGTTCGCAGACCGCGCGATCGGGAT
>JAZKRQ010000002.1:0-48431 GCA_036628575.1 Halapricum sp.
GGTTGAGTTCCTCTTTGGGGAGCGTACTGAGGAGGTCCCAGCCGATCTCCAGGCTTTCCTCGATGTCACGGTTGGTCGAGAAGCCCTGCTGGACGAACTCCGCCTCGAAGCGATCGGCGAAGTCCAGATACTTGTTGTCACGCTCGCTCAACGCCTCGCGACCGACGATGTTTACCAGGTCCCGCAGGTCTTCACCCTCTGCGTAGGCGGCGTACAGCTGGTCGGAGACGTCGGCGTGATCGGCCCGGGTCAGTCCTTCGCCGATTCCGTCGTCCATCAGCCGAGAGAGACTGGGCAGGACGTTGATCGGCGGTTGGATACCCTGGCTATTAAGATCCGGATCGACGATAATCTGCCCCTCTGTGATGTATCCCGTCAGGTCCGGAATCGGGTGAGTAATGTCGTCGCTGGGCATCGTCAGGATCGGAATCTGGGTGATCGATCCGTCCTCGCCCTTGATCCGGCCGGCCCGTTCGTACAGCGTCGCCAGGTCGGTGTACATGTACCCGGGGTAGCCACGCCGACCGGGGACCTCCTCGCGGGCAGCCCCGATCTCGCGCAGCGCCTCACAGTAGTTGGTCATGTCCGTGAGGATCGTCAAGACGTGATACCCCTTCTCGAAGGCCAGATACTCCGCGGTCGTCAGCGCCAGCCGCGGGGTCAGCGTCCGCTCGGTCGCGGGGTCGTCCGCGAGATTCATGAAGACGACACTACGTTCGAGCGCGCCCGTGCGCTCGAAGTCATCCATGAACTCGTTCGCTTCTTCCTGGGTGATCCCCATCGCGCCGAAGATCACCGCGAACTCGCTCTCTTCGCCTTCGCTCTCCTCTTCGGGCACGGTCGCCTGACGGGCGATCTGCAGCGCCAGATCGTTATGGGGCTGACCCGAACTGGAAAAGATCGGCAGCTTTTGCCCGCGGACGAGGGTGTTCATCCCGTCGATCGCCGAGACTCCCGTCTGGATGAACTCCGCAGGGTACTCCCGGGAGTAGGGGTTGATCGCCTCGCCGACGATATTCTGGCGCTCGTCCGGCTCGATTTCGGGGCCGCCGTCGATCGGTTGGCCCGAGCCGTCCAAGACGCGACCGAGCAGGTCCTCGGTCAGCTTCATCTTCATCGTCTCACCGAGGAACCGCACGGATGCGTTCCGATCGATACCACCCGTCCCTTCGAAGACCTGGATCGCGACGTGGTCACTTGTGGATTCGAGCACCTGTCCGCGCCGGACACTGCCGTCCGGCGTCTCGATTTCAACGATCTCGTCGTACCCGACAGGTTCGTCGATCTCGGCGAACACCAGCGGTCCGCTGATCTCCGTGATCGTCTTGTATTCTTTCTGCATGGTTAGTACATCCCCCGGAGTTCGCTCGCGATGTCTTCCTCGAGTTCGTCGACGAACTCGTTGTAGTCTTCCTGCACGCCGATGCGGTTCAGCCGCGGGAGCGACTCGATATTGGTTATCTCCTCGACCGGAACGCCGGCATCCAGGGCGGTGAAGGCCTCGTCGTTGAACGTCTTGATCGCCCCGAGGATCCGGTAGGTTTTCTCGGGGGAACAGTAGGTATCGACGTCGTGGAATGCGTTCTGCTGGAGCCACGCCTCACGAAGGTACCGCGCGACTTCCAGCGTCAGTTGCTGGTCTTCCGGCAGAGCGTCCTTCCCGACCAGCTGGACGATCTCCTGAAGTTCGGACTCCTCGTCGAGGGTGTCGATAGCCCACTGGCGCTGTTCGGACCAGTCGGACTCGACGTTCTCCTCGAACCACGGGTCGAGCTGATCGCGATAGAGCGAGTAGGACTCGTTCCAGTTGATCGCTGGGAAGTGCCGGCGTTCGGCGAGGTCGGCGTCCAGCGCCCAGAAGGTCTTGACGATCCGCAGCGTGTTCTGGGTCACCGGTTCCGAGAAGTCGCCGCCGGGCGGGCTGACCGCCCCAATGACCGAGACCGATCCCTCGGTCCCGTTGATATTCTGGAAGTAGCCGGCTCGCTCGTAGAACTCCGCCAGGCGCGCGGCCAGATAGGCGGGGTATCCTTCCTCGCCGGGCATCTCCTCCAGTCGCGAGGAGATCTCACGCATGGCCTCGGCCCACCGCGAGGTGGAGTCGGCCATCAGCGCCACGTCGTAGCCCATGTCGCGGAAGTACTCGGCGATCGTGATGCCGGTGTACACACAGGATTCCCGTGCTGCGACGGGCATGTTCGACGTATTCGCGATGAGGCACGTCCGATCCATCAGCGGGTTACCGGTCGTCGGGTCTTCCAGCTCGGGGAAGTCCTCGATGACCTCGGTCATCTCGTTACCCCGCTCGCCACAGCCGACGTAGATGACGATGTCCGCGTCGGCCCACTTGGCGAGCTGGTGCTGGGTGACCGTGTTGTGCAGGACGCTCGGGACGTGCCCGCCGACGAAGTTCTGCGTCCCGGGCACGGTCACGTCGTAGACAGTCTGTTCGTCCTCGACCGTCTCGATCTCGACGATCGGGTCGAAGAACACGTCATCGAGCATGTCGGTGACGGTCGCGATCCGGTCGGCGATCGCGTGACCGCCGTCGGCCAGCACCGACTTGATGCGCTCGAGGGTGTCCCGGCTCGGCTGTTGGCCCTGAGTCGTGTAGTTGGTCGTCTCGATCCCGGCGTCGGCGTACGTCGAGTAGCTCGCCGCCTCGGCGATCTCGAGCATCGTGTCGGTCCCGACCGGAACCGTATCGACGTTGGTGTTTCCGACGGTCTCGCTGGCGTACTCCCCGATCGCCGCGACGTCCTCGTGGCCGCCGTCCCGATTGAGGGCCGCATGCAGGGTCGCCAGGTCGTCCGCGCCGGTGACGGTAACGCGTGTCGAGCCGTCGCGATCCCGAACGCGCGCGAGCACGCCCAGGCGGGAAAGCAGGTAGGTCAGCCCCGAAGCCATCCCGTCGCTGGCCGTTGAGATCTCGACTGTTCCCTCGCTGAACGACCCGTCACCGAGGTAGTACCCGCGAAGGAACGCGGCGACCACAGCGTCGCTCCCGCGCGTGATCGCGTCGGGAACAGTTGCGGTTCGTGATTTCTCGGTCTCGGGGACGCCCAGTGCTGCGAGCAGCGACGACACGACGACGCTGTTGATTTCGACCGTCTCGACGGTGTTGTGGACGGTCTCCGCGACCTCGACGCCGAAGAGCCGGTCAGCCAGTTCGGCGAACCGATCGCGAAGCTGTGGGTCGTTGTTGTGGAACCGGACCGTCTTCCCGGTGAGCATCCCATCGGAGAGGACCAGTCCCAGAAGCTCCGCGAACGCGGGCGTCACGGCGTCGGGAACGGTGACTGACTTTCCGTTACTCCCGGGTTTGAGACACTCGACCGTTGGCCGATCGACGTCGAGTTCCGCACACACGTCCCGGACGAACGACAGCGGCGGCCGCGTCCGACCGAGCGCGTAGTTCATGAACACGTCGTAGGAGACACCGACCGCCTCCGCCAGTGACTTCTTCGATACCTCCGCGGCCTCGATGGTCTCCTGCAGTTCCGTCGCTACCGCCTCGTCGGCGACTCGCATCTCGGGAACGAGGTCGTAGGGATCGACCACGACCGCGTCGCCGTCCACGTCGAGCCGCCGCGGCATCACGAGCGAGTCACCGACCGAAAGCGATCCGGCCGGCGTCTCCTCGATACGGAGGTCGCCACGCATCCGGAACAGCTTGTGTGCCGGCGTGACCTCGAGTTCTCGGCCGCTCGCCGTCCGCACGCGGACGATCCGATCGGTCGAGCCGCGATAGACGTGCGAGGTCGTCGCCGGCCGGATCTCGCCGGCCGCCTCGTCGAAGGTGAGGATCTCCGCCTCCGCCTCGACCAGCGTCTCCCCGTTCTCGTCGGCCCGGTCGCCCGCCAGCCGAGCGAACAACTCCTCGATAGGGACGCGTTCGCCGTCTGCCAGCAGTACCGGCGTATCAGGCGTGACGCACTTCCCCGATCCGAACGGACCGGGAATCGCGGCCGTCCCACCTTTCGCGATGGGGAACAGACCGTCGAGGATGCGCTGACCGGAGACGAGCGGCTCGGTCGGCGTCTCCTTCTCGGTGGCCGGCCGCTTTTCTCGGACCGGCCACTCCTGGTGCATCGTGATCTCTTCCCCGCTGTCCAGTTCGACGACCGGTTCGTCGACGGTGAAGTTACCCGATTTGGTCTCGACGACTTCGCCGCCTTCGTAGTCGGGCGGCACCATCACTTTGTGCTCGATCGTCTGCGTCTCGGGGACAGTGCCGACGACGTCGCCGGCCTCGACTGTCTCTCCTTCCTCGACTGTGGGGGTAAACTCCCAGATTTGATCCAGATCGACCCCTGGTGCGTCCACACCGCGGTCGAGGAACGCGCTGTTCATCTTCGTCTCCAGGACCTCGAGGGGACGCTGGACACCGTCGTAGATGGAGTCCAGCATACCCGGTCCGAGGTCGACCGTCAGCGGCTCGCCGGTACTCTCGACTGGCTCACCGGGTGAGACCCCGGAGGTTTCCTCGTAGACCTGGATCGTCGTGATCTCGTCTTCGATCTCGATGACCTCTCCCATCAGCCCTTCAGAACCGACGTAGACCACGTCGTTCATCCGGGCGTCGAGGTCGACCGCCGTGACGACGGGACCCGATACGCTCTCGATGACGCCGTCTTCACGGACGTCGGATGTTTGTGCTTGACTCATAGTTGCTGTTCGTCTTCCTCCATCAGATCGATACCGATCGCTCGTTTGATCTGCTCGCGCAGGTTGCCGCTCTCTGTGCCCCCACCTAACGTCACCAACACCGGGTCGACACTTTGCTGGACCGCCCCGCGGACGTTCCGCGAGAGATACTCCAGATCCTCGTCGTGCATGACGAGGATGCCGACGTCGCCGTCTGCAAGCAGTTCCTCGACGGTCCCGTCGAGTTCGTCGTCCATCTCGTCGTCGGGGATGCCGATCGCCTTGCGGACGCCCGCAAGGCGGAACCCGGTCGTGAAGTCGGGGGAGCCGACGACGGCGATTTCCTTGCTCATAACATCACCAGCTCCGTTTCGATCTCCTCGGGCGACAGGTCGGCCTCTCTCCCCCGGGCGATAGCCCGGATGTTGTCGACCTCCCGCTCTTTCGCGAGGACGTACGACACGACCGGACAGACCGACAGGGGATATCGGTTGCTCAGCTTGTCACCGTACTCCAGTAGCGCCGCGTCCAGAGCGTTCTCGAAGTCGACCAGGCCCTCGGCGTCCGCGAGCAGGTCCAGCGCCTCTTCGAGGTCGTCGCCATAAACACTCTGTCGGACGTGCTCGACGAGCTGGTCGGTGTTGGTCACCAGCTGGCGCAACTCCTCGGCGTCGAAGAGCCGACCCCCGTCGATGAAGTACGCCGACGGATCCATGTCCGCACCGCTGCGGGCCAGCCGCAGGGCGTTGCGGACGTTCCGGAAGTCTATCTCAGCGGTGATGAACTCCAGGTACAGCGACGTCGGCATGTCCGCGTCGGCCGGTGAGGGGAGCCCCTCGTCGATATCCTCGTAGAACGTGCGGTCGACCGCGTTTTCAAGGGGTACCAGCAGACCAGTCTCCTCGTAGTCGTCAAGCGCCTCAGCCAGCGCGTCGCCGAAGATAGACGTCTCCAGCAACTCGACGACCGCTTCGATCGACTCGGCGTTGGCCATCCGCTGGAGTTGCTCGTCAGTCAGCTCTCCGGCCCGGATGTAGTCGGACTGAACAGCTTCGACGTCGGCGTCCGAGTAGATGCCCCGGATCGCCGTCTTGATGTTCCAGGCGTCGAACTTCCGAAGGTAGCGGGCGATGTAGTCGTACAGCTCTCCGTCGGCCCACCGTAGCAAGTCCTCGAAGTGTTTCGCCATGTTGCGGTTCAGCGCGTACTCGATGAGGTCGACGCCGGACTGGCGAGCGCCGAGGGCGTTCATCTCGGCTTCGTACTCGGTCTCTTCCATGAACCGGGCGATCTCGCCCGTCCCCATGCGGACCAGTTTCCGGTAGTCGTCCTCGTCGAACAACGCCGCTCGACGCGACCGGACCCGCGCAGTGACGTATTCGTAGTTTCCGGGCTCGCCGCTCTGTTCCGCTTTGCGTGCGCTCATTGTGCTTCGAACAACCGTTCGCTGATGTCTCGCAGGTTGTCTTGCCACACGTCCTCGAGTATCGAGTCGAACGTGAGGTTGAGCCGGATGCGCGACTCCTCGCTCTCGACGACGACGCCGCCGAGGCAGTCGTATTCGCCGGCGTAGCTGAACCCGTCGTAGTCATCGAGGATCGTTTTCAGCAGCGAGCGTGTTCCGACCCTCGTGGAGGCGATCTCTTCCTCGGCACGGCCGTAGACGGACACGTCCTCTTCTTCGTCGAACTCCTCGGCTGCCGCATCGAGTAACTCGCGGGTCAGCTCCTCGTGGGTGTCCTCGTCGAGATTGAGGATCGCCTCCTCGACGTCTTCGCGGACTTGCTGGAGGATCTCCCGACGGGTCGCGAGCTGCATCTGTTTCGCCTCCAGGTTCGCACTAGAGAGACGTTGCTCGCGTTCTTGCTCTATCTGCCGCTCGACCTCGCGCTCGCGCTCCTCGCGGATCGCCTCGGCCTCTTCCTCGGCCTCCGCGATAATCTCCTCGGCTTCTTCCTCGGCCTCAGACCTAATTTCCTCTGCACGCGCGCGAGCTTCGTCACGGATGTCCTCTATTACGCTGTCGAGACTCATGAATGGTCAAAGAGCGTCTGGATTACAGCGTGAGGAACACGACGACCAGCGCGAGAATGACGAGCGTCTCGGGAATGACCGTGAGGATCAGCCCACGACCGAACATGTCGTCGTCCTCGGCGATCGCTCCGACGGCTGCGGCACCGATACCGCGCTCGGCGTAGCCCGCGCCGAAGGCGGCCAGTCCGACTGCGATAGCGGCACCAGCGAGCGGCGGGATGGCGTGGGGAACTTGTTCTTGCAGTACAACCAGCAGTGGTGCGAGTGTTTCGATGATCATGGGTTTTCTGGCGTGTATCGCTGTTCGCGCGTATCCGAACGGTTGCTATTCGAAACAGCGAGCCTATAAAACTTCCCAAAGTGCCTGAAATCGACGCCGTCTTGCGGTTTCATCACCCTGGTTTGTGCATCGGTATCACAGATTCGGCCGATAGCGGGGCGCTACCGGCCGCTAGGGACGTCATATTCCGGAAATGGTTGCAGGCATCTCACGGGCGGACCGCGCGCGAGAAAACGCCAATCAGGCCGCATACAGCCCGTTCGACAGCGTGAACGGGGAGTTTACTCCTCGGCCGTGTACGACCGCTCGTGGCCGAAGGGGTTGTAGACTGTGCCACCGCCCTCGTAGAATTTCCCGAAGAACTCGACGTACTCCAGGCGGACCGCCTGTAGGCCGGCACTGGAGATCCCGAGCAACAGCACCAGCAGGTGGCCGAGCAACAGAACGAGGATTCCGGCCAGTCCGCCGAGGATCAACTCTGCCGGGCCGGTCCCGTTGACGAGGCCTGCGAAGACGACGTGCTCTGGGTTGGGCGCTTCGGACATGAAGAAGATGAAGTGGAACTCCCCGTCGTGGAGCGTCGCGCCGAACACCAGCAGGTTCACTGCCAGCGCCATGCCGGCTTTCGCCAGCACGACTGCCGCGAGCCGGGTGTACGAGACCACGTGGCCGAAGGTCTGGGTAATACTCTCGATGATCACGATCCCGCCCTCGGCCACGATACCCAGGACGAACCCGACGACCAGCAGCGCCAGTCCGACGGTGCCGACGACCTCGGGGAACCCGGTGAAGCCCAGCGGGAGCGCGACCATTTCCTTCGTAACGGTGATCGTCTCCGCGAGGAACGTCAGCTCCGTCCCCTCGCTGGCGAAGACGTAGAACATGAAGTCCGGCTTCGGTGCGGGGGCCTGTTTGCTGAACACCCACAGCCAGATACCGACGGTCATCATGATCCAGGACCCGCTCTCGACGAACGCTTCCTTGACGCCGTGGTGGATGTTGTTGACGAAGTCGAACACCCGTCCCACGACCAGGTGGAGCACGCCGACGATCACGCTCACCAGCAGCCACGCCTGGGCGTAGGCGACGTAGTGTGGCTGTAGACCTTTGTGGATCGGCGGATGGCCGTTCCAGACGAACTCACCGAGTTGGTGGAGCCCAAATATCTCCCCGTAGAGGACTCCGAACAGCACGGTGAAGCCGCCGGCCCACAGCGCGATGCCACCGAGACTGGACATCACGTCGCTTTCGAAGTTCTTCATCAGCCAGTAGCCCATGCCCATGTAGAGGACGCCGTATCCGACGTCACCGATCATGAACCCGAAGAAGGCCGGGAACGTCAGGAACAGGATGATCGTCGGATCCAGTTCCGCGTACTTCGGGCGATTGATGACCTCGACGAGCGCCTCGAAGGGCCTGATGCCGCTGGGGTTGTCCTGAACGACCGGCGGGTCATCGTCGGCCAGGGTGACGTAGCCGCCATCGGCGGCCGCTTCCGGCGGTTCCTCTTCGCTCGTGGTCGCTTCCTCGATAGTCGCGCCTCCGGAACCGCCTCCTTCGACCGGTTCGCTGTCCTCGGCGTGACCGTCCTCGTCGTAGTCGGCCCGTTCGAGTTCCTCGACATCGACGCTCTCGTCTGCGGCCTCCACCAGCGTCGATTCGAGCGTCTCGACCTCCTCGGTCGGGACCCATCCTTCCGCGACGAAGGCGTTTGCCGTCGTCGCGAACGACAGCGGCGCTTCGCGCTTCTGCACTGCGATCGTCAGCTTCTCTTCGGCAGCGAGCAGGAACCCGTTCACCTCCAGTTTCAGGTCTTCGAGTTCGTCCTCAACGGTACTCAGCTTCGACTCGAGCTGTTGTTTCCGATGGCGACGGTCCTTCAGATACTCGGCGGGGTCGCCGTCGGCGTCCGGCACCGCGACCTCGGTAAAGGTTGCGCCGACGAGCGCGTCATCGAGCACGTCGGGATCGTCGACCCGCGCGAACACGGCGATGGCGTTACCCTCGGCGGTGACGTCGTAGGTCTCGATCTCGCTGGCTTCGAGTTCATCGCGAACCTCTTCCGGCTCGCCCTCTCCGACAGCGACCTCGAGAGTGTCGTAGTCCGACAGCAGGTCGAGATCGATGCCGAGCTGCACGAAAAACTCCAGCTGGTTGATGTCGTCCTCTACCTCCCGGAGTTCGGAGGCGAGGTCGTTGCGCCGGTCGTCGAGTTCGTTGACGTCCTTACGAACGGATTCGAGTTCCTCGTCAAGATCCTCGTCGGTGACGACGTGGGTTGGGCCTTCGTAGACGTCCTCGATGCCCAGCGTACTCTTTAGCGCCCGGACGGTGACGAGCTTCTCGGAGTACCTGTCGGCCCCTTCCATCGGGTCGCCGGGCTTGAACCCCTCGATCTCGTTGGTGTAGTCGCTGAGGTGGACCAGGTCGAGGTCGTGGATGGCCTCGATTACGTCGTCCATGACGCGCTTGGAGCCGGTCACCGAGACCCGGCTCATCTGCTCAGGTCTGAGCATGCACCTCCTCCTCGAACAGTGTCACCACGTGTTCGACGACCTCGTCGACCCGTTCCTCGGCGCGTGATTCGAGGCTTTCACACTCTCTTTCGCCTTCCTCGATTATGCGACTTCGCTCGGCCTCTAACTCCTCGCGAGCCTCTTCGAGGCGTCGTTCGGCCATCTCCTCGGCCTCTTCGCGGGCCTCTTTACGGATCTCATCTGCGCGCTCGCGCGCCTCTTCGATCCGGGACTCGCGTTCGGCCTTGGCGTTGGCGACGATCTTCTCGGCCTCTTCCTCGGCCGACTTGATGTCCCTGAGGACCTGTTCCCGTGGCATTTGTCTAGTCGTGTGTCCGTTGCGAGAGCGCCTATATGATAGTTGTGAAGTTCCATAGCCGAAAACCGGGGGATTATGCCGAACAAACCCTAACGGAGTGCCGATGGGCGTCCTCGAACATAAGGGTCGGGCGCGAGTGTTCTACAAGTACCTCTCGCAGGTGTACGACCGGATCAACCCCTTCATCTGGAACGAGGAGATGCGCGACGAGGCCATCGGCTGGCTGGAGCTAGACGGCGACGAACAGATCCTCGATGTCGGCTGTGGCACCGGATTCGCAACCGAAGGGTTACTCCAGCACGTCGAGATCGTCTACGGGCTCGACCAGAGTGCCCACCAGCTCGAAAAAGCGTACGCGAAGTTTGGCCGCACCGGCCCCGTGAAGTTCACACGCGGCGATGCCGAACGACTCCCCTACAGCGACGATAGTTTCGACGTGGTGTGGTCTTCCGGGTCGATCGAGTACTGGCCCAACCCCGTCGACGCCCTCGAGGAGTGCCGACGGGTCGTCAAACCAGGCGGGAAGGTCCTGATCGTCGGTCCCGACTATCCCAACAACACCCTCTTCCAGAAGCTCGCCGACGCGATCATGCTGTTCTACGACGAGGACGAGGCTGACCGGATGTTCCGGAAAGCCGGCTTCGCGGAGTTCGAACATCACATCCAGCAGTCTCGGCCGGGGAGTCCGCGGGCGATTACCACTGTGGCGACAGTGCCCGAGGAGTAGCATACGGCGACCGAAGCGCGTTCAATTGACTTCTGTCTCCAGTTCTGCGATCACACCCCTATCGGTAGCGACAGTCACAGTAACGGTCGAAGCGGGATCGAGCAGCGGGGCGTTGGTACTCGCCAGTCGCAGTTCGGCGGTCTCGCCGGCCGACCAGTCGGGGTCGGCCGAGGGGTTGAACGGGCCGGTGGGGCCGCCCCTGAACCCTCGGGCAGCGAAGAACGGAACTGGCGGCTGATAGGTCAGCGGCTGGCCGTCGACGCTGACTTGGACGGACACCTCTTCGGTGGAGAGCGTGTCCCCGCTCTCGTGGGTGAGGGCGATCCGATCGGCTCCGGCGTCGGCATCGACCGACAGCCGGACGTGAGGCGTCAACTCGCCGGAGGTCGAATCGATTACGACTGCGCCGGCGAGACCGGCCAGCGCCACGGTAATCGCGACGAGTAACACGGTCCCGACGACGGGCGAGAGACCACGCGTCACGCCCCGGAGTGGGCCGCGATCGCATTTGAACGTCGGGTCCGGATCAGTCTGGCAGGGCCTCTTTGGGGATCTGCACGGTGAAGGTCTCGCCGTCCACGGTGGTCACCTCAATCGACGTCGTCCCGCGCGTGT
This sequence comes from Halapricum sp., assembly GCA_036628575.1. GTDB lineage: Archaea > Halobacteriota > Halobacteria > Halobacteriales > Haloarculaceae > Halapricum. Next base: position 11,139 of record JAZKRQ010000002.1, read on the forward strand.
CCAGCGTCCAGAGGTGGCCGTCCGAGCCGGTCGTTCCGACCGTCCGCTCGTCCACGGCGACGCTGGCGTTGACGCCCTCGTTGGTCGTCCGCCGGATGAGCGAGATCCCGAGCGGCCCAGTGTCGTGGGTGGCGTTGACGGTCAGTGCGAACTCCCCTGTGCTGTTTGTGAACGTCGCGGTCGTCGTGGCGACCGTGATGTCTCGGGTCTGGCGTTCCTTGAACACGTCGGCCGACACGGCGTCGAGATAGAGCGTCAGTTCGCCCTTCAGGTGTGAGACGTCCACGCTGAATGCCGACGCGTTCCTGAACGAATCCGGTCGAGGGGACCGCTTCTGATTCTCCTCGGACATCGCCCACGGGTACAGGACGGCCGCCCGGTCGATCGCGTCCTGGGACGTTCGGAGTTGCGGGTCGCCCTCGTCGGCGAGGGCGTCGCTGCTGAAGGCCTCCCGGACGTACCGGTCGTTGACGATAGTGGCGAGGACGACCGCCTCGTCGCCGGTCTCGACGTACGTCTGCCGTGAGGGACCGGAGCCAGTGATCGCCGGGCGGAACTCGACTCGACGGATGAGCCCCCGGTTCGGGAACATCTGTGCTTCGTAGTTCCGGAGTTTCGTATCGAGTTCGGGCGGGATCGAGTAGTCAAGCGTCGTTTCGGTCGTGTCGATGACTGAACCGACGGTGGTCTCTATGCGCTCTGCCGTCGCGTCGACGCGCGTCAGGACGGCGATGAACTCGTTGGCCGTAATCTCGCCGTCGTTGTACCTATCGAGCGCTCGTTCCCGCTGCTCGTTCAGGGCAGCGGTGTGGTTGTCCAGGCTGTGGACAATTTCCCGGATCGCGGCGGTCCGTTCGGCTTCGGTGTTGGCGTTCCTGAAGCGGGTGCGAAACGTTTCCAGCGCGAGCTGTAGCTCCAGTCGATCGCCCGACATCCGCGTCGATGCGGTGACGTCGACGGACGCCCGGTGTACTCCGGTCGTTCGCACGTCCTCGTCGGGTACCCGCAGGTAGTTGACGGTTCCGTTGATCTGCGAGAGGGTGGTCTGTAGCGATCGGGCATCCTCTGTCTGTGTCGACGTCGTCGGAGCTGGACCCGCGACGCCAGCGGCGACGCCGGCGATGACGATAACCAGCCCGACGATCAGGAGGGACCAACGGCCGGCGGGGAACGATGCCATCTGTCGTTCGGGCGTACGACCGGCCACCGGAAAAATCCATCTACCGACGTTCGGTTAAGCAAAGCCCCGCGTTAACACCCTATACCGGCACATATGGCCCTCTAACTCGTGGTTTTGCGATAGAAAGGGTTTTCCGCCAGCGGTGAGCATTCCCGGTTACACAATGCCCGCGTGGTCCCGCGTCGCGTTCGCTTTCGCGCTGGCCGTGTCCCTCCTCCTAGCTGGCGCGGTCTCGGCTACACCCCACGCCGCAGCGACTCCGGACGCTGTCGAACCGGCGTCTCCGGAGACGGCGGCGATACAGTCGTCGTTCGATCCGGCGACGATCTATCGCGTCGACGTGCAGGCCGACGGAGACGCTCGATGGACGATCAACCGGACGTTTCACCTGGAAAACGAGTCCCATCGCGAAGGATTCGCGACCGTCGCTGAGCAGTTCGAGGACGGCGAGTATCAGGCGCTGACCGTTTCGTCGTTCCAGGGGGCGAGCGATATGGCCAGCGACGTGACTGGCCGGCCGATGGATATCACGAACGTGACGCGGGAGGTTCAGGTTGGCACTGATAGTGCCTCGCTGGCCCTGTCGTTCACGTGGACGAACTTCAGCTACCGCGATAAGGGCCGCCTCCGCGTCGACGACGCCTTCCAGACGGACCCGCGGTGGTTCCCCGGACTCGCCACCGGTGAGACGCTGCTTCTCACGCCGCCGGAGGGCTACCAGTTCTATAGCGCGAGCACGACCATCCAGAATCGCGCGCTCCGATGGGACGGCCCCTACTCGTTCGACCCGGGCCGGCCCTATGCGGTCTTCGACCCGCTCCCGTCGAACGGCGGGCCTACCACGACCGCTGGATCGCCGAATAACGGAACGACGACCGATGCGCCGGCGACCGGGGGCGGCAACGGTGCGCTCGCGTTCGTGATAGGGGGCGTCGCGTTGCTCGGTGTGGTTGTCGCCATCGCGTACGTAGCGCGTTTCCGTGACGAACCGCTCCTGCCGCCCGCGGATACAACCGAATCGGACGGTTCGGCCGCCCCGGAGCCGGAACCTGAGGATAGCGCCCCACCGGACGACGCGGCAGCGACAGAGCCCGACGACCAGGACGAGGGCACCGGGGCGACCCCGGAGATCGACGAGGAGTTGCTCAGCGACGAGGAACGCGTCGAGCGCCTGCTGGCCGACAACGACGGGCGGATGAAACAGGCCAATATCGTCGAGGAGACAGGCTGGTCGAACGCGAAGGTTTCGCAGTTGCTCTCGTCGATGGACGAGGACGGCCGGATCGAGAAACTCCGGATCGGCCGGGAGAACCTCATCTCGTTCCCCGACGATGAGTCCGAGGACGCCTGATAGTGACTGCTGTAAGTCAATTCCACATCGATCACCCGAACTCGGGCGGTCGTACGGGAAATAGTTACACCAGTCACTATGATTCGGTGGCGTGCCGATGTTTGTATCGGCCCGTCGTCGCAGTCTCTCGCCCCAGAACAACGGGAAGCCACGGACCTCGGGTTCGGAAACGTTTAACGGCCGGCGCAGTGTCAGTCACGAACTGTCATGAAGATTCTGGTAACGGTCAAAGAAGTGGCGTCGGTCGACGACGAGTTCGAGATCGACGGACTCGAAGTCGACGAGCGGTACTTGACCTACGATCTCAACGAGTGGGACGAGTACGCGGTCGAGGAAGCCGTCCAGATCGCTGAGGACGGTGAGGACGTCGACGTCGTCACCGCCACGGTTGGCCCGGACGACGCCGAGGACACGATCCGGCAGGCCCTGGCGAAGGGTGCCGACCGGGCGGTCCGGATCTGGGACGACGCCATCGCCGACGCCGGGCTGCTCGATCCCGGCACGAAGGCCCGGCTGCTTGCGGCCGTCGTCGAGGACGAGGAGCCAGATCTCGTGTTCACCGGGGTCCAGGCCGCCGACGACGCCTTCGGCGCGACGGGCGTCACGCTCGCCTCGGCGCTGGGCTGGCAGTGGGCCGCCGTCGTCAACGACCTCGAACTCGAGGACGAACACGTGCACGTTCACCGTGAGCTCGAAGGCGGCGTCGAGGAGCTGACCGAGGTCGAACTCCCGGCCGTGCTGACGATTCAGACCGGGATCAACGAGCCGCGCTACGCCAGCCTGCGCGGCATCCGCCAGGCCCAGCAGAAGGAACTGACCGTCCAGTCGCTTGCCGACCTGGGGCTAGACACGAGCGCCGTGGAGTCACCGATCGAGCAGACCGACCTATACGAGCCCACGAGCGAGGGCGAGGCGACTATCTACGAGGGCAGTCCGGAGGAGACCGCCGCCGATCTGGCTGCTCTCCTGGAGGAGCAGGGGGTGACACAATGACAGTGCTGGCCGTCGCGGAGCACCGCCGCGGTGAGTTGCGCGACGTCAGCCTCGAACTGCTCGCCGCCGGCCGTGAACTGGTCGACGCCACAGACGGCGAGTTACACGTCGGCGTCGTCAGTGGGGACGTCGAAGAGTTCGCCGAGCGGCTGGACCGCGAGGGTGTCGACGCCGTCCACACGGTCGAGTACGGCGAGGAGTTCAACCACGACGTCTACACGCAAGCGGTCACGCAGCTTTTCGAGGCGGTCGATCCGACGGTCCTGTTGCTGCCCAACACGGTCAACGGGCTGGACTACGCGCCCGCGGTAGCCGACCGACTCGATATTCCGCTGGTGACCGACGCGGTCGATCTGGCCTACGACGAGGGGTTGACCGTCACCCGCGAGATGTACGGCTCGAAGGTCGAAACCACTCTCGATGTCGACGCTTCGCAGGCGGCGGTCACTGTCCGACCTGCCGAGTGGCCGAAAGCCGAGGGACGTAGCGACGCCACGATCGAGGCTTTCGACGCCGCGATAGACGAGTCGGCTGTCCGGTCGACCGTGACGGGCTTCGAGGAAGTCGGCGATGGCGATATCGACATCACCGAGGCCGACGTGCTCGTCTCGGTCGGCCGCGGTATCGAGGAGGAGGACAACCTCGATGTCGTCGAGGACCTCGCGGAAGCGCTGGACGCCACCCTGTCGGCCTCCCGGCCCGTCGTCGACAACGGCTGGCTACCCAAGGATCGTCAGGTCGGTCAGTCGGGGAAGGTCGTCACGCCTGACGTCTACATCGCTGTCGGCATCTCGGGGGCTGTCCAGCACGTCGCCGGGATGAAAGGGGCCGATACGATCGTCGCGATCAACAACGACCCCAACGCGCCCATCTTCGACATCGCCGACTACGGCATCGTCGACGACCTGTTTGACGTCGTGCCAGCACTGACCGATCAGTTCGGCGGTTAGCAGACGCGGCTCCCGGGCTCGCCCCACCCATCAAACTCATCCCGTTTTTCGGTCTCGATCACAACGCACCTAAAGCGCCGCCCCCAGCCCCACGGTATGGAGACGACCCACCAGATAGTGACGGGGGACGCCCGCAAGTTGGACCTCCCGAGCGACAGCGTCGATCTGGTGGTGACTTCGCCGCCGTATCCGATGATCGAGATGTGGGACGAGGTCTTCGCCGAGCTCGATCCCGACATCGGAGCGGCACTCGAAACCGAGGACGGTGAGGCGGCCTTCGAGGCGATGCACGACGTGCTTGACTCCGTTTGGGCCGAACTGGAACGGGTGCTCGTCCCCGGCGGGATCGCGGCGATCAACGTCGGTGACGCCACGCGAAACCTCGATCGCTTCAAGCAGTACCCCAACACCGCCGAGATCACCGGCCGGTTCCGCGACCGGGGGTTCGACGTCCTGCCGGACGTCGTCTGGCGCAAACCCGCGAACAGCGCCGCGAAGTTCATGGGCTCTGGGATGATCCCACCGAACGCCTATCCCACCCTCGAACACGAGTCGATCTTGCTCTTTCGCAACGGGGGACGGCGCTCGTTCCCGCCGGGTGACGACCAGCGCTACGAGAGCGCGTACTTCTGGGAGGAGCGCAACCGCTGGTTCTCGGACCTGTGGACTGACGTCACGGGTACTGGCCAGGGGCTCGATCCCGGCTTGCGCGAGCGGTCGGGCGCGTTTCCCCTCGAAATCCCGCTGCGGCTGATCCGTATGTTCTCGATCTACGGCGATACGGTCCTCGATCCGTTCTGGGGGACAGGCACGACGACGCTTGCGGCGATGCTGGCGGCCCGTAATTCCGTCGGCTACGAACTCGATCCGGAGTTGCAGGCGGCGTTCGATCGGCGCGTGCGAGACCTCCAGGAACAGTCCCGAAAGCAGGCTCGTGCCCGTCTGGAGCGCCACCGCGCGTGGGCGGCACAGCGACGCGAAGACGGCGCGGAGCTCGAGTACGAGGCAGACCACTACGAGACGGCCGTCCGGACCAAACAGGAACGGGGGATTCGGCTGTACGTCGTCGACGAACTCCGGGAGACCGACGAGGGCTACGCCGCGACCCACGTCCTCTACGATCCCTAGCGGGGGGCTTTTGCCGCCCTCACTGCAACGGAGGGTATGGACTTCGATTCGTTCGTGCTGGCGGCCTCGACGGCCGAACTGAGTGTGGAGCCGGAAGCTCGCGAGCACGCCGACTGCGTGGAGTTCCGGATGGACCTCGCCGAGGAGCCGCTGGACGCGCTGGCGGCCTACGAAGGCGAGTTGCCGATCCTGGCGACCAATCGGGCCGACTGGGAGGGTGGCGAGGCGAGCGACGACGAACAGCGGCTGGATGCTCTTGCCGAGGCGGCCGAGCACGACGCCGTCGAGGCGATCGATCTGGAACTGGCAACGATGCGCGAGTGGGACGGCGGGACACCCGGCTCTGCTCAGCCGGGCGTCTATGGGAAGCAAGTGGCCGACCACGCCCGCGAGCACGATGCTGACGTGGTCGTCTCGACCCACGACTTCGAGACGACGCCGGGGATGGGGCAGTTACAGGAGACTCTGCGAGAGGCCTGCGAGTACGGCGACGTGGGGAAACTGGCGGTGACAGCCCAGGCGCGGGCGGACGTACTCGATCTGCTGGTGGCGACGCGGGCGGCCACCGCCGAGGGCGACACCGTTGCGACGATGGCCATGGGCGAGCCTGGCCGTCACTCTCGGGCAGTCGCGCCGCTGTACGGCTCGCGGATCGGTTACGCTCCGGTCGATCCCGATGAGGCGACTGCGCCCGGCCAGTACGATCTGGCGACGCTACGGGAACTGGTCGAGACGTTGTCGGGGACTTAACAACCCTGGGCGGCCTAACCTGGAGACACTGTGGCACAACGACAGAAGCGCCCCTGGCTCGCGGCCGTTCTCTCCCTGCTGTACCCTGGCGTCGGACACGTCTATCTCCGAGAGTGGTTCCGTGCGATGCTGTGGTTCGGGCTCGTGTTCGCGGCATCGTTCGTGCTCGTCCCCGACGGTGCTGTACCCGAGACGTTGAGCGTCTCCGCGATGCTGGAAGCCAGTCGCGCTATCCCGCTCTATAACACACTTGCGCTGCTCTCGCTGACGGTTTTCAGCATGATCGACGCCTACACGCTGGCGAAACGTCGTTCCGTCGAACTGACCCGGCCCGACGACACCCCTGTCCGCAAGTGTCCGTCCTGTGGGCACACGCTCGACGACGACGATCTGGATTTCTGTCCGTGGTGTGCCGAACCGCTCGCGGACGACTCGTGATACTGCCGGCTATACGTTCGTGAAGATCTTCGGCACTCCGGGGTGCCGAAATACTTGCGAAAAGTTATAGCCGGCAGTATGACCTGGCCGATCAGCGGTCGACGATTCCAGTCTCCAGCAGGTCCTTCAGGACGTCTTCGGCGTGACCCGCCGGCTGAACGCCCGGTGACTCTCGACGTCGTCGAATTCCTCGGCCTCATAGTGACTGCTGTAACTATGTCCCGGTACGACCGCCCGAATGCGGGCGGTCGATGTGGCATTGACTTACTGAGGGTCCCAGGAGTCGTAGCGGTCGTGATCGACGTCGAACCGCTCCAGCACCTTTCCGACGACGTGCTCGATGAAGTCTTCGGGTTCCTGCGGATCGAAGTAGAATCCCAGGACAGGCGGCACGATATCGACGCCCATGCGCGCGAGCTTCAGCAAGTTCTCCAGATGCAACTCGCTCAGCGGCGTCTCCCGTGGGACGACCACGAGCTTTCGCCGCTCTTTGAGCGTGACGTCCGCGGCCCGCGAGACAAGCGTGTCCGAGCGGCCGGTCGCGACCGCAGCGACGGTGTTCATCGACGCGGGGACGATTACCATCCCGTCGACCGCTACCGATCCCGAGGCGATCGGCGCGTGGACCGCGTCCTCGCTGTAGACCGCCGCCGATAGCTCCTCGATGTGACGCATCGTCGCCTCCCGATCACCGCGCTCGTGGGCCATCACCGACTTTGCCGCGTCAGTCACGATCGTCACGACCTCGCAGTGCTCGGCGAATGCCTCGACGGTCGCCACGGCGATCGGGATCCCGGACGCGCCGGTGATCCCGACGACAACTCGATCCACGGTCACCGTCTCACCACACCCGCGTCGGCGTCGACCGTCACGACCTCACCGTCCTCCAGTACGTCGAGGGGTGCTTCCAGCGAGTCCATACAGGGAATCTCCCCGAGGATCGCGCCCGTCGCGACGATGGTCTCGGTCTCCTCGTTAACGATCGCCGCCGGCGCGACGCCGTTCTGAGCCAGCCCGTAGAGCACGTACGAGCCGACGGTCGAGCCCTTCCCGCGCGGGAAGACCAGGACCTTCCCGGCGACGTTCTCGCCTTCGAGCTGGTGGCCCTCCTCGATGAACTCGCCGGTGTCGGGTTCGACCGCGCCGTAGAAACTGATCGGTTCGTCCGAACGCAGGACTTCGCCTTCACCGATCCCGTCGGTGATGGGCTGACCCTCGATTGCGGTTGTATCCGATTCACTCATCACTCGATCACCTCCTCTAAGAGGGCGAGTTTGTCGTCGAAGACCACCTGCTGGTCACAGAAGCCCGGCAGGTAGTTGGCGGCTTTCGCCGAGTCAGTCGCGCTGGTCTCGTAGCCCAGTTCCTCGATCGGCGAGACGACGTTGCAGGTGTCTGCTAGCACTTTCCCACCTGCGTTCTCGATAGTTTCGGTGTGGCCGTTGCGGTCGGCCCAGGTCTTGACCGCGCCGCTGGTGCAGACCCACAGGTCACTCTCCAGGGTCTCTCCTTCGACTGTGGCGGCGACGTCCTCGATCTCCTCGGGCGAGCAGTGTGGACAGCCGATGACGACCAGTTCGGGATCCTCGCCGTCGTTCAACTCGGCGTACTCCTCCTCGCGTTCGCCCGTCCCGTAGGCGACACTCTCGACGGTTTCCGGCGGTTCCATGTCGGTCGTGATCCCCTCGACGAAGTGCAGCGCGACCGCGCCCGAGGCGGCCATCGCCGCACCCAACGCTTTCAGATCGTCCGTACTCGCGTCGTCGATCCCGGTGAAGTAGGGCTTGCCGTCCTCGACGATTCGGCCCGTCCAGGAGCCCAGCGCCGCGAAGTCCGACTGTGTCTCCAGATCGACGTCGACGTCGATCCGGTGGGTCGGCTGGCGGTTCTCGGCCAGATGAAGGCCGTGCTTGGGTGTCCGACCGGTGATCGCAGCCGAGAGAGCCGACGGGCCGCCCTCGCGGTTGGTCCGCGCGCCGACGACGCTGTTGGCGAACGAGACGGCCGACGACTCGGCCCAGGCGACGTGCTGGCCACGACGCGGCAGGTTGCCAGCCAGGTAGGGCGTGCAGGTAAACGAGAGGACGATCCCCATCTCCTGAAGGGCGTCCCTGATCCGCCGCTGTTTCTCGGCAAATTCCTCGCTGACGCCCATCTCCTCGTAGGTCTCGAAGTCCATCCCGGCGGGGTTGGCGAACGTCGTGACCGACACTTCTGCGCCCTCCTCGGCGAACCCTTCCAGGAACTCGACGCCGGGGTCGCCGATGGATTTGTAGGAGATGCCCGAGGCCTGTGCGGATTCGATCTCAACCATCTCCTCGGCTCCGTAGATGTCGCCGAGTTCGACCAGCAGTTCCATGGCCTTGCGCACGGCCGGGTTGTCCGATTCGAGCAGTCGTTCCTCTTCTTTGGTCAGGTGCATGGGTGGTAATTACTGGTAGTCCGAAAGGGTGAGTTCGTCCACGCCGGGGACGGTCACTTCCGCGAACTCCGAGTGCTCGCGATCGCCGGGGATCGTCGCGTCGACGATCCACTTCGTCAGCGTCCCCGTCTCGTAGTCCTGAGAGGGATCCAGCGACGATCCCTTGGCGTTCTCGATAGTCTCGATGTCGCGATCCGGCTGCATCCGTGTGGCGGTCGCCCACTCGACGGCGTCGGGGTCGGCGGGATCGACGTCGTCGTCGACGACGGTGACCTTTTTCATCGAGGGATGGGCCGCGAGCGCAGCCATCCCGGCGTTTTTCGGGTCGCCCTCGGTCCGCTTGTCGATCTGGACGACGCCGTGCAGCCACGAACAGCCGCCCGGCGTCAGCACGACGTTCTCGACTGTGGGGACGGTGTTCTCGACGATCCGGTATATCCGCGGTTCCTGGGGGATGCCCATGAGGTGGGCGTGTTCCTTCCGCCCGGGGATTATCACTCGCGCGAGCGGGTCGGGTCGTGCGTGGAGTTCGTTCACCTCGATCACGGGCTGCTGTCGGGTTCGGTCCCAGGTCCGGGAGAGGTCGACGAACGGCCCCTCCTCGGCGCGTTCATCGGTGATCGTCGCGTGCATGACCAGTTCGGCCTCGCTGGGCACGGTCAGCCCGTGGAACTTCGTGGTCGACAACTCCCCGCCGAGCAGGCGGTTTGCGAGTTCCAGTTCGCTCATGTCCGGTGAGAAGGAGGTCGCGGCGGCGATCTCGACTGCCGGGTGGACGCCCATCACGACCGCGACGTCGAGCCCGCCGTCGGCGCGCGTGTAGATATCGTGGAGGTGGCGCTCGACCAGCCGCATCACCAGCCGGTTGCCCTCGTCGTACATCATCCGGTGGAACGAGAGATTGTGCACGCCCGTCTCGGGGTCTTTCGCGACGACGATCGTCGAGGCGAAGTACTGCCGTTCGTGTTCGTCGTAGTAGATAGGGATTGGGACGTGCTCGGCGATCTCGGGGTCGTCGGCGACGTGCTCGAACGCCCCGCGTGCTGTTCGTTCCAGGGGTAGTGGATCGTCCATCGCGGTGCTGACCGCGTCGATGATACCTGACGGCTCGACGTCGAGTGCATTGCCGATCAACTCTCGCGAGGAGATCAGGTTCGCGACCCCTCGAACCCCGGGATACCCTGCTATCTCCTCGAAGACGACCGGTCGACTCTCGTCTTGCACCGCCAGCGCCGGGAGTTCGAACCGCGTTTCGACCGGCTTCGTGAGGACGTTCCGCCCGTCACAGCCCTCTAAAAAGCTCCTGAGTCCCATAGCATGGGTTCGGAAAATATTGCCTTAAGCGTTCATACTCGTACCACGTTTCGACGAGAGACGAAAGATCGATATCGACACCCGATCAATCCCCACTGTGGACGACCAGTCGATCATCGTGGAACTGGATGTGACCTCTCCACGGGTCGTTCTCGGTCCGACGCTGTCGTCCGATCTGGACGTGTCAGTCTATGCCGAGCAGCTACCTATTTCCCATGAGGAAACGACGTGGTTCGACGTGACGGTCTCCGCGGCCGACTTCGGGGCCTTCGAGCGCGCGGTCGAGGACGACCCGACCGTCGAGGACGCCGAGGTGTTCGTCGCCTATGACGAGCGACGCACTTACCGGCTCACGATCGCGTCCGAGGTGCCGGTCATGACCAACTATATCGCCAGCTTCGGGGACGAACTGATGACGTTACGCTCGATCGCGAACGGCTGGCGCGCCCAGATCCGGACCACCGACCGCGCGTCGATCCGGGACTTCATGGACTTCTGTGAAGCGCAAGACATCGATTGTCGTTTGTATCGCCTGTTCGAGGCCCGAGAGCCGATCGGCGAGTTCCCGGTCCCAGTCAAACCCGGCGAGTTCGAAATCCTGCGAGCGGCCTATGAGGCCGGCTACTTCGAAGTCCCGCGCGAGATCGATCTCTCGGAGCTTGCCGACCAGTTTGACATCGCGGAATCGACGATGTCGGTCCGGCTTCGAAACACGCTCGATCACGTCGTCGAGACGGTTCTCCTCGGGGCAAACGTGGCCGACCACCGATCCGACTGATCCGGTCACTGTTGTACTCCCTTATAAATATCGAAGTATTTCGAGATAACTGCCTTCTGCTGGTAAGTATTACCATCTAATGTCATGCAGAGTCACGAAACCGCGTCAGAAGACGTTACAGGTGCCGACGGCGAGGCCGAGATACGGGTAACGATGGAAGTCGATGGCCGACAGCTGGTGTTTGCCACTGCCGATATCGACTCGATATCGTTCTCCCTCCCAGACTCATAATCGTTTCCGGTCCGCCCGAGGCGAATTCAGCTGGCCCGAACCGGTCGTATAACGGTACGGCGGGACGAGGCAGCGATTTCTTTCTTTCCGCATGCGGGACATTTTGGCATCGCCTCGCAATCCTTTTAACCGTCACTTGCTACAGACTCACATACCAATGAACGCTGGGAAAGAAGCACGACTCTCGCGCATCGGGACAGGGGGACGACACCTCATCGTTCCCATGGATCATGGCATCACGATGGGCCCGGTCAAGGGGCTCAAGGACATCGAATCCACGATCGACGGAATCACCGCCGGCGGCGCGGACGCGGTACTCACGCATAAGGGGATCGCCTCGCGGGTCCACCCGCACAAGAACGGCGCGGGTTACATCGTCCACCTCAACGGGTCGACGACGATCGGCCCCGACGAGGAGGACAAGCGGCCCACTGCTACGGTCGGGGACGCCATCCGCGTCGGGGCCGACGCCGTCTCCTTCCACATCAACGTCGGCTCCGAACACGAACCCGACCAGATCACGCAATTGGGCGAACTCACGACTGAGGCCGACCGCTACGGGATGCCGGTCCTGGCAATGGCCTACGCCCGCGGCCCCGGAATCGACGAGTCTGACTCGAACGCGCTCGGGCACGCGGTCCGACTCGCCGAGGAACTGGGGGCGGACGTCATCAAGACCGGCTACAGCGGCGACGCCGAGAGCTTCCAGCACGTCGTCGAGGCCACCTCGAAACCGGTCGTCATCGCGGGCGGATCGAAAGGGACAGACCAGGAAACGCTGGATATGGTCCGCGGCGCGATGGACGCCGGCGCGGCGGGCGTCTCGATGGGACGGTCTATTTTCCAGCACGACGACCCCGAAGCGATCACCACGGCCGTCTCCGCCGTGATCCACGACGACGCTTCCGCTGTTGAGGCGCTGGAACGGGCAGAGCTGGCCGTCGAGGCCTGATAGAAACTGCTGTAACGATTTACCGGCACGACCACCCGACTGCGGGCGGTCGATCCGGAACAGACTTACTCTACGACCTACTCCGAACTGGAGATATCGCTATTCGACGCCATCAAGAAGACTATCCCCGTCGCAACGTATCCGATCGCTCCATACACTACCGCCGAAAGCGCGTAATGAGTCGTGTACAGTGCGACACCGGACCCGCCCCCGACGAACAGCGCGTCGGCGATGGGACCAACGAACGAGGTATCTTCGAGTCTTGAGAGTGTGCGAACTCGGTCGTATTCGTGAAGAAGCACTGCCCAGCCCGCTCCAATTAAGAATGATATTACTGAGCTAGACAACTCTATCATAATTGATCCCCTATATTTACGTGAATTTATATGTGTGCGCGGTGGGGATGTGTCTCTTCGCACCATTATTGATATACCGACGGACGTAAGCCCTGATACTTTCAGTCGTGACCGGTTCGACTGAAGCAGTATCAAAAGTTCCGTCCGTCGGTATATATAGAACGTTGCCGCATCCTCCGAGATACTCCTCCTCAACGTCAATTCTTTCAAATATTACGACCTCATCCTGAGCAGATACTCCGTTTGTGTCAGCGACGATCTGGCTTGGATGGGGTATATTTTCTGCTGTCGAGAGACTTTCGGAGTCGACACTACCAGATACTGCAGCTTTTGTTTGTGATTTCAGGCTCCCGATATTGTCTGTCTGAATGTATTTCCCGTCACTTTTCGATGCTACTTCCGCAAAGGTGACTTCTCCACTCTCTATTTCAATCCGTACTAGGAAGTCGGATTCGGCTGTTCGGACCCTTCTATAGATATAATCGCCCGTCTCAACATACGTTTCAGCATCGATTTCTCCCCCTTTGCCTGCATGGCCGCCATTCCCATCTTTTGGGTCTGCAGCAGCCGTCCCTGCAGTGCCCATCATACTCATACCAGTTGCTGTGCCACCAACTTTTTTCAAGATATCTCTTCTATAGATATTATTTCTATCTTTCATTGCATGTCTGTATTTTACTATAGGGCTTAAAATATTTCTGGATTAAATTCTCGATATAGTATATGTATTTATATCTGGAAAGAGTGGCTGACTGGGGGCGTGACAGCAGTCGCCCACTCGGAGGGCGAGGAATTCACAGAAGAACGAGGCGGATGCCACGGGGCTTGACCCCGTGGAGGAAGCCGACACTTGCTGATGCCTTCCACGTTCGATGGCATTTCTGACTCCCTACTATTATATAAATTTTTGTTAGGTAGTAGGTTTTAATGTGAAATACGATGGAAGACGACGCGCCATGGCGTACTGTTCCCATCAAACTCACCGTTCCCGAACAGCATCGTGGCGACCTCCATCAGAGTGAACTACCCCTGCCTACTCACCAGCTAGCGCTGGTTCCTTGAGGCAGGGGCTTCCTGTTTCCACGACGGCACTTGCAGACACGTCAACGGCTTGTGTCTCTGTGTCCACAGCGGTGCCAGTCTCCGCAGGCGTGCCTTCGGAGTGAACCACTCCTAGTGTCTCCAATCCGCGTTGCCACACGTTCAACGCGGTCGCCAGACTACGTCTGGCGGGCAGCCAGAAATCTCTGATTTCTGGCGACGGCGTTATAATCCCGGTCAGTCGTGTACCCACACGCCGGGCAGGAATGCTCGCGCACCCACAACGGCTTGTCCGACGAAACACCACAGTTCGCACATTCTTTGGTCGTCCCTTCCGGCGGAACCTCCACGATGTGACAGCCACGTTTCCGCCCGTGGTGTTTGAGGAGTGATATGAAATCGCGCCATCCAACCTCGTGCGTATTCCGTCCGTCCCGGACTCTCTCAAGCATCGACTTCACGTTCAAATCTTCCACGAACACGGCATCGTACTCGGTGGTGTAGAACGCCGCGAGTTTGTGCTTGAAATCCCGCTTCCTGTTCTGCATTCGCTGGTGGATTTCTGCGACACAGCGGCGTTGGGTTTCCCAGTTATTACTCCCATGTTGTTTCCGGGAGAGGTTTCGTTGCTCGCGTTCGAGTCGTTCCCGGTCGGCCGACAGATCGAGTCTGTCGATAGTCCGACCGTCTGAATCGTGGATGAACGACCCGATACCGAGGTCGATACCCACTGTATCAGCCGTGTCGATGTCGGCCGGAGCGGGTGTGTCTGGTGTCGGATAGTCGATGGTGAGGCAGGCGTCCCATGCGCCAGTCTTGTCTTGTTTGATGGTGACGTGTTTCACGTCTGCTGTCTCGGGCAAGTCACGGTGAAGTCGTACCGGGATGTACAGAGTTTCGCCGCCTACTTTCTTGAGTACCAGCGTCCCACGGTTGTCGGGACCACTCTTCTCATCGAGTTCGAAGCCCCGTTGCCGGTAGGTGAAACTGCGGTACTCGTGTGGTGCTTTCCAGGTCAACGACCCGACGTTGTACCCGGCTTGTTTGAGTTTGCCGAGATTGTCGATGTTGGTTTTGATTTGCTCGACCGCGTGTTGGAGGACGGTCGAGTAGATGGTATCGAGGCCGTCCCACCAGTCTTTCAACTCGGGGAGTTCGCCACGGACTTGCCGAACACGCTGTTTGACAGTGCCGTTGGATACCGGAATACGGTTGTAACGGTGGAGTGCGTGGTTGTACAGTTGGCGTACAGTATCTCGCACCCAGTCCAGTCGCTCCCGCTGATGGCTCGTCGGGAGCAACCTGAACTTGTAGGTGTAATCCATACGCCGTACCCAGATTATCGGTAGCGTCGTAAGTAAAATTTGTGGGTGAGATTGTCGAGCGATTCATCCCCGCCCTACTCGCTCACCGTCGGTTCGCTCCTTGCGGACGGGGGATTCTCTTCCCGACAGCTAAAAACCAATTCCTGCACTGCGCCAACCGCACAAGTGAGTGAGCGTGGCGCTACGACGACTACTGTATCACCAGCAAAAGCAAGGCCGAAGATGCACTCTACGGCGACTTGCGTGCGGAAACCAACCTTACCGCAGATCTCGTCCAGAAAGGTATCCGTCGCGCTATCGAAGCCGTCGATAGCGGTGTTGAGAAGTTGAAGAAAGGTGAGAAGACGAGTCAACCACACTTTGAGTCGTGGAGTGTCGTCTACGACAAGCGAAGTGCGACGTTCAACGACGACCACGACCAAAACGGAGTGGTTTTGAGAGTGGACTTGAACGTGACCGGCGCGTTCGCCGTCACCTCGACAGGTGCGTTCATCGGCAGTGCTGACTACCTCAACCACAAACGCGACCAGTACGAGCAACGCCGTGGCCGCTTACAACAGACAGGAACACGCTCGGTTCACCTCACCATCAAATCCATCAGCAGTAAATTTGCGGATTGGTCGCTTGACTGGCTACACAACCGCGCTAACGAACTCATCGAAGAAGCTCACATCGCTGATGTGGACGGCATCATTTTCGAGGACCTGACGCATATCCGCGAAAACATAGCCAACGGCTCACAGTTCCAGCAATGGGCGTACAAGAAATTCGTAGAACTCGTGGAGTACAAGGTCGAATCCACGGTGTTGTTCGTGGATTTCGTGAATCCAGCGTACACGAGCAGAAGTTGAGACCGGCCATCTCATAGTGATTACTGTAGCGATTTACCGCTACGACCGCACGGCTGCGTGCGGTCGATGTGGAACAGACCTACAGTAATCACTATCAATGCATATGGCATTCCGACGCAGTTCATAAATAGTATGAATACGTAGTCTAGGACACAACAATGGCACGAATCACCGGGTCCTATCCAGACGACCTCGACCTCCTCATTGAGGGGGCTGTCGAAGCTGGTGTGTTCGGGGGCAAGAGCGATGCGTTACGGGAGTTCGTCCGTGAATACTTCGAGGACCACGAAAACGAGCGCATTGCAGCTGCAGTTGCTCTCTACGAACGCGAGCGGATCACACTCGGTGATGCCGCGAGACTCGCTGATGTCGACCGCTGGACGATGCGTGACATCCTCCGTGAGCACGGTGTTGAACTTCGCCTCGGGCTCGGTGACGAAGACGACGCAGCCTACGAGGTAGAGGCAGCACGCGAACTCAAATTCGATGATGAGGACTCGTCTGATGAGGAGTCACGTGCTAAATGACAGGTAACGATCTCCCAGCGAACCCGAGCGTCTTGAACACGACTGTCCTCTCGAATTTTGCGTACATCGATCAGCTGTGGGTAGTTGCTGACCTCTCTGGAATCTGTACGGTACCAGTCGTTCGTGAGGAGCTCAAACACGGCGTCGACGACCATCCGTATCTTCAGTCAGCACTCGATACACTCGACGACGAGATTCCAGTCGCGACGATTTCGGACATCATCGCAAATAGAGAGGCGGTCGTCAGTGATCATCTCGATCCTGGCGAGGCACAAGCGTTCGCCTTGGCAGACGCAGAGGACGGGCGCCTACTGACCGACGACGGGGATGCCCGGTCGTTCGCGAAAGAACAGGGTGTGACCATTGTCGGATCAGTCGGTGTGCTCTTGGCTGCTATGGATGGTGGGAAGATCGATGAAGCCACTGCTGACGGGTGGCTGTCGACGTGGATCGATGAGATCGGGTACTACGTCCCGTATCGGACGATTTCCGAGTATCGATGACAGGCTTGCTTAGAGTTCGAAACACCTGATTAGTGTGACCGTGAATATGTCTATGACCAATGAGTGAAGCCGACAGACGGCTATCCGAAGAGAGTGAGCAACGGTTTCTAGACCTGTACGCCCATCTGTTGGTGTATGTCAACGACCGATTCGATGTCATCGAAGAGATCGAAACGGTCGCTGATCTCGAACAGCACTACACTGACGAGCTTCTTCCGCTCCGAAACACGCTGTACAACGAGTCGACGACGGATTTGATAGAGGGTTTCGTTGAAGAGAACCCTCCCAGCCTGTCGGAGGCCGATCTCGAACAGGTCGCAGCATGGACTGACTTCGTCGCCGGAGAGTTCGTCGTCGTCCGCTATCGAGCGGACGATGCGATCTTTCTCGATTGGATAGAACCGCCGAAAGCATACGCAGTCCGCCCGGCTCGGCTTCCGTTCGCCGAACTGTGGGATGAATCCGCACTTCCAGTCCCAGTTTCGAGTGTCGCTCTGCTGCCGTTCGAAGGCGAAATCATCTACGATGGGTGGGTCGGAGTCAAGGACATCATTTTCGGAGGGTCACTCAGTACCGACATCGACGACGAGTACGAGGAGGCCAAACATCGCTTCGGCATAATCGACTCGCTTCCAGCGCCCGAGGAAGACGAAAAGACGGACGCCGAAGAGTTGCGCTTTTACATGAAGAACAAGCGTAATCGAGAGCGATACGCGTCGGAGATTGAGCAGCTGCGGCAGAAAAGCGACGAACTGGAGCGGGTTTACCATCAGGAGATGGGAAAGACCCGTGCTCGAAGCTTGGGTCGGGAACTGCGTGAATTAGGACTCAATGAGGCCTATGTGGCGATTTACGGTGACTGGATTATCACCAGTGCACCCTCCAAATCCGAGGTTCGCGACCTACTTGAAGAAATTATGCCCGCCGAGAAGGCTGATCACCCCTACATCTACCACTTCGATCCCTGATCGATAGTCAGCAGCCTACGACTGGAGTTGCGTGACAGCCGACGCGATTTCGCTTTTCGTCGGTTCATTGGAGAACTCGAACACTCTGTTCCCGACACCGAAGGCGTACTTCTGGTAGGAGACGTCGACGTGAATCCAGCATTCGACATCGCTGTCTGCCGCGTCATACTCGGCTTTACCTGTATTTTCTCCATGATGTACAGGACGCTCGCGTCATCATTCAGTTCGAAGACAGAGACGAGACGCGGCCGCTCCAGCGCGACCAGTTCGAAACGCTCTATCGACGAATCGAGGACGCCCCCGACGGGTTTGACCTTGACCGTCTCCCGCCGGATGCCGATCCATATCCGGCGGTGTGGAGTGTCCATCCACGGTTCGAGGTTGATGAGGATGCTGGTGTCATCACCCAATCAGAGGCCGGGACAGCGACGCAGGTGGTGGGCGCCGAAGAGGAACCCACGGACTAGGACCGAACTGAACCCGATGGACTGGATGTACACTCGGACACACTCCTTCGTCTACTCCCCCACAGCTTGTTACAGTGTGCTGTCACTTTTCCCCACCAGCCATGTCGAACCAGTCAATGCGAGGACGATTAAAAGACTGACGCCAGCTCTCGGGGCGAGTCCAGTCGGTAGTCGGGCGTGTGAGCCGGATCGTCCGGCGCGTCGAGATCTCGCTCGCCCGGGACCCAGCAGGCGGCCAGCCCCGCACGCTTTGCGCCAATCACGTCGGTCCGATAGTCGTTGCCGACGTACAGCGCGTTTGCGGGCTGCTCGCCGATCTCCGCCAGGGCCGTCTCGAACGGCGCGGGGCTGGGCTTGGCTTCGGCCTCGTCGCCGGCGTAGACGACCGTCTCGAAGGCGTCTTCGATCCCCAGCACGTCAAGTTTCGTCCGCTGACTCTCTCGGCTGCCGTTGGTCACGAGTCCGACCGTCGCTTGCTCTCGGGCACGTGCCAGGGCCGCCTTCGCCCCGGGTCGCCACTCGACGGCCGCGTCGTCTTTGACCGAAAGCGTCGCCGCCGCGAGCGCATCCGCGTCGATCGGCGCCGCACCGACCCGCTCGGCGACCCGCTCAAACACCTGACGGAAGAAGTCCCGGTCGTCCTCGGCGTCTTTGATCGTCGGCGCGACTTCCCTGACCGTCGCTACGTCACAGAACGGCTCGATGTCCGCTCGGGTGAAGGCCTCGGCGTGAATCCGCTCGTCGTCCTGGGTCGAGCGACAGAGCGTGCTGTCGAGATCGAACAGGACGGTGTCGGGTGCCATCTTGCCCGCTCTACGGGACGGCGGGTACAAGAGTCGTCTGGTGACGGCTCCTGTTACGTGCGACATGAACCTCGCTCGAACTGTTCAACGATGTCCTCTTTTCGTTACACGAGTCGCGCCCCGGCGGCGTCAACCCGGCAGACATTTGGCTCGTATCCCGCGTCCGAAAGGCCAGTTCCGAGCGCGAAGGCAGTCTCGCCGAGCATCGCCATCGAGGCGTTCCCCCCGACCTCGTTGACGTCAAGGATCACCCCTCGAATTCGGTCGGTCAGCAGTTCCGATTCGCGGGCGAACCGTCGGGAGGCATAGACGAACTGCTCGGGTGTCGGCTCGGAAACGATCCGCGAGAGGGCCTCGGTTCCGGCCTGGGAGAGACGGTCGGTGTCGCCACCGATGATCTCGGCGGTGTCGAGTTCGCCGATAGTGATGTACTCCACGCGCGGCCGATAGGGGATCGCGTCGATCAGGTTGTCCTGCGGGCCGCCCGGTTCCAGCCGGATAGGCATCCCCCCGGCGGCCTGGGCGACGACGTCGCCCAGTCCCGTACCGGCCTGGACCTCCGCGCCGTGGGCAATGGTCACCAGCTCGTTCCGGGAGAGATCCCGCTCGTAGACGCGATTGGTAGCGATCGCTGTCCCGAGCGCCAACGCACCGGAAACGCCGAACCCAGCCCCGATCGGCAGCGGCGTCTCCGCCACGACGGCCGCCTCGGCCCGGAGCGTGTCGAGAACGGTCTCGACGGCCTCGATATCGGCCGGCTGTCCGTTCAACTCGACGCGTCGGTCGTCGGCCCGCTCCACCGTCACGCCGACACCGTCGGAAAGGGTGACGCCGGCCCCCTGCGAACCGGCCTTCGTCGGATCGTCGTCCCGGTGGACGGTAAAGAAGCCCGTTACGTGCCCCGGCACGAACACGGTCGCCTCGTCGGTCATTGTCGGAGAGAGCGTGCGCGGGACCAAAAACCGGGTGGTTGCAGGACGTGATCGCCCCCCAGCTTCAAGAGGGTCTCCGGTCTAGGTCGGAGCATATGCCGTCGATCAGCGCTGACGTTGCCGAAGAGACAGACACCGACGTCGAGGCCGTCGCCGACCTACTCGGAGATGACAGGGAAACGACCATCGAGAAAGCCCTGGGAGAGGGGCTGGAGACGCTCCGGATCCGGGCCGCAGTCGAGCGCTACCAGACCGGCGAGGTCTCGGTCGGTGAAGCCGCCGATATCGCCGACTGCACGATCGCCGACTGGCTGGAGATCGCCCACGAGAAGAACCTCACGGCTCAGTACGCTCCCGAGGAACTGGCCGACGACGCCCAGACCGTCACCGAAATATGACGTTCGTTCACGTCGGTCCGACCGTCCTGTACGATCTGGGTCAGATCGGTGAAATCGACCTGCTGGAGTGGTTCGACGCCGCGCTCGTCGTGCCGGCGGCGGTCCGGGCCCAGATCACGACCGAACCCGCCGCGACCAACCTCGCCGGGTTCCTCGACGAGTCCACGGTGATCACGTCCGTCAGGCCCGAAGTCCGCGAGCGGGCCGGCAGCGCCCTGGGGATCGATCCCCAGGGATACGAGGCTGCGCTGCTCGGTGGACTGTTCGACGACTCTATCGACGACGACCGCCCGATTCTCATACTCACGGACGACCGTCGGCTCCGTGCGCTGGCAGCGGGACTCGGTGCTGAGGTCGCGGGTAGCTTCGGCGTCGTCGTCCGAGCCGCTGTCGAGGACAAGTACCTCTCGGCGACGGAAGCCAAGCGGATCGTCTCCCGGATGGACGCTCACGGGGTCCAGATGCCCGGACAACTGCGCTCGCAGGCGATCGGCGAACTCTGACCGAGGACGGAGTTCCGAGTTCGGGCACCGGACGATCGCATCAACGTCGCCGCCAGCGACGTCGCGCTACACCGTCCGCAAACCGATGGAGCGAACAGTGGGTACAAGTCCGTTCGACCCCGACTGGGATTCGATGGACCGATCGAAACTGCTCACGGGCGGGGCTCTCATCGCGGCGATGGTCCTCGTCCCGGGCCTCTCGAAGTACGCGCTGACCCAGATCGGGTACGGGACCGTCGGAACGTTCGTCTGGTACGGCGGGTACGGCCTCGGCGTGATCCTCCTGTGGGCGCTGTGGCTGCGCCCGATGAATATCACTGGCCCGAACGACGCTGATCGACTCGAAGAGTAGCCTTTCCCGCTATCCCGGTAATGAACGTATGTCCTCAGAGAGCGTCCGCGTCTGGCTGGTCGAGCGAACCTACTCGGATGACGAGCAGAACCTGATTATCCTCGTCTACGCGACGCCCGACGGCGAGCGTTACTTCCGGAAGGAACGAGCACTGACCAGCTTCACCGGCGATCACCGCGAGACGACGGCTGCCCTCGACGTCGAACCCGAACAGCTCGGGACAGCCGCACCGGAAGACCGGCAGCGTTACGCCGCCGAAGCCCGTCGGATGGCCGAACGCCATGACCCTGACGATTCCGTGTGATCGTATCTCACGGACCGCAACGGCCTTTTCGGTGAAGTCCTGAAGGTGAATGATGGCAGAGCGTGGCATCTCACGCAGGGAGTTCGCGAAGGCGGCGGTAGCGATCGGGGGAGCTAGCGCTCTCGCGGCCTGCATGGACCGCGGCGAGCCCCCGTCGATCCCGGCCGGCGGCGATCCATCGTCGCTGCCGGCCCGCCAGCACGCCTGGAACGATTTCCTTTCGACCGACGACCACGGCAACCACCGGAGTCCTCGTCACCACGTCCTCCTGTACTACGACTACGACGGGGCCGAAACCCGGGGCGGGGCGGCCACGCCGACCGACGACGAACGCGAGACCGTCGAGGACGCCTTCCGGAGTCTCGAACGTGCCTACGAGTGGTCGAACGAGGGACTGCTGTTCACGGTCGGTTACTCGCGGCGGTACTTCGACCGCTTCGACACCTCCCCGGCGAGTGTTGACCTCCCGCGGCCAGAACCATTAGCGGACTTCGAGGACCCCGAGCCGGACGAACCGGACGTGATCGTCCACCTTACCAGCGATCACGCCGAGGTCGTTCTCGAAGCCGGACAGGCACTGCGGGGCGACCGCGAAACGGTTAACGACCGCTCCATGGACGCGACCCTGAACGACGTACTGGAGTTCCAGGAGCGCCGAACGGGCTTCATCGGCGACGGTCTGCCCGCCGAAAACGACGACGTCGACGGCATCCCCGAGGGCGCGGTCGACGAGGACGCGCCGATGTACATGGGGTTCAAGTCCGGGTTCAAAGGCAACCAGGCGACCGAGGATCGCGTGACGATCCAGTCCGGCCCCTACGAGGGCGGGACGACCCAGCACGTCTCAAAGATTCGACTTCACCTCGATCAGTGGTACAACCAGGACAGTCGTTACCAGCGCGTTGGCAAGATGTTCTGCCCCGCTCACGCCGACGAGGAGCGCGTCGAAGGCCCGGGCGACAACCTCGGGGCCGCGAGCGGCGTTAACGCGTGTCCGGCCCACGACGAGGCCGCCCGCGAGAAGGGATTCGTCGGCCACGCACAGAAGAACGCGGCGGCCCGCGAGAAGGGGGCCCCGATCATGCTACGGCGGGACTTCGACTCGACGGACGATGAGCAGGCCGGTCTGCACTTTCTGGCACTCCAGCGAGAGATCGCCGACTTCGTCGAGACGCGCGAGTCGATGAACGGTACTGACGCCGCCGAGGCCGACGGAGTCGGTACGCGACACAACAACGGCATCCTCCAGTACATGACGGTCCTCCGGCGGGGGAACTACCTCTTGCCGCCCCGCGAGCGGCGCGCCCTGCCGCGGCCAGCGTAGTCCGAATCGTGTCGATCCTCCGCGGCCAGCGTGACCGGAACCGTGCCCCTATTGTCGATCCGGTCCCGAGAACGGGCGATGAGACGACGGACGTTCATTCGCACGGGCGCCGGGACTGTGGCGGTCGGCGTCGCCGGCTGTTCGGGACTGCTCGAAGAGCGCTCGACGGGCATTCAGCCGTCCGTGTTGGAGGACCGCCCGGACGCGGTCTACCGGCCGACCCACGTCGAGGGCATGGAGATGATCGGCACCCAGACGGTCGGCGACCGCACTGTGGGCCTGTTTTACTCGTATCCACACCGCTTCTGGAATGTGACAAACGCCCGAACCAGCAAGGCCGAGATTCAGAACGGCCACAGCGTCCACCTGATGGCCTCGACGTGGGAGCCCGACAGTGGGACCGTCGTCCCGGTGCTCAGTCAGCCGACGTTCACTATCGCTCGGGACGGCGAGGAGATCGACAGCAAGCGGGCCTGGCCGATGCTGAGCCAGAACATGGGATTCCACTTCGGGGAGAACATGTCCCTCGACGGCGACGGCACCTACGCTGTCTCCGTCGAGGTACCAGCCGTCGACGCCGCGACGGTCGGCGGGTTCGACGGTCTGTTCGAGGAGTCGATCACCGCCGAATTCGGCTTCGAGTACAGTGAAGACGAAAAAAACGGGATCGACTACACGACGTTCGACGAGCAAGCGGGAGAACGTGCTGCCGTCTCTCCGATGGGGATGTCGATGCCGCTGGCGTTCGCGCCGACGACCGCCGAGATGCCGGGTTCACCGATCACTGTCGGATCCATTGGCGACGCTGAGTTCGTCGCCACAGTCGAGGAGTCGACGCTGATCGTTTCCCCGCGGACGCCGTACAACCGCTTTTCCATCCCCGGGTTCTCGCTGTCATCGACGGTCGAAGGCGTCGGCTTCGACGGCGAGTTGACCGGCGCAATCGGCCCCGATCTGGGTGCTCACTACCGGGCGGAACTGCCCGGGGCTCCTGCCGCGGGCGACGCGCTGACGATTACTGTCCAGACGCCGACACAACTGTCCAGACACGAGGGCTACGAGACGGCGTTCCTGGAAGAGGGGTCTGTTTCGGGGGCCCTGCAACCGTCAGACTAGTGTCAGCCGCTATGTGAATGTCTGACGTAAGTTTATGCGGGCAGAGAAAGGGCTTAGCAACATGTGCGGCAACCGCGTCGAGGAACTCGAAGAGCAGGTGAATCAACTGCAGGCCACCGTCGACGGCCTGACCGACGAACTCGTCGAGTGCAAGGTTCGCATTCGCGAGTTGGAGAACGCCGTCGACGAGGACATCGGGTTCAGCCCGGACTCGGAGTCCGATATCGAGGAGCAGTCGACGGAACCGGCCGAAGGAGATAACAGGGAGGAACCCGACGCCACAGACGACGAGGAATCGACGGAAAGCGACTCGGACATCATCATCGCGTGACGCCACAGGGTGCCCACACGGCGTCGCCGGACAGCTGACCCCCCATGCACATCAAAGAGCTCGTACTTGACAACTTCAAGAGCTTCGGTCGGAAGACGCGGATCCCCTTCTACGAGGACTTTACTACTATTAGCGGCCCCAACGGTTCGGGCAAGTCCAACATTATCGACGCCGTCCTCTTCGCGCTCGGGCTGGCCCGGACCTCCGGGATCCGCGCCGAGAAACTGACGGATCTCATCTACAATCCCGGCCACCACGATGAGGACGTCGACTCGGCCGGCGAACGCGAGGCCAGCGTGGAGGTGGTGCTCGACAACACTGATCGAACGCTCGAACGGCCACAGATCGTCAACGCCGCCGGTACCGAGAAGATCGGCGACGTCGACGAAATCACGATCAAACGCCGCGTCAAGGAGACCGACGATAACTACTACTCCTACTACTATATCAACGGTCGTTCGGTCAATCTCTCGGACATCCAGGACCTGCTGGCCCAGGCCGGGATCACCCCCGAAGGGTACAACGTCGTCATGCAGGGCGACGTGACCGAGATCATTAACATGACTCCCCACGCCCGCCGGCAGATCATCGACGAGATCGCCGGTGTGGCGGAGTTCGACGCGAAAAAGGAGGACGCCTTCGACGAACTGGAGGTCGTTCAGGACCGGATCGAGGAAGCCGATCTCCGGATCGAGGAGAAACAGGACCGCCTCGACCAGCTCGAAGACGAACGCGAGACGGCCCTCGAATACCAACAGCTGCGCGAGCAAAAGGAAGAGTACGAGGGCTACCGGAAGGCTGCCGAACTGGAGGACAAACGCGAGGACCTCCAGGAGGTCCGTTCGGACATCCAAGACCGCGAGGACGAACTGGCAGAGTTGCAGACCGAACTCGACGAGCGCCAGGGGAAGGTCGTCCGCCTCGAGGACGACCTCGCGGAGCTAAATCGCGAGATCGAGCGCAAGGGCGAGGACGAGCAGCTACGGATCAAACGCGAAATCGAGGAGGTCAAAGGCGAGATCTCCCGTATCGAGGACAAGATCGAGACCGCCGAAGAGAAGCTGGAAGACGCCGAGAACGAGCGCAGGCAGGCGTTCGTCGAGATCGACCGCAAGCAGGAGACGATCGACGACCTGGAGGGGGAGATCCGCGAGATCAAAGTCGAGAAGTCCTCGCTGATGGCGGAGATACAGGAGAGAGAGGCCGAACTGGAGGCCGTCGAGGCTGAGATCGAGGAACTCGGCGAGGAGTACGAGGACGTCCGTGCGGAACTGGAAGCGCGCAAGGCCGATCTGGAAGACGCGAAGTCCGAGCGAAACGACCTCCAGCGCGAGCAGGATCGACTGCTGGACGAGGCCCGCAGGCGTTCGAACGAGCAACGCGAGAAGGAGGCCGAGATCGAGGAAGCGGAGGAACGGATCCCCGAGATCGAAGCCGAGATCGAGGACCTGGAGACCGAACTGGAGAAAGCCCGGAAGAACCGCGAGACTATCACGGACGTAGTCGAGGACCTCACCGAGGAAAAGCAGGGCCTGCAGTCCAGACTCGAGGAACTGGAAGACGAGATCAGCGCGCGCCAGCAGGAGTACGCACAGCTGGAAGCAAAAGCCGACGACTCGGGTGACACCTCCTACGGGCGGGCGGTGACGACGATCCTCAACGCCGACAAAGACGGCGTCCACGGAACGGTCGCCCAGCTCGGAAGCGTCGGCGGCGAGTACGCCACGGCCTGTGAGACCGCGGCTGGCGGACGGATGGCCCACGTCGTGGTCGACGACGACGGTGTCGGCCAGCAGTGTATCGAATACCTCAAGTCACGTAACGCCGGGCGGGCGACGTTCCTGCCGATCACGAAGATGCAGGACCGGGCGCTGCCTGCCAAACCAGACCACCCCGGCGTGGTCGACTTCGCGTACAAGCTCGTCGACTTCGACAGCGAGTACGCGGCCGTGTTCTCCTATGTCCTGGGCGACACGCTGGTCGTCGAGGACATGGAGACTGCCCGCGAGTTGATGGGCGAGTTCAGGCTGGTGACTCTCGACGGAGACTTGGTCGAGAAGAGCGGCGCGATGACCGGCGGTTCCCAGAGCGGCTCCCGGTACTCGTTCGCCGGCAGCGAGGGCAAGCTCGAACGGGTCGCCCAGCGGATCAACGAACTGGAGGACAAGCGTCAGGACGTCCGCGCGGAGATCAGGGACGTCGAGGACCGCCTGGAGGACGCCCGCGACCGCAGGTCAGACGCCGCCGAGCAGGTCCGGGACATCGACAGCGAGATCGAGAAGCGCGAGGCCGAGCGCAAGTCGGTTCGCGAGCGGATCACCGACCTGGAGGACGCCCTCGCGGAAATCGAGGCCGACCGCGCGGAGGTCTCCGACCGGATGGACGAGATCGAGGCCGAGATCGAGGACAAAGAAGAGGCCATCGACGCTATCGAGGCCGAGATCGACGACCTCGAAGCGGAGATAGAGGACTCCGAGCTGCCGGACCTGACAGACGAAGCCGAGGAGATCGAGGCCGAGATCGACGACCTGCAGGACAGAGTCGACGACCTCGACGCCGATTTGAACGAGAAAGAGCTAGAGAAGGAGTACGCCGAGGACGCTATCGACGACCTCCACGAGACCATCGAGACCGCCCAGAACCGCAAGGCGGACCAGCAGAAACGCATCGCGGAACTGGAGAGCAAGATCGAGGACCAGAAGGAAATCCTCGCGGAGAAGGAGGCGGCTGTCGAGGAACTGGAAGAAGAACTGGCCGATCTGAAGGCCGACAGGGAGGATCTCCGCGAGGAGATGCGCGAAGCCAAGGACGCCCGCGACGAGCAGAAGGAAGCTGTCGGTCGCGTCCAGAGCAGCCTCGACGAACTCGAGGAGACCGCGGAACGCCTGTCCTGGGAGATCGACGAACTCGAGAGCGAAGTCGGCGATTACGATCCCGAGGAAATCCCCGATCACCATACTGTCGAGTCACAGATCGGTCGCCTCGAAAGCGAGATGGAGGCGCTCGAGCCAGTGAATATGCTCGCCATCGAGGAGTACGACGAGGTCCAGGCCGACCTGGAAGATCTCGAGGACAAACGCGGGACCTTACAGGAGGAGGCCGACGGGATCCGCGACCGGATCGAGACCTACGAGGACCGCAAGAAGGCGACGTTCATGGAGTCCTTTGAATCGATCAACGGTCACTTCGAATCGATCTTCGAACAGCTTTCCAACGGGACAGGCCACCTCTATCTGGAGAACGAGGACGACCCCTTCGAGGGCGGGCTGACGATGAAGGCTCAGCCGGGGGACAAGCCGATCCAGCGGCTCAACGCGATGTCCGGCGGGGAAAAGTCGCTGACAGCCCTGGCGTTCATCTTTGCGATCCAGCGACACAACCCCGCGCCGTTCTACGCGCTGGACGAGATTGACGCGTTCCTGGATGCCGCTAACGCCGAACTGGTCGGGGAGATGGTCGACGAACTGGCCGGGGACGCGCAGTTCGTGGTCGTCTCCCACCGGTCGGCGATGCTGGAGCGGTCCGAGCGGGCGATCGGCGTGACGATGCAGGGCGACAACGTCTCGGCGGTGACCGGGATCGACCTGAGTACTGGAGGTGTACCTGCAGATGACTGATGACGATATTCCACTGGACATAACAGGCCACGAAGACCGCGACCGGAATGATGACTCGAGCCGGAACGAGCGGAGTCTCCCGGATGGCGGGACCAGCCTCGCGACCGGTGGCGATCAGGGCGGACCCGGCGGCCCGCCCGGTCCCGAAACGCCGGGCGAGGAGGACGCCGAGCCGGTCGAGGTGCTCGTCCAGCTCGCGGAGGACGGCGAGATCGACCCCTGGGACATCGACGTCGTCAGGGTGACCGACAAGTTCCTCGATGCGCTCGAAGAGGCCGACCTCAGGACGTCTGGCCGGGCGCTATTTTACGCGAGTCTTCTCGTGCGCATGAAAAGCGATGCGATGCTGGAGGATGATGAGCCCGAGGAAAACGCCTTCGAGGCGGCCGAGCCCTGGGAGGAGCCGCTGGGCGACGAGGAACTGGGCGTCGATCCGTTCGATCAACTGGACGCCGAGATGGACCGACGGCTCGAACGGAAACGGGCCCGCGGCATGCCACAGACGCTGGACGAACTCGTCCACGAACTCCGGGACGCCGAGCGTGGCAACTGGTGGAAGGAGTCCCGCGAGTACGACACCAGCGACTCTCCCCACGGCTATTCCCGCGGCACCCAGGAACTGGACTACCGGGCGGCAGACGACATGCGGATGGATGACGAGCCCTCGGCGGCTGACGTGACGGGGGCGGCCCACGCCGAGAACATCGACGAGATCATCGACTCCGTCTACGAGGCCGTTGCCGAACACTACGACGCCGGCCGTGCGGAAGTGCTCTACCGAGAGGTAGCACAGGCGGCCGGCTCCCGCGTCGAGACGTTCCTCGGACTGCTCTTCCTGTCTCACCGCGGACGAGTCCGGCTCCGCCAGGACGACCTGTTCGGGGACCTCTGGATCCGGAATCCGGACACCGAGATGGCGGGAGAAGAAGCTGCTGCGGACTGAAATCTCGTCCTCCTGGATATGGTGACTGTCATCCCCGTTCGGCGGGAAAGAACTATCATTATTGATTGCGTACTTTTCGCCATGACCCCGGACAGGGTCCGTGAGCGGCTCGAGCAACTCGAAGAACGCGTCGATCGGGATCAGTACTACCGGGCGTTAGAATACGTCCACGACGACGGACGGTAAGGGGCACAGACTGGCGCGATAGACCGTCAGCTATTGAGTATGTAGCGCGCCGAAAAAATCGCGGTTCGATGCCTCGACTTACAGGTCGCGGGGCTGGACCGTCTTTCGGTCGTTGGCCTCAGCGCGACGAGCGGCGTCTTCGAGCAGTTCGTCGACTTCCTCGTCGAGGGCATCGTAGAAGTCCGAGGCGACGTTCATGTCATCGAGCGCTTCCTTGACAGCGGCTTTGACGATTAGGTCTGCCATACAGGGCGAGTATTCCAGAGGATGGTTTATAAGCGTTCCCGTTTGTTCCCGGTTTCCGGGTCGCTCGCGCCGGTTTGAGTCCTCAATTGGGGCGGACCGCACCCGAAACGATGGGTAGGAGTACGGCGAGCACACACGTACGAATCATGCGCGAACTGCTCGAAGCGGTCGCTGCGGGTGAACTGAGCCCGGAAGCGGCCGAGGCGCGACTCCGAGGGTACGCGGTCGGCGAGGCCGGTCGGTTCGACGCGGCCCGCGAGAGCAGAAGCGGCGTCCCCGAAGCCGTCCTGGCGGACGGCAAGACGCCGTCGGAAACAGCCGAGATCGTCGCGACCGCGATGGAGACGACCGGCCGAGCGATTGCGACGCGCCTCGATTCGGCCCACCGCGAAGCGATCCACGACCGCCTGGACGATGCATATCCGGACGCCGCCGTCAACGACGATCGACGGGCGGGCACGCTCGTTGCGCACACCCCCGAGTTCGACGCACCGGAACTGGATGCGACAGTCGGCATCGTCACGGCGGGGACCAGTGACGCTGTCCCTGCCGGCGAGGCTGCGACGGTTCTCCGGGAGATGGGCGCGACTGTCGAGCGAGTCGACGACGTAGGGGTGGCATCTCTCGCGCGCGTACTCGATCAGGTCGAACGGTTCCGTGACCAGGACGTCCTGGTCGTCGCGGCGGGTCGGGAAGGCGCGCTCCCGACGGTCCTTGCGGGACTGGTCGACGTTCCGATCATCGGTCTCCCGGTCTCGACGGGGTACGGTCACGGCGGCGATGGCGACGCCGCGCTCTCGGGGATGCTACAGTCCTGTACGGCGCTGTCGGTCGTCAACGTGGACGCGGGGTTCACCGCGGGCGCACAAGCCGGTTTGATCGCCCGCCGTATTGATGACGCACGGACACGAGAATAACCCGCGATGGCGTTTCTGGGCGCTCTCGACGCCGATCGTGATTGCATACCCAACTATGTTGGGGCAAGGGTATTCTTAACACCTCTCCAAGTAGTAAAAGCCGGCAGTGACCGGCGGTGACGAATGCCCAAGTGTAATCATTGCAACGCGCATGTCTCGGACCAGTTCGCGCGCGTCTTCGCCGACGAGTTCGGCGAGGTACTCGCGTGTCCGAATTGTTCGGCCAACGCCGGGATCGCCGAAGTAGCGCGGCAACGCGCCCAGGAAGCCTGAGGATCGATGGCAGAGGACTACTACGTCTACGTCCTCCACTGTGCCGACGATACGTTCTATACCGGTTATACGACCGATGTCGATAGACGAGTCAACGAGCACGAGGCAGGTCACGGAGCGAAGTACACGCGTGGCCGGACGCCCGTCGAGGTGGTCCACGTCGAGTCCTACCCGAGCAAAAGCAAGGCGATGTCTCGCGAGTACGAGATCAAGCAGTACTCTCGGGCCGAAAAGGAACGACTGATCGAATCCTAGTCGAACGCAGTACAGCGACTGCTGACAGTCACTATCCCAGCGACTGCAGGACGATTTCCTGCGCTTCGTAGTCCTCGAAGTACGCGCCGTGACCGCCCAGATCGAGGAGTCGATGCGCCGGCTAGTCGAGAAAGACCGTTCCAGGGGCCGTCACGCCGATCGAGCCGACGACTAATACTGCCGGCTAAAAGTTCGTGAAGATTTTCGGCACCCCGGGGTGCCGAAATACTTGCGAAAAGTTATAACCGGCAGTATAACCGCGCCTGCCATAGCGGCCAGCGGGGCTGACTCACCCGTCGGGTGACGGCAACTTTTTGCTCGCGGGGAGACGACCCCGTGGTATGGGAACCGACGCTGACGTAGACGCGATCGAGTTCGGCACCGACGGTTGGCGAGCGACGCTAGACGTGTTCACGACGCCACGCGTACGGATGGTGGGGCAGGCCGTCGCAACGTACCTTGAGGAGACCGGCGAGGACGCGCCCGTCGTCGTCGGCTACGACGCGCGGGACACCTCTCGGGAGTTCGCGGAGGAACTGTCCCGGACGCTGGCCGGAAACGGCTTCGACGTCCTGATGAGCGAGTCCGACTGCCCGACGCCGGTCGTCGGCTGGACCGTCCGCGACCGGGAACTCGCGGGCGCGCTGATGATCACGGCCAGTCACAACCCGCCGAACTACAACGGTGTGAAGTTCATCCCTGGCGAGGGCGCACCCGCGCTCCCCGAGGCTACCGACCGGCTGGAAGAACTGCTCGTCGAACCCGACCCCGTCCCGGAAGACGAATACGGGGAGGTCGCGGAGGAAGACATCGTCGAACCGTACCTCGAACACGCGCTGGAGTTCGTCGACACCGATCTCACCGGCCTCACCATCGCCTACGACGCCATGCACGGCAGCGGGCGGGAGGTCACGGGCGACCTGCTGGAACGGGCCGGTGCCGACGTGATCGAGATTCGGTGTGACCTCGATCCGGAGTTCGGGGGAACGCCACCCGAACCGGAGGCCGACCGCCTGCACGCCCTCATCGAGGAAGTCACCGAGGGAGATGCCGATATCGGCATCGCAAACGACGGCGACGCCGACCGGATCGCAGTCGTCACGCCCGAGGAAGGATTCCTCGATCCGAGCCTCCAGTACGCCGTCTTCTACGAGTACATGCTCGAAGGCGGATCTGGCCCGGCAGTTCGGACGGTCTCGACGTCGAGTATCCTGGACATGGTCGCCCGCGAACACGGCGAAGAGGTCGTCGAGACCGCCGTCGGCTTCAAGTGGGTCGCTCAGGCCATGAAAGAACACGACGCTCTGATGGGCGGCGAAGAGTCCGGCGGGTACGGCATCACCAGCCACCTCCGTAACAAGGACGGAGTCCTGATCGCGCTGCTGGCCGCAGCCGCCGAAGCCGAACGGCCGTTCGACGATCGGATCGCTGCCATCCACGACGAGCACGGCCACGTCTTCCAGGACCGCATCAGCGTCGCCTGCCCAGACGAGCGCAAGCAGGGCGTCCTCGAGGAACTCGATGGCGCGCTCCCCGAGACGCTGGCCGGTGCGACCGTTGCGGACGTCAACACCGTCGACGGCTTCAAGATTACCTTCGAGGACGACACCTGGGTACTCGTCCGTCCGAGCGGCACCGAACCCAAACTCCGCGTCTATGCCGAGGCCGACAGCCCCGAGCGCGTCGAGACGCTGCTGGACGCCGGCCGGGACCTGGTCGAACCGCTGGTATAGCCCACGTGTGAGCGTGTCATAGAAAGCTTCGCACGGTCTGTTTGTCTGAGTCTTGTCAATACTCGTGTGCAAGATGGACGGCGCGAGTCTTGCATAGCCAGATTCCTCTGAATCCGGCGGTAACTATACCCGTGAAATTAACGCTCGACCCGCCACTCATTCGAGAATGCAAACTTATTTCATCCACGTATTAGTAATTTAACACTATGCGTGCCGAATCAGGAGTTCCGGGGTTCGATTTGCTCCTCAAGGGTGGATTGCCCGCAAACGGACTGTACCTCTTGAGCGGTCCTCCGGGGGCTGGCAAAACAACGTTCGCGGCTCAGTTCATCACCCAGTGTGTCCAAAACGAGGAAAATGGCCTCTACCTCACCATGCACGAGTCCGAGGACGCGCTCAAAGAGAGTATGGCTGGATATTCGTTCGAGTTCAGTCGTGTGCTGGAGTCCGGGCCGGTGTTGTTTCTCAACGTGGTCGAAACCCAGACCGAATTTCTTCTCACCCAGGAGGTGGAAGGGAACTATCTAACGAGCGCCCAAAACCAGATTCGCCGGGTTCAGAACTTCCTTGCGGAACACGATATCGATCGGCTGGTCATAGATTCGACGATGCTCCTGAAATATTTCTTTTCGGATCATTCGGAGGCTTTCTTCCAGTTCTTAACCGGGCTGAAGCAGGCTGACACCACGACTCTGGTAATCTCGGAGACGACCGATCCCTCATCGTACGCCGACGAGCACTTTCTCGCCGACGGCGTTATTTTCTTGCATAACTTCTACGATCACGACTCCGGAAGCATGCAGCGCGGGCTTCAGATCATCAAGATGCGCGGGACGGCTATCGACACCGACATTCACAAACTCAGCTTCACCGACGCTGGACTCCGGGTCCACCCCGATAAGCAAGTTCAGAGATGACCTCTCATGTACGAAACCACCTACGGGACTGAGTGGTCGACGCTCACCGACGAGGAGAGTATCGAACGGGCATTCGCGCTCGGCGTCTCAGTCGCGCTCGGTGAAAACCAAGACCATCCGGACGAGCTGGATCGGCTCAAAGCCCAAACGAGTTCGGCATACGATCAAAGTCTGGTCGAGCTCGCCTACGCCGAGGGCAAAACGAAGGCAACAGGAATAGCCCAGGAACCGGGTTCGGACGGATCTGAGGTCTGGAACCGACTCATCGAGACGGAGATCGAAATCGATAGTCTCTGGCAGGATCAGTCTCCTTCGGGTGGTCGTCCGGATCGTGAGAATGAAACGCCATCTTCACAGATCGATCTCCCATCGGCCATCACCCGACTCAAATTGATGGAATCGCACGATATCGACGACCGTGATCAGCTTCGATTGCCGAGATTTCTCCGATAACAGTTCATATCATAAACTCTCGCTCCCTATCGTTACCGCTTTGCCACATAGAACCTCTGTATCGGTCACGCGACTTCTGACACCTTCCAAATAGATCGACGAGTCGCGTGCAAGATGGAACGCGCGAATCGGTCACGGGCGAGTGGTCTCGATATGCAAATTGGATCGTCACATACGGCCGGATAGGTACCATGCCGATTCGAATACTCCGTGATTCCTGCCAGTAGTTGCTCTGCTGCGCCTCCGGAAAGGTTATATAGCTTATGTGTGTATCTTTATAAGATTATCTCTAATGAAAGATTCTAGTGGCCTGACGACGGTATCTCGCCGGAGACTACTCCAGACCGTCGGTACCGGGACGGTAGTCATCGGGCTGGGGCTGGGAACAATCCCGGGAACAGCGGCGGCGATGAACAAAGCGGAGTTGATTGAGGCAATGGCGAGCGAATCCGGGCTCTCGAAGGCGGACTCAAAGAAGGCGCTCGAAGGGTTTACCAGCGCGACGACGAACGCCCTGACGGAAGGCGGTAGTGCCGTATTGATCGGATTCGGTTCGTTCAGTATCTCGAAGCGATCTGCACGAACGGGACGAAATCCACAGTCCGGGAAGGGGCCTGCCGACGACTCGCCGGTGACATTCGACTGGTGCCCGGAGTTTGCGGCCGCCCTCGATCTAAATCCCGGAAAAGGCGACGAGGCCAGCGCCAAGTGCCGGGATGCCGACGTGATAATTGACGCGAAGTACCTCGCGGATGAAACGGGACGTGACTCGGAGAGCAGGCTCTCGGAAGCAGACGCAAAGCGGGCGATTGATGCGTTCATCAACGTGACGACGGAGGCCCTGAAGAAGGGTGATAGACTGTCGCTGATCGGATTCGGTTCATTCAGTATCTCGAAGCGATCTGCACGGACGGGTAGGAATCCCCAGACGGGTAAGGAGATCCAAATCGCGGCAAAAAACGTGGTCAAGTTCAAAGCGGGTGCCGAACTCTCCAAGGCCGTCAACTAAGACTGGACCGGCACACACATCGCGGTCTCCACCAAGACGATAGGAAGCCTCATCGTCGGACTCTCGTTCACTACGCTACACAGAACTAACAGAAATGAGAGTCTGTAGCACACTATCGGCGGCTGCTGAATGCACGCTCTACATCTTGCACTGCCTTCCGTAACCATATCTATATCAACATTTTATCACCCGGGTTGCACCGCAGGAAATCGGCTGTGAATGATTCTATGACACGCTACACGTGTTATATTTATTCGAGATGCGAAACCGCACGGGGAGCGGATGTCAGGGCCGCCGCGCGAAGGTCAGATAGCCAGTGTGGCCGACGCCGGCCGTCGAGGGCCGCGCTCCGCGGTCGTCGAAATCCATCTCCCGCTGGATCGTCTCCAGGGACTCGATATCTGTCAGTCCGACCTCGCGAGCGGCCGCGACGACATCCCGGGTCGACTCGACGAACGGCGAGTAGACCGCGAGAAAGCCACCTCTGACGAGCAGCGTGGGCGCGCGCTCGACGACAGCCGCGGCGTCTTCCGTATCGAGCGTCAGGACGTCGAATCCCTCACCCACGAGATCATCGAGATGGTCAGTCAGATCGCCCGTTCTGACCTCGACTCGATCGGCCACGTCGGCCATCGCCATGTTCTCGCGAGCCACATCGGCGAAGTCGGGGTCACGCTCGAAGGTCGTCACGTCAGCTCCGAGACGACCGAGATAGGCCGCGAGCACGCCCGTCCCGGTGCCGGCGTCCAGCACTCGATCGCCCGCAGCGACGCCGGTGTGACCGATCACGAGCCCGATATCGCGGGGCATCATCGGCGCGCCGGTACGCTCGAAGTGCTCGAATAGGTCCGGACCCCGAAGCGCTTGCACCCGAAACGTCTCCCCGAGATGCGACTCGACGACGTCGCCCGCGGTGGGGTCGTCGGGCACCTCGATGATGCCGAGATCGGTCTCGAGGGTCTCGCCGGGTTCGACGAGGTACTCCCGATCCTCACGGACTAGCAGGACAGTCACTCTAGGTCCGCGACCGCAGCCGCGAGGTCACCGTCGTTCGCTTCCAGGGCCTCGCGGGCCTCACTCTCGCTGACGCCGCCGCGCTGGGCGACGATCTCGACGTCCTGGGCGTCGAACGCATCGCCACCGGTGCTCTCGTCGGTGTCGGCACTCTCTTCAGTATCGGTGCTTTCGCCGCCTTCCAGCGCCCGAGACTCGGGATCGCCGACGACCTGGTAAGTCTTCTGGCCCTGGGCTTCCATGAGCTGGACCTCGGCGTCGGTGAACACCAGTTCCTCTTCGCCGGTTCGAATGATCACTTCCTCGGCATCGATGTCCTCCATATCGATGCCCATCTGTTCCATCATCTGCTTCATTTTGCGCGGGTTCAGACCCCCGCCGCCGCCTCCGAACATACCCAGAGGTGTGCGTTCCGGGGGCAAAAGCCTACTGTCATCGCCCGGGTCCTAACACTCCACGAGGGAACAGTCGAACTCGAACGACGCCCTGAGGTCGTCGAGTATCGACAACAGGTCGTCAGGGTCGGCCCGGTCACCTGGGGACTCTCCCTCGTGGACGTGGACGATCTGGGGTTCGTCGCCACGGAGATCGAGCAACAGCGCCTTCGGGAGCCGACCGATGAGGTCGTGGAGTCGACCCAGCGCGCCGAACTGCCGGGGCTGGTCGTACTCGGTCCCGACCTGCTTGCTCGGGTCGGCCAACAGAGGATACGGCAGGTCGAACTCCGCCTGCCAGCGCTCGGCCCGCTCCCGGGACTCGGGCAGTATCGCGATCGGAGCAGCGTTGCGCCGTTCGAGTTCGGGCGCTCGCTCGGCCACGCACTGGACCTGTGTCTTGCACTTCGGACAGCGGTAGTCCCGCAGCAGAAACAGGATCACGAAGTCGACTTCACCGTCGATGCCTGACAGCGACAGCGGATCCGGACCGACGCCGACGTTCGGTAACTCGAAAGCAGGCAGTGTCTCCATGCGGGAGCGATCGGCCAGTACACGAAAATAGATTAGCTAACTGTGGCGTAAGGGGGCGAGCACGGGGTAATCAGTGCGGCTCAGATGGGGCAGCGGGGTCAGGGCGCGTACTCGCTGCCGACGACCTCGCGGATCCGCTCGGCGGTCACCTCGCCGACGCCTTCCGCCTCCTGA
>JAZKRQ010000003.1:0-46086 GCA_036628575.1 Halapricum sp.
GCTGTATCGCCCACCGAGGCTTCGCCGGGCTCTATCCCGAGAACACGCTGACAGCAGTTCGACAAGCCGCCGACCAGGCCGACATGATCGAGGTCGATATCCGGCTGTCCCGTTCGGGCGATCCGGTCGTCATCCACGACGAGACCGTCGACCGTGTAACTGACTCGACGGGACCCGTCTCGGAGATCTCGCTGGCGACGCTGCAGACGATGGACGTACTGGGGACGGGTGATGGCGTCCCCTCACTGGAGGCTGTATTGCGGACCGTCCCCGACGGTGTGGGCCTAAATCTCGAACTCAAGGGTATGGATCGCGTCAAGCCCGTACTCGATATCGTGGCCGAGTTCGACGTCGAGGTCCTGTTGTCGTCTTTCGACATCGAGACGCTGGCCGCCGCCCGCGAGGAGGCGCCGGACGCCGATCGGGCGCTTATTGTCGACTCTTCGTCGGAGGCGGGGATCGAAAGGGCGGCCAGCCTGGACTGTGCGGCGATCCACCCTCATTGGCGGCTGGTCGATTTCGCACTGCTGGAACGGGCTCACCGCTCGGGTATGGAAGTCAACGTCTGGCCGATCAGCGATCCCGACAAGGCACGGGACTACGAGAAGATGAGCGTGGATGGCGTTATCGTCGACGAGCCAGCAGCGTGTCTCTAGCCGCGAAGTCCGCTGAGGTTCTGCCGGAGTTTGATCGTCGAGGTCATCAGCATCATCGCTGTCATGATGACCAGAACGATCTGGACGTGCAGGACGATTATCCGATCAAGTCCAGCGACGGTCGCCAGTTCGACGATCGGAACCAGCGACCCGAACACTAACACGGGAAGCAGATGTCGAAGGAGCGTATCCAGCAAGGTCCCCTGTATTCGCGTCCGTTCGAGATGTCGGCTTCCGTACCGGTAGCCGTACAAGAAGAAGACGACTCCGGCGAGCCCGACCAGTCCCGCCATCGCCTGTCGACGATCCGGCAGCGCCAGCAATCCGATCGTCACGATCACAACGGCAAGCAGAAATGCAGCGGTGATAGCCGTGTCCGCCTGTGACGGATCCACGTCCGTTTCACCGGTGAACGTACTGGTGTACTCGATCTCCCGCAGCGTGAGCGCAACTAGCAAGACGAGCAATAGCGCGAAGCCGGTGGTCAACTCCAGCAGCCAGTCGGCGAACAGGACGATCCGACCAATGCCCACGAGCCCGTACCCCGCGGCGGCCAGCCCGACCAGCAACAGGTATCCCCAAAGAACTGTCTGAGCGTCGTCGCTACTGGCTCGTCCGTTCCAGTAGGCATAGAGACCGAACCGCACCCCGAGCGTCGCGATCTGGACGAAGGCGATAAAGGCGATAAACGTCAGGTTGGGATTGTTCGCCAGCTCGTTGAGTCCGACCAGTTCGCTCATAGGTTTTCCTCGCGCACGCCATGCAGGTCTTTTCCGAAGGCGACGGCGGTTTCGTATCGTGTTAGCTTCCGTCGTGACATCGCTTTCGAGACGACGTGATCTATCTCGGACGGGCAGTCGGCCACAACCGTCGAGGGCGGTGACGGCTGATCGTCACCCCGTACCATTGTTCTGATCTCCTGATAGGAGCCGTCGTACGGAAACTCTCCTGTGAGGAGGTAATAAAGAACTGCCCCGAGACCGTAGATATCGGAGGCTTGATCGACGCCACCGAACGAGGGATCGAAGTACTCCGGTGCGGCGAACCGCGGATCCAGATGCGTCGACGGGTGGGCGTACCACCGATAGACCGTCAACAGCCCGATGTTGTCTAGCCTTGCGACTTGTCCCTCGGCGCCCTCGCCGCCGATATCGAGGGCGATGCTCTCCGGATCGATGCCTCCGTGGACGATCCCGTGCTGGTGGACCATCGCGAGTCCGTCCGCGAGACCTTCGACGGCCTCGATCGCCGCTGCCGTCTCCCACGTAATACCCTCGTTGGCCAGTGTCAGCTCCGTTGCCTGGGTTGCGGCCCACGGCTGGGGTCGTCGTCCGCTGTCGTACAGGTCGACGACGTGCTCGTGTCCGTCCAGCGAGCCCCACTGATCGAGTACCCCCCCAAGGTTCGACCGGAACTCCTTGCGGCCCTCGGCCGGCTCGTGGAACAGTCGTAACGAGAGTGCTTCTTCCCGACCGCCACGGGTCGCCAAAACAGGGTGATAGATCGAGTACCGACCGCTGGATCGCCCCGACAGCAACATCAACTGCTCGAACTCACTCCGTTCGACGATCGAACCGATCCTGTCATAGAGGCGGTTCATGCGCTGGCGAACCGTCTCGTCACCGCCCGTCTCCACGTCCGAATCGGCTTCCTCTTGCTCACCGGTCTCGTCTTCGCTCGCCGCCGAACCGCTTTCGGGCTGGAGCGCCTCGTCGTCACCGTACACGAGTCCTGGTCCCGGTGCCGTTCCCTCACCGGCCGGCCGTAGGCGTCCGACGCCGTTCCTGCCGCCACTTCCCGGCTGGAAGTAGTTACTC
This sequence comes from Halapricum sp., assembly GCA_036628575.1. GTDB lineage: Archaea > Halobacteriota > Halobacteria > Halobacteriales > Haloarculaceae > Halapricum. The sequence goes on from JAZKRQ010000003.1 coordinate 2,474, forward strand.
CGAACGAATCCGTCCCGGCGAGTGTACCTGAGCGGTTCGCGGCCGCTCGCCTCCCGGACCTCCTGTAAGGTCTCGTCGACGATCTTGGGGAACTGGGTCGTCAGATACTCGAACGCCAGGATCGTCTCCGGTCGAGATGTCTCGTCGTCGAGACGATCGACCAGTCGGCGAACAATATAATCGACTATCTCCGGGTCTTCGTTGGCGACTAGACAGACTGCACAGGCTGCACCGATACGAACGGAGCGGTTCTCGTGGTCGAGTGCTCCAACGATTCGAGGTAGCGACTGCCGTCCCCGGGTCGGATCAGCGACGACGTCGGCAAGTATCGAGCGGATCTCCCTGTGTTCGGACCCCGCCATCCTGTGGTAAGTAACGTGATACTATTCGGTCATGGGTAATGATACTGTCGGCTGGCCAGGGTTCCGGGACTGCGACTGCGACCCCTCGAGGGCCGTCCTAGAGATCGATGTCACAAACCAGAATTATCACTGGTGAAAATGGAGGCGTGAGATTTTATTACTGTAAACAGAAGGAAGGGTCGATGAGTCAATCAAAGCGGTCGATCCTTCCTGCGTTCGTCCGCCGAAGTTACGCGGTTCGACTGGGCGTCGCGCTCGCGTTTGCTGTGGTGGTGATCGTCGCTGCTGGTGGCGTGATCAGCAATCAGGCGACCACCCAGTTGCAGGACGACGTCGAGTCGGATCTGACGGCACAGTCGAATACCGAAGCGCGCCAACTCGACACCTGGGTGCGCTCAATCAAAAACAACGCGCAAACGACCTCTCAGCTCTCAATCTACAAGAGCGGTGACACCGAAGAGGTGAAAACGGCACTCGACAAGCTGATAGCCGAGACACGGGTTCCCGAGGACGTCGTCGCAGTCCACTATCTGGATACCTCATCGATGACGTTCCCCACCAGTTCCGCCGACAGCATGATCGGCGTCGATGCAGAGAAGCAAGGGGCTCCGTTCGCAACCGATCCGCCTGAGTTCGACGGGCCTGACGACGTGGTCCTGACTGAACCGTTCAGCGTCCCGATCATCGATCACCCGATCGTCGCGGCTGTCACGCCGGTCGAAGGTGCCGAGGATCGGGCGCTGGTATACATGATCGACCTCTCGAAGCACGCCGATCGGATCAGCGAGAACTCCGACGGCACGTACACGGCCGTGATCGACGAGCAGAACCGGTACGTCGCTCACCCCAATCAGAGTCGGATCCTCTCCGAACACGAGGGAGGCGCTTCGATGGCGGACTCGCTTGAACCAGGTGAAAGCGCGTTCTCGTCCTCTGAAGAGGTGCTGACGGGCGCATCGAAGCTAGAGACTACCGGGTGGACGGTGATGGTCAACGCCGACAGCAACGACGCCTACGCGCTGGCTGACCAGATCAACGCCGACCTTCTCGGACTGGTCCTGCTCGCGGTGATCAACCTCGGCCTCGTCGGTGTCACGATCGGGAGTAACACGATCACGTCCCTGAGTCGGCTGACCGACCGCGCCGAAGAGATGGCTGACGGCGATCTCGACGTGGACCTCCGGACGACTCGCGATGACGAGATCGGGTCGCTCTACCAGTCCTTTGCGGGCATGCGCGACTCTCTCCGGGAGAAGATCGACGAATCTCGGGAAGCCCGCCAGTCCGCCGAAGAGGCTCGTCAAGCCGCCGAGCAGGCACGCCGCGAGGCCGAGAGCGAACGGGCCGAGATGGAGGCGATGACCTCGCATCTCACCTCAAAGGCGGGCGAGTACGAGACCGTGCTCGATCGAGCCGCTGAAGGCGATCTAACCGGCAGGGTCGATCCCCAGAGCGAGAGCGACGCAATGGAGCGTGTCGGCGAGAAGATCAACGCCACGCTGGACTCGCTTGAACGGATCATCGGGGACGTCGAATCGTTCTCTTCGGACGTGCTCACCGCTACTGATCGGGTACAGAGCAACGCCGACGAGGTCAGCCGCGCCAGCCAGCAGGTTACCAGTTCCATCGACGAGATCTTCGACGGTGCTCGCGAACAGAGCGACCGGCTCCGGGACGCCTCCGGCGAGATGGAGAACCTCTCTGCGACCGCCGAAGAGGTCGCCTCGTCCGCACAGGAGGTCGCCGAGACCTCACAGGCGGCGGCCGAAGCCGGCGAAGAGGGTCGGGAGGCGGCCCAGGAAGCCATCGAGGAGATGAACTCTATCGAGGCCGAGACCGAAGAGATGGTCGAAGAGATCAACGCCCTCGACGACGATCTGGACGAGATCAACGACATCATCAACGTGATCACTGAAATCGTCGAGCAGACTAACATGCTGGCGCTGAACGCATCCATCGAGGCCGCCCACGCCGACGGTCAGGGGGACGGCTTCGCCGTGGTCGCCGACGAGATCAAGAGTCTCGCCGAGGAGACCAAAGACGCCGCCGGCGACATCGAACAGCGAATCGAACGGATCCAGTCCCAGGCCGGTGAAACCGTCGAGACCATGGAGTCGACCAGCGAGCGGATTACGGACGGCGTCGAGACTGTCACCAAGACCGTCGACGCCCTGGAGACCATCGTCGAACGTACCGAGGACGCCGACGCCGGCATCCAGGAGATCGACGACGCGACGGCAGAACAGGCCCGCACTGCACAGGAGGTCATGCAGACTATTGATGAACTCTCATCGATCAGCCAGCAGACCACACAAGAAGCCGACACCGTGGCGACGGCTGCCGACGATCAGGAGCGCGCCATCTCCGAGGTCTCCAAGTCCGCGAGCGACCTCCGACAGCGCGCCTCCGACCTCGAACAGCTACTCGAACGCTTCACCGTCGAGACGACTCCCTCGGACGCGTCGTCTCCGGGAACCGCGGCAACTGACGACTAATCATGGCACAAACAATCACCACCTGGTTCACGCTCGGTACCGCTGGCATGACGCTGGGAATGCTCGGACTGATCGCAGGGTACGCCCGACTGTCCGAACAACACCGACTGCCGTTCCTGGATTTGATCGGCGTGACGGCCATCGCGATGGTTGCCTACGCGCTGATGGCCCTTGATATCGGTTCTATCGTGAGTGCTCGCGGAGCCACGCTGTACATCCCGCGATACGTCGATTGGCTGTTGACGACGCCGATGCACATCGCCTACGTCGCCTTCCTGGCCGGCGCCGACCGGGAAACGATCGCGAAGCTCGGGGCGTTGCAGGCTGCGACGATCGTCGCCGGATTCGCAGGTGGAATGGTAGCAGCGCCGCTGAACCTCCTGTTCTTCGCGATCGGGAGTATCGTTTTCGGGGCCGTCGTCTACCTGCTGTACACCGACATCGGAGAACTCGCCCAGGAGCGCGACGACCAGATCCTCGCACTGTACCGGACCCTGCGGAACTTCGTCGTCGTTCTCTGGCTGATCTACCCCGTCATCTGGCTGCTCGGCCAGACAGGGTTCGGCCTGATGGACACCGAGACTGCCTCGCTGGTCGTCACCTACATCGACGTCGTCGCCAAGGTCGGATTCGGTCTGATAGCGTTCTCGGGGCTGCGTGACATCGAGTTCCTCAGCGAATCGGGTTCGACATCGACCGCGGCTACACTATCCGACTAAGATCGCGAGAGCCTTTCACGAACGGCGACGAGGTCACGAAGTAGAAGTCATCAAGATAAAGAACCCGGCGATTGTCCGGTCAATCCCAATTACTACGAAAGGAAGCGGGCCGGGCGCGATTTGAACCGCGCGAAGACGGTCCTACTCACTCGCTTCGCTCGCTGCGCGGGCTGCGACTTCCCTCTTTCAAATTCATTGTGATCGTTTTGCCACTCGTGAAGTTACTCGTGGCAAAAGCGGGCCGGGCGCGATTTGAACACGCGACCGTCTGATTAAGAGTCAGACGCTCTGCCAGACTGAGCTACCGGCCCTTGCACTGCAGGATAACGGCAGGGCAGTAAAATAGGTTTCCTTTCGACCGCAGGCAGTCCATTCGTTGACACCAGGTTACGCCGACACAGCCTTCTCCAGTTCCCCTCTCACCGCATGCACGTCGAAGTTGTGGTCCGGACGGATATTGACGAAGTCCAGGAAGTCGCTGGCAGTTACCAGCGTCTCATCGTCACAGACGGTGGTAGCCGCCCTGACTGTGTCGGCGGCCCCGATGATCGGTTCAAATACCGCCAGCGCGCAAGCGACGTCGTACGCGCGGGCGTCGTCGATGTTGCGTTCGTCGACATTCGTCACGTCGATGAAATACAGTTCCCCGCCCGAGAGCAGGACGTTCTCTGCACGGAGGTCGCCGTGGGCGAACCCGGCCTCGTGCATCTCGGTTAGCCAGACGAAAAGCGACTCGGCGTGGGACCGAACTTCCGCGACTGCGGCGTCGTCCAGCGTCGTGAACTCCGGGAGGTACTCCATGACGAGTACGCCCAGCCCGTCGTGTTCGAAGGCCTCGATCGGCCGCGGAACGTTGATCCCGAGTTCGCGCATCCGCCGGGCCGCTGCCAGTTCGTGCTCGGCCATCTCCAGGGGCGTCGAGAAGTGCTCGAAAAAGCCCTCGGAACCGCTAGAATAGGCCCCGAGGTTCCGGCCCGTTGTCAGCAGCGCGTGGACCAGCGAGTGCTGGCGAGAGATGACCTTCACGAAGTAGCGGTCGTTGAGGACGAACGGGGTAGACAGCCAGTTGTTGGCATCCAGAAACTCGACGTGACCCACCGACTGGTCGTACCGCTCGGCGACCGCTCGGGACACCGCCTCCAGGCGGTCCCAGTCGATCTGTCCCCGAAGCAACCGGCGGAAGGCCATACTCTATCTGCACGTCCGAACCCATTAGCCCTTGCGTCGTCGCCCGCTGGCTGACAACAGCCGATACCGCCGGCCTCATAGTGACTACTGTAACGATTTACCGGTGCGAACGCACGACGTCGTGCGGTCGATCCGGAACAGACCTACAGTAATCACTCAATCAGTGTAGGCCTCGGCGAACAGACCATATCGAATAACGTCAAGATATTCACCGCGCACGTACGCCTGATCACGCAGGACGCCCTCCTGCTGGAAGCCGAGTTTCTCCAGGACGCGCTGGGAGGCCGGGTTCGTCTCGTAGGCATTGGCGATTATCTTGTGGAGGCGTCGGTCCTCGAAGCCGTAGCGAACGATCCGCCGCGCGGCGTCGGTCGCGTAGCCGTTGCCCTGGGCCTCGGGGGCGATCATGTAGCCGAGTTCGGCCAGCCCCCACGCCTCGTGGATCCCGTTGAGACCGATGTTACCCACCGGTTCGTCGTCGACACAGATCAACAGGGTGACGCCGTCCTCATCGGTGTTTTCGATCCACTCGCGCTCCTCGGATTCGGTGACGGGTTCAAAACTGGCGAGCGACGACCAGACGTCCGGATCGTTGATCAACCGCTGCAGGAACTGCACGTCCTCGTCACCGTGGGGATGTAACGTCACGTCCTCGCCACGGAGGAATACAGGGCCTGGCATGTCAGGGTGGTCGAACGGGAGTCTATTCAGCGTTGTCCGGGATTGCGAGATGATACCACACGCTTTTTTCCGGCCCCTACCAGGACGTGGTATGCTCGACACTGGCGATCCGGCACCCGATTTCTTCCTCCCGGCCGCCGAGGATCGGTCCGCCGAATACATGCTCTCGGCCGCGGCTGACGCGGGCCCGGTTGTGCTGGCGTTCATCTCCTGCTCCGATCCTGGGGCGCGGCGGCTACTCCAGACGCTGGCCGACCTCGACTGGGCCGCACTCACTGACCAGATCTCCGCGTTCGGGATCTGTCCTGACGGGACGGCGGCCGAACGGCTGGCGGCCGACGTGTCGTTTCCCGTGCTGGTCGACAGGGGCGCGTACGTCGCGGATCTGTACGGCGTGGCTGACCCACAGACCGGGAGAGGTCCAGATCGGGCGGTCGTCCTCGTCGATCAGCAGTGTACGATCCGTTTCTGCTGGCGTGCGAGCGGGGATGACGATCGACTGCCGCTCGAGCAGTTCCGGTCAGCCGTGTCCGACCTCCCGACATCTGAGCGATGACGGTGTGTTCGCATCGTGGGAACGAACGGGTGGATTTTGGGGACCGGCGTGGAACTGACTGATATGGACACGGTCGAACTCCCTCGTCCCGAGACGGACGGAGCAGTGAGTGTCGAACGGGCGATCGAATCCCGTGCGAGCCGCCGTGAGTTTTCCTCCGATCCTGTCGACATCGAGGACGTGGCACAGTTGCTATGGGCGGCACAGGGGCTCACGCACGAACGGGACGAGATCTCGATGCGGGCCGCGCCGAGCGCGGGGGCGACCTATCCGCTGGTCGCCGATCTCGAGATTACACGGGACGGCTGCGAGGGCGTAGACGCCGGGTTGTACCGATACGACCCGGACCGACACGCGATCGATCCACGACGGGAGGGGTCGATCCACGAGACGGTTACTTCGGCGTCGCTCGATCAAGCCGTGATCGCGGACGCACCAGCAGTGATCGCCCTGTCGGCGGATTTTGATCGAACGACGGGCAAGTATCCCGAACACGGCGAGCGCTACGTCCACATGGAAGCCGGTCACGTCGCACAGAACGTCCAGCTCGTCTGTGAATCACGGGAACTGAACAGCTGTCCGGTCGGTGCCTTCGACGACGGGGCGCTGTCGGACGCGCTGGCCCTCGCCGCCGAATTCGAGCCGCTGTATCTGGTACCGTTCGGTCGCCGTCCCGAGGCGTAACGCCGATCCCGAGTCGAACCGCTCAAGCCCGCGCCGTCCAAGCACTTTCCATGGGAACGCCACTGGACTCGCGCGAGGAGCAGGTCGCAGAAGTGATAGAACGCCTCCACGAGGAGTACCCTGATTCGACCATCTCGCTGGAGTTCTCGAACAGACTCGAACTACTCGTGGCAGTCGTCCTCTCCGCGCAGTGTACCGACGAGCGGGTCAACGAGGTCACCGAGGAGCTGTTCGAGAAGTACGAGACCGCAGAGGACTACGCCGAGGCCAGCGAGGGGAAACTGGCGGAGGATATCTACGGCGTCACCTTCCACAATAACAAAGGCGGCTATCTCAAGGGGATCGGCGAGATTCTCGTCGAAGAACACGACGGCGAGGTCCCCGACACGATGTCGGAACTGACGGACCTACCGGGCGTCGGGCGGAAGACTGCCAACGTCGTCCTCCAGCACGGCCACGACGTGGTCGAGGGGATCGTCGTCGACACCCACGTCCAGCGGCTCACGCGCCGGCTTGGCCTCACTGAGGAGGAGCGTCCCGAAGAAATCGAGGAGGACCTGATGTCCGTCGTACCAGACAACGAGTGGCAGGCGTTTACACACCTTCTCATCAGCCACGGTCGGGCGGTTTGTACCGCACGTAATCCCGACTGTGAGGACTGCGTGCTCGAAGACCGCTGTCCGTCCTCGAAACTCGACGGGGAGACTGATCTGGCGAGCGGCGAGTCCTGGTAACGAGGAACACGAAGTGCAGTGCTGGCACAACTTTCCACAGATAGGCCCCCTGCAATTCTCAGACTGCAAGAATCCTTATCTATTTTTAATGCCCTTTCTAGCGACGTTTCTGATATGGCCACCAGTGGCAGAGAGAACGGCCAGACACGCCGAAATTTCTTGAAGCTCGCGGGCGCGATGTCGGCCGGGACAGTCATGTCCCGGTACGCGAGTGACGTCGGGCGGGCGCTTCAGGAGGCGACCGAGGGGTCGACGGAGGTGGTCTGGTTACAGGGGCAGAGTTGTAGCGGATGTACAATTTCGTTGTTACAGGGACAGTATCCGACCCTGGAGGAGACCTTGAGCGAGTTCCGGATGGAGTTGACGTTCCATCCAACAATCATGGCGGAACACGGCGAGGCAGCCATCGAGTCGATGAGCAAGTCGCCAGATATACTCGTCCTCGAGGGGTCGGTACCGACCCAGATTCCGTCCGCCGCGACGGTCGCCGAGAAGCCGCTCGTCGACTGGGTCAATGAACTGGCTCCCGAGGCCGATTACGTGATCGGCGTGGGCAACTGTGCGGCCTTCGGCGGCTGGCCGGCGGCAGAGAACAAACAACGGCCCAACGGCACCCGCGAAAACGTCACGGGTGCGAAGGGCCTCCAGTTCGAGCAACGCGAGCAACCCGGCGTGCTCGGGCCGGATTTCGAGGCCGGATCGGGGCTTCCGGTCGTCAATCTGGGTGGCTGTCCCCCCCATCCCGACTACGTGCTGTTGACGCTCGCGACCGTCCTCAACGGCCACACACCGGAGCTCGACCAGTACAACCGGCCGAAGCCGTTCTACGAACCGCTCGTCCACGACAACTGCAAGTGGCGAGGCTACTTCGACCGCGGCGAGTTCGCGGACAAACCCGGCGAGGAGGGGTGTCTGTACCAGGTAGGGTGTGCCGGACCCTACACGCACTGTGACGACCAGACCCGGCTGTGGAACGACGGGACGAGCGTCTGTCTCAACGTCGGTGCGCCGTGTATCGGCTGTATGGAACCCGGGTTCTGGGATCGCTTCCAGCCGCTAGACAAGGAGGTCGAACGCCAGAACATCTTCGGCGTCGACGTCGAGACGGCCGGGCTGGCCGCGGTCGGCGCCGGCGTGGTCGGTATCGGTGCTCACGGCGCCCGGAAACTCACCGGCTACGGGAAGTCCGAACAGGACGGCAACGGGGGCCAAGCGGAAGACGTCGATGCGGAACGCACGGCGTCGGACGCTGGCCAGCAGTCGAATGCAGAAACTGGGGACGACAGATCGGAGTGATCTACTATGGTAGAAGTAAATATCGATCCGACGACACGCATCGAAGGCCACCACGGGATGGAGATGGAAGTAGAGGACGGCCAGATAACGGAGGCCAGAAGTACGATGAAGATGTTCCGGGGCGCCGAAATTATCACCGTCGGCAGGTCACCCCGGGACGCGGCACAGCTCACGGGGAAAGTCTGTGGTGTCTGTTTCATCTGTCACCGGATCGGCTCCTCGCGGGCGACCGAAGACGCGGCGATGAACGCCGGTGCCTTCGACGGCATCCCGGAGCACGCCAAGATCCTCCGGGACGCGGTCGAGGGCATCTTCTTCCTGTGGAACCACGCGATCCACCTGTTCGCTCTGGTCGGTCCTGACTACAGCGATGCAGTCGCCGACACGGGCTTCGAGCGGCTGGACCCACTCGAAGGCGAGGGGTACCAGGGGGCGCTCGAAAACCAGCGAAAGCTCATGCAGGCACTGGCGGAGTTCGGTGGGCGCGCTCCCCACCCGCTCGCGTTCGTCCCGGGTGGTGTCGCGACGAATCCGGACATCTCCACGGTACAGACCGTCAAGTCCCGCGTCCGGGAGGTCAGCAACTGGCTCGGACCGACGGAGAACGTTCCGGACGTCCTCGCGAACGTCCAGAACGGAGAGTTCGATCCGGAGCTAGGCGAGGGGCTCCACGACGTCGTTTCGATTCTCGTGGCCGCGGCCAGGGAAGGAGCTGCCGACCTCGGATCGGGACCGAACCGCTACTACAGCAACGGACTGTTCAGGGATCCTGAGTCGGGCGAACGGATCTTCAAGCGCGGCGTGTATCGCGACGGATCAACCGAACTGATGACGAAAAAAGAGATCGTTGATGCTATCTCCGAACACACGGAGTACTCGTACTACTCCGACGACTCGGGCGGGGCTCCGACCGAGGCGAAACCACCGGAGCCAGACCCTCAGAAGGACGGGGCCTACTCCTGGGGGAAAGCACCCAGGTTCGAGGGCCAGACGATGGAGGTCGGACCACTCGCCAGGCTTACCATCTCGGAGTTCGATCCGTTCGATCTCCGGGCGAGCCTCGGCGGCGGTTTCGACGAGAGCAACACGCTCAACCGCCTCATCGCCCGTGCACAGGAGGTACTGATCGTCCGCGACCGGGTGCTCGATCTGTTGAACGCGTTCGACCCGAGCGAACCGCTCATGGCCGACTTCCCTGACGATTACACCGGCAAGGGGGTCGGCCTCTGGGAGCCGTCTCGGGGGACGCTCTCTCACTACGTGGACGTCGAGGACGGGACGATCGAACGCTACCAGATCATCACGCCGACGCTGTGGAACATCGGACCACGAGACGGCGAGGGCAACCCGTCGATCATCGAGGGGGCCATCGTCGGCGACGAGGTCGTGGATATCGAGAACCCGCTCAACGTGATGCGGACGATCCGCTCGTTCGATCCGTGTCTGGCCTGCTCGGTCCACGTCGATAGCCCGGAGGGATCCTACGAAACCGAACTCAAACCGGCGTCGCCGGGGGGGATGACCAATGTCGGGGACGACTGACGACGCGGGCGAGTCGCCGGCGGGAGAGACCGACGGGTCGGGCCCCCTCGGACGGGTCCGGGGACTCGTCCGACTGGCCCGTGCGGACCTCAAGGAGACCGACGACAGAGTCGGACAGCTAGAGACGGCCGAACGGCGAGATATCGAACGGCACTCGCTGGGTAATCGGATCAGCCACTGGGTGCAGGCGATCCTGTTCTTCCTGTTGCTGTGGACTGGCTTCGCGATCTGGACGGGCAATTACTTCCTGCTCGAATCGGGCATCTGGGGCGGTTACTACGTCGCCTTCGGGCTCCACATGTGGACCGGCATCTTGATCGTCGCGATCACGTTCGTGGTCTTCCCTTACTACTACGTCTTCGTCGACAAGCACCACCAGCTACTGGAGATGGCCGACATCCAGGTCGGAACCGCCATCGCCGAGGCGTTCGTCGGCCTGCGGAAGTACCTCCCCTACTACCACGACGCGCGGCGGGCCTACGACGAGGACGAGGACGATTGGATCGCTCACCATCCGATGCAGAAGACGTTCTTCTGGTGGATCGCCATCTTCATCGGGATCCTTGCGCTGACCGGCTTCGGCATGTATCGCGAGATGGCGACCGAGTCGACCTGGTGGATCGACGCGTTGGGCTTCATGGCCGGTTGGTTGGCCCTTGAGACGCTCAAGCAGATTCATCTGCTTCTGGCGTTTATTACCGGGGTGATGGTGCTGTTCCACATCTACTTCGCCGTCCTGCCGAGCAACTGGGACGTCCTCAAGTCGATGGTGTTCGGGGACGTCAAAGCGTACATCGTCCACAGCGAACGTGAGGCCGAAGACCAGCAGCCCACCGCAGCCGCCGACGGCGGAAGCGAAGACGGTGGTGAGCCCTCAGATGACTGAAGGGCCAATCGTCGCTGTTGTCGGCGTCGGCAACCCTGTCATGGGTGACGACGGACTGGGCGAACACGTCATTCGACGGCTGCAGGAGGAAGGGTTGCCGTCCGGGATGGAGGCGACCCATGCCGGCACGACGGCGTTTTTCGCCCTGGAAGCGATGAGCGGGGCCGACTACGCGATCATCGTCGACGCCGTCGAGACGGGTGAATCCCCACCGGGATCGGTCCACCGGTATCGCTACCGTGAGGGGTCCTTCGACGGGTCGCCTCCGGAGGTCCTGATGCACGACTTCTCGTTTTCAACAGCGCTTCGAGCCGGGACTGACGTCTACGACATTCCCGAGGAACTGCTCGTGATCGGAGTGGAGCCTGCCGCGACGGACCCGGGACTGGATCTCAGTGACCCGGTCGAAAACAGTGTTCCCGCCGTGATCGAAGAAATCTACGATGAGGTCGAGACCGTGTCCGTCCCGCTGAGCCGACGGAGAACGGAACCGACAGCGGGGTCAGAACCATGAAAGCACGTTGGTACTGCACTGACTGCGAAACCGAGATCGACCGCGAGGAGATCGACAGCCACGAGGCAGACGGCCATACTGTCCGTGGGATGTTGCGACCCGAGCGCCTGCTCTCGAACGACCCCTGGCAGGTGGGCGACAGCGCCGAGGGGGGCGGGTGATCGGCTCAGAGTGGCAGACCGTATTTCGTGACGTACTGGGCGAGGCCGCTGAAGTACGCGAGCAGCCACAGGACGACATAGCCGACGACCCCGATACGGAGACGGGACCGCCAGTGATCCATTCGGTCGCCGCCGATCTCCGCAAGTAGAAGCTCCTCGTCGTAGTCGTGGTAGAGATCGTGTTCCCACTTCGCCCGGAAGATTCGGACGATCCCGGTGAATCCGAACGCCAGGAACGCATAGGCGTGCAGGCCGACGACGGCGTGGAGGACGCTGAATCCGTAGAACTGTTCGAGCAGCCGTGGGAGCATCCAGACCAGAAGCGGGATGGTCGTTAGCGCGAGCCCGGTGACGATGAACGAGAGGTGCCGGACGAGGACGTTCCAGGTAATGGGATCGTTGTCGATCATGATCCAGGCACCGTACAGAAAACAGGGGAAGCTAATCGTCACGGACGCGACCACCAGCGTCGCAATCGTGTCGCTGGAGAGATCGAGCATCGGCGGCTCTACGGACCGGGCCGTTAAATGGTGTCCGAAGGGGAGTGCAGTCCTCGGCTGAGCGATACGTGTAAGGCCAGGGAAACCGAACGAGATGGCAATGGAAACGTCCGGTTCCACACCCCCTGGGCCCGACGACGGGGACGAGCCGGTGGTGACTGACGACGGAAACGAGCCAGTGGCAACCGATGACGGAGATACGTCGGTCACGACCGACGAGGACCTCTCGACGGAGGAGCTACGCGAACGGGTCGAACAGAAGTACGATTTCGAGGACTTCGGTCCGTTGGACATGCAGGAGATGAGCGCCGAAGAGTGGGATGCGGCCTTCGACGCTGACAGCTGGATCACGGGATCAGAGTTGCTCGAACGGGTTGAAGCGGACCTCAAACAGCGCGTGATCGACAGGGACGTCTTCGCAAAGGTCGAGCGCCACGACGACTATCTGCTGGCGTATTCCGACGCCGGGTTCGCCGTCGTCTATCCCGACGGCAGCGTCGAGGGCGAGGGAACCGTCCTGCGTGACGTCAAGCCGGTGATCGCGCTGTGTTCGATGGAGGACTACGACGTCCCGGAGGCCCCGGACGGCGAGGTGCTACCCGAACCACAGGAGGTGCCGGAAGGCGGCGGCGAACTCGGCAACCTGATGTTGCAGGCCGTCGCGACCGTCCAGTTGCTCGCCGGCGTGGCGCTGTTCGGTGCCGGAATCGCCTTCGGACTGGAGCCGATCCCGCTCGTAGCGGGGCTCGGCTTCCTGGTCATCGGCGTCGGATTGCTTTTCGTCGTCGCTAACGCGCGCCTCTCCGACCGATTCCGATCCGAGGAGTTTCGCGACCGTCTGCGTGCGATGAACGTCGGCTCCGCTGAGCGCCCCGACTTCCTGCCGGTCGACGAGGACGGACAGGTACTCGAATCCGAAACCGATGAGATGGTCCTCCCACCGGACGACGGAAACGGCGAGTGATCCGTTCCCCAAATATAGGGGGAATTTCTGCGTAAGGTATATAAATATAGTATAGTTATTCGCTCGCTATCCCCAACATAGCGGGGGGTTCCGGTGGGTTTATACAAACATAGCTCACAGGTTTGTCTATACCATGAACAGGCGGGAATTCCTCCGAACGGCCGGCGGTGCTGCCGGCGGAACGGCCGCCCTCGCCGCGAGTGGATCCGCTACGGCCGCCGAAGAAGGCGGCGGTGGCGGAGGCGGCGAACAACCGGATTACGGCGGATACCTCGACGGAGCTAACGGATACGGTGGATCGACGACGGACCTGCGCGGACAGGACGAGGTGACGATCGAGGTCGGTGCTGGCAGCGATGGATACGCGTTCAACCCTGCGGCGGTCTGGGTCGACCCCGGAACGACGATCGTCTGGGAGTGGACCGGCGAAGGTGGTCAACACAACGTCGTCGGCAACAACGTCGAGTTCACTTCCGGCGATCCGATCGACGAGGAAGGCTACACCTACGAGGAGACATTCGAGGAGAGCCAGATCGTCGAGTACTACTGCAGCCCCCACGAGAACCTGGGGATGCTGGGCGCTATTGCCGTCGGCGACGACATCGAGACGGTCTCCATCGGCGGGGGCGGCGGCGAGCAGGACCCCGAACACATGGGCGTGCCGTTCCAGGCACACTTCGTCGGACTCGCGACGCTTCTGATGCTCGCGGTCTCGTTCGTGTTCACGTTCTTCTTCCTGAAGTACGGTGAGTCCGCTCACACCAAAGGAGGGAACAACTGATGTCCTCGTCCGGAAGCACCTACGGCGACATTCATCGCTACGAACAGCCACGGGAGAGCACGGCGGCGGCGCTGGCGATCGTCCTGCTGACGATCGTCGAGGTCGTCTTCGTCGGCATGTTCACGTGGGGTCTGATCAGCGGCTGGGGACTATCCGCCGAGGGCAACATGTTTCTCGGCGGCGTGCTGGGCGTGATCTTCATCGATCTGTCCTTTATCCTCTTGCTGTACCGCAAGGAGTTCCTGCCCGACGTGATGATCGTCAAGAAACGTCGACGGAAGTGGGAGGACCTGTACGTCCGCGAGGAAGACGTCGACGGCACGTCGATCACGGACGGGGCACTCGAGAACTTCAAACGCGCACTCTATCCCTACTACAAACGATAACTATGGCTGCAAACGACGACAAATATCCGAGCGAATCGGGGCGACGACGCTTCGTGAAAGGGGTCGTCGGCAGTGCCGCTCTCGGCTCGGTCGCGACCGGGACTGCGGCCACTGTCGATATGGCCACCTCCGCTGCCGGTGCCGGCGGTGGGATCACCGAGTACTTCGCCATCGAGAACACCGACGGGCCTGCGCCACGCGGGATGCCGATCATACCGATCGAGATCAATAGCGACGATGAGATATACGGTGTCTGGCCCGAGGTAGAAACGGTCAATCGCCAGGGTCGACAGGTCGCCGTTGCCGAGACCGATATCGGTGGGACGACCTACAGTTCGACCTGGTTCCAGTATTGCGGGGTCCAGACGTACGAGGGGATCCAGCCGGACGCCGACCAGGACAACGCGTTCCGATCGGCTGGCGGGACCTACGACTGGCAGGACGATATCGACGACGGCACCGTCATGACGGTGGACATGTTCGACGACTACGAGGAGTGGGGCAACGACATCGGTCAGGCTGGCCTGGGGAAACCGGCGGTCGCGAACTGGCGTTCGGACGGTGACGTCCAGACGATCCCCGTACAGGTCCTCCGCAGCCCCGAGGTGAGCAAGATGATCGACGGCGAAGGGAAGTACAGTTCGTTATCGGGGCAGGCCCGGAGCTTCCTGGAAGCGGCGACACAGAACGACGTCATGGCCTGGCTCAACAAGTGTACGCACTTCTGTTGTGTCCCCGGATTCAAGGCCTACGGCGGGAGCGCGAGTTTCGGCGGAGAGGACTCCGTCTACTGCCAGTGCCACCAGTCGATCTACGACCCGTTCAGCCCGGTGAAAAAGACGTTTACCGCGTTGCCGCGGCCGGGGGAGTAATACGATGAGTCTCGAACGCAAAGACGACCACGACCACAAAGCCTGGCTGGAGAGTCGCGACGACCTCTCCCGCATCGAGAGCGTCTACCTGATGACGCTGATGTGGCTCGACAAACGTCTGCGGATCGTCGACTACCTGGAACTGCTGGAAGACCTCTACTACAAGGTCAACATGCAGATGCCGAAGAGCCACACCGAACAGTACGGCCTCGACAACAAGTTCTGGTACTGGTACCCGCTGTACGCGCTGGGATCGTTCTCGACGATCGCATACATCGTTGCGGCTGTTTCCGGCGCACTGCTGGGGTTCTATTACACGCCCGGAGCCGGCGTCAGCGAGACCTCCTCGCTGGCTTACCAGCAGATCGAGTTCATCATGCTGGATCTGAACTTCGGCTTTTTCCTCCGGAGTCTCCACCGCTGGTCGGCCCAGGTGATGGTCGCAGCGGTGTTCCTGCACATGCTCCGGGTCTACTTCACGGGCGCGTACAAGGAACCTCGGGAACTGAACTGGTTGATCGGGATCGTCCTGATCAGTCTAACGATGGTGTTCGGGTACACTGGCTACCTGCTTCCGTGGGATCAGCTGGCCTTCTGGGCCGGACAGATCGGCGTCGAGATGAGCCTCTCGATTCCGCTCATCGGCGAGTGGGTCGCCCAGTTGCTGTTCGGTGGGTTCACCCCGAACCCGGCCACGCTGCAGCGGATGTACATCCTGCACGTGTTCTTCCTGCCGTTCATCGTGACGACGCTGATCGCCATCCACATCGGCATCGTCTGGATGCAGGGCATCGCGGAACCGCACTGATCAATCATGTCTGAAGACACCGACACCACCGAGGAACGCACCGACGGCGGCGAAACGGGGATCGTCTCCCCGGACGACGAGACGCCGACCTGGAGCGAGCGCAAGGCGCGCAAACAGGGGCTCTCGCGGCTGACCTACGAGTACTTCGAGCGGGCTCGCCGCGAAGACCAGGATCTGCGCCAGCAGTCGAGTTACGTCGAGCGAGACGTGCTCGGCTTTCCGGCCTGGCCGCACGAGACCATCCGCAACCTGTCGCTGACGAGCTTTTTCGTCGGGATGATAATCATGCTCTCGGCGACGCTGCCGCCGCACATCGGCCCGCCCGCCAATCCGAGTCAGACGCCGGCTATCATCCTGCCGGACTGGTATCTCTACTGGTCGTTTGGCCTGTTGAAGCTCGGCTTCCTCAACCCCGATCTGGCGCTACTTGGCGGGGAGAAGCTAATGGCCGACCGGACCTACGGCGTCGTCGCGAACCTGGTCGTCGTCGGGTTCGTCGCCATCGTCCCGTTCCTGAACAAGGGTAGCGCGCGTCGGCCGGTCGAACAGCCGTTCTGGGCGTCCGTCGGCGTCGCGGGCGTCGTCTTCGCGTTCACGATCGCTGTGCTGTCGGTCAAGAACCTCGTGCCGATCGACGAGGGACTGCTCAACGCCATGACGTTCCTGCTGCCGATCGTCAGCGGGTTCATCAGCTACGCGGTGCTGAAGTCGATGCGGGAAGGATACATGTTCAACCTCAACCGCCGGTACTATCGGCTTCGGCCACCGAAGTAGAGTCGATGGGTACCGACGACACCGACTCAGAACGAACCGACCGCCGCGATGACGGCACTGTCGTCGTTCCGATGCGGATGTACAAGGGTGTCACCGTTTTCTCGACGCTGGTGGCGACAGCGATGATCGTGTTCGGTTTTTTCATGTTCGACGCGGCTACGCGGCTGGACAACCCGATCCGCGAGATAGTCCTCTGGGCGATCGGTGTGACTGGCTGGACGCCCGCGACCGGTGCCGTCAACGTCGCGTTCGGTCTGCTGGGAGTTGCGCTGATCCTGCTCGGGGCAGGATCGTACGTCCTCGGGACGCGGTTCAAGACGGCGGAGATGGTCGAAAACGGAGAATAGTGCGACCAAAGAAAAGCTAAAGCCCGGTCGCCCGTAGATCCATACAATGGCTGATGAATTCGCGAAAGGCTTCGGTATTCTGGTGACGGCTGGTCTCGGCTGGATGATCGTCGCCGGCTGGTATCTCACACCGAGTTTCGAGGGGACACAGCTGTTCGGCGAGCGTCCGGCCGATCCCGACGTCTACGCACAGATCGCGCTGACGATCGGCGACGCGCTGTTCTGGTTCGCCATCTTCGGCGCGCTGACATTCTGGGTCGTCATCCCGATCGGCCGGAAGATCCGGGCCGAGATCGAGGCGCGAAACGCCTGATCGGCCGGGAGATTCCCAACCGGACACTCTTTGACTGAGAGCCTTACTGTTCCGTTCCGCTCGCCGATGAAACCACCCGACTGCGACCGAAACATGTGGATTGTTACCATTTGGTTCCTCAAAGTTTAACACGTTTCCAGACGATGGTACGAACGGAGGAAAAATCAATGAGTGAACATTCCGATCCCGAGTTGCCGCCGCTCCCATACGACTACGATGCCCTCGAGCCACACATCTCCGAGCAGGTGCTGGAATGGCACCACGACACCCACCATCAGGGGTACGTAAACGGTCTCGACAGCGCCGAGAAGACCCTGGCGGAGAACCGCGAAGCCGGTGAGTTCGGCTCGTCGGCGGCCGCCATCGGTAACGTCACCCACAACGGCAGCGGACACTACCTGCATACGCTGTTCTGGGAGAACATGGATCCCAACGGCGGCGGCGAGCCCGAAGGCGAGCTCCGGGAGCGCATCGAGGAGGACTTCGGCTCCTATGAGGGCTGGAAAGGCGAGTTCGAAGCCGCCGCGGGTGCTGCAGGCGGTTGGGCGCTTCTGGTGTACGATCCCGTCGCCAAGCAACTTCGCAACCTCGTCGTCGACAAGCACGACCAGGGCGCGCTCTGGGGTTCCCACCCGATCCTTGCGCTAGACGTCTGGGAACACTCATACTACTACGATTACGGCCCGGACCGCGGGAGTTTCATCGACGCGTTCTTCGAGGTCGTCAACTGGGACAAGGTCGCCGAAGAGTACAGTAAGGTCGTCGGTCGAATCGAGTAAGTCGGTCTCAACTACTTCGTTTTTATTCGCAAGTCGGCGAGTCGCTACTGATACTCCTGATCGCCAGTTCCGATGCGGTCACCGTCGTACAGCGGGGGTCGATCGCTGTTTCATCGTGTTCCGACGGACAAGATTCATGCCACGGGATGTTCTAACCCACGTCAATGTCGCTGCTGCCCTCCAAGCCTGATACGTCGTCCGCCGACGCCGAGCCGCGAGTGATCGGCGTCGATAGCGACGACGCTGACGACGTGATCTCGGCGCTATCCTCTGAAACGGCCAGGGAACTCCTGGCTGAGCTTCACGAGGATCCCGCGCCACCCTCGGAACTGGCCGATCGCGTGGACACGTCACTGCAGAACGCCCAGTACCACCTCGAAAAACTACAATCCGCGGGCGCGGTGTCGGTCGTCGATACAGCATATTCCGCGAAAGGCCGGGAGATGGACGTCTATGCTCCCGCCGACAAGCCGCTGATCATCTTCGCTGGCGACGAAGAGGAGACGACCGGACTCAGGGCCGCCCTCTCGCGGCTGATCGGTGGTCTCGGTGTCCTTGGATTGGGGAGTTTCGTCGTCCAGCAGTTGTACGGCGATGCGACGGAAGGCGGGACCACGACGGGCAGTGGACCCGGGCCCGGGGTAGGCCCCGCGACGACAACAGAAGGCACGGCAGGCCCGGCGACGACGCCAACCGTGGAGGAAACGACCGAGGGGGTGGATGTCTTCGTGAACAATTCTAACGGAACCTACGAAACGACACTGGGGTCCACCGAGAACGTGACCGACGTCGGTCGTGAGGCGACCGCAACGCCGGAGGCTACGACCGAGACGGCGACAACAATCGCCACCAACACTACCGAGACGGTCACGTCGACTGTTGCCAACGCTACCGAGACAGCTCCTGTTCTCGCCGGTGTGGAGCCGGGACTGCTGTTTTTCGCTGGCGGGCTGTTGATACTCTCGCTGTGGCTGGGCGTCTGGTACGTGCGAAATCGATAGCTCAAAGCGTCATTTGAGTTTCCGGCAGGCCCTTTACGTTACCGTCGTTAGGCCTGACTGCGCTGACCGTTTCGGCCCTCCACCCGACACGTACTGTCTGTCCTTCATAGTGACTCCTGTCCGTCCGTTCCGGGTCGACCGAACGACAGCGTCATAACGAGTGACGGGAGCCAGGGCTCGGGAGATGGGCATCCCCCGGCGTGTGGTCGCACCAGTAAATCGTTCAGTCGTCACGATGTTACGACCGGCCCTGCTCGAAACCTGCCCCTGTCCGAGGTTTACCCGCCATTTCCCGTGAGGGCGTGTTCGGCCACGGGAATGCCGTCCGGCGACCGAATCGTGATCGACGATCCCGTCATCTCCGCGTGTGCCGGCCGGCTCCCCCGCGGATCAGCGTGACTCCCCGGATTGACCAGCAGACAGTGTGGCGTCTCCTCGATCCCCGGCCGATGGGTGTGGCCAACGATCACGACGTCTGCGTCCTCCTGTCGCGCCAGCAGCGACAGCGACGTGTCGTCGTGTTCGTGGCCGTGGACGACGACGACCGTGAGACCCTCGTACTCGACGGCGATAGTATCGGGGAGACGGGCCGCGAGTTCCGGGTCGTCGCGATTACCGGCGACCGCCGACAGCGGTGCGCCACCGTGTTCGCGGCCGGCCTGTTGGGCTATCGCCTCGTAGACGCGTTCGGTCGTGAAATCCCCCGTGTGACAGACGTGGTCGGCCTCCCGAACCGCGCTCAGCGTCCGGCCTTCGAGACGGTGAGACCGTTCGCCGTGGGTGTCCCCGATCGCGACGAGCATACGGGTCGCTTGGCGCCCACCGTGACAACCGTTCCGGTATCAAAGTGGTTGTTGTGGCCGGGGTGTGGACTGCTTGGTCGGGCGTGTCCGGTGCAGGGAAAGGATCACGCTTCGTTCAAGACACAGAATACAGTCAATGAGAAATCGGCTTGCTCAACTAGGTTTTTCACTCGTGGCGTCGATTGGGGCGTATGCCAGAGCCAGCGGATCTCGCGAGTGTCATCCAGCATACAGAAGTCAGCGCAACGGCCGACCGCACGCGAATCGAGGAGATGCTTCAGGAGTGCCTCGACTACGGATTCGACGGGGCGATGGTCCAGCCGTGCTGGGTCGACCTCGCCGTCGAAACACTCGCGGATACAGACGTGAACGTCTGCACGGCGCTCGGATACCCGCTCGGCGGAGATCGGACCCTCGCGAAGGTGACCGGGGTTCGAGACGCAGTCGCCGCCGGCGCCGACGAGATCGATGTGATGGCGAACATCGGCTACCTGAAATCCGGCGACGATGAGGCGTTCAAGCAAGAACTCGAGGCGCTTACCGACGCCTCAGGTGACGCGACGATCAAGCTCATGCTCGAGCTTGGCGGCCTCACGGAGGCAGAGGCAGAACGGGAGATCGAATACGCCGTCGACGCGGGCTTCGACTATCTCAAGAACTCGAGCGGCTTCGGTGTGGGTGGGAAAGCGACCGTCGATCGCGTCGAATTTATCGCCGATCGTGTCCCCGAAGATATCGGCGTCAAGGCCAGCGGCGGAATCAAGACGGAGAGCGACGCACGGGCGTTGCTGGACGCAGGAGCCGACCTCCTCGGCGCGTCCAGCGGTGTTCAGATCGTGACCGACCGAGATGAATCCGAGACGATGTCCGGCGGGAGGCCCGGAGATGAGTACTGAGCGAGCGCGGCCGGCAGTAACGGTCGTAGGGAGCTACAACCACGGAGTGACGATGACCGTCGACTCCATCCCGGTCCCGGGTGAGACAGTACTCGGCGAGGACTTCGCGGAAGGCGTCGGCGGGAAGGGGTCGAACCAGGCGGTCGCGGCATCCCGACTCGGTGCGGACGTCGCCTTCGTCGGCCGCGTCGGCGACGACCGGTTCGCAGAGCGCGCGTTCGAACTCTGGGACAGCGAGGACGTTGAAACGACGCACGTCGCCAGGACCGACGAGGTCCACACTGGTGTTGGCGTCGTCCTCGTCGAAAAGACGGGGGAGAACGCTATCGGCGTCGCGCCGGGCGCCAACGAGGCGCTCGACGCCGCTGACGTCCGCGGCGCTGCCGACAGTATCGAGAACGCGGACGTGGTACTGACGCAACTCGAAACCGAGATCGAACCGGTGGAAGCGACGATGTCACTCGCCGCCGACGCCGGAACAGAGACGATACTGAATCCAGCCCCAGCGACCGAGTTGCCGACCGGTTTGCTCGAGGCAGCTGACTTCCTGACACCGAACCGGAGCGAGGCGCGACTCCTCACCGGGATCGATCCGGACGCGGACGTCGAGGACGCGACGCTCGCCCGAGACCTCGTCGAAATGGGGGCGAACGTCGTCGTCCTCACACAGGGCGGAGACGGCGCGCTCGTCGTGACCGCCTCGGGCGAGACTTCGATCCCTGCCCCGGACGTAGACGTTGTCGACACGACTGGCGCGGGAGACGCGTTCAACGCCGGGTTCGCGGTGGCACTCGCGGAAGGTGCTGATCCCGTCGAGGCTGCTAGATTCGCCAGTCGGACCGGTGCGCTCGCCTGCACGGGATACGAGGTTGTGCCCGCGCTCCCCGACCGCGACACGGTCGAATCGTTCACGTCGGCGTGAGGTAAACGGCAGGCGGGATTGCCGGCTGACTGACGAAAGAGTCTTTTGTCCAATGACCTAGACGACGGGTATGTCCGTAGACGACACGCGACAGGTTATTATCGATACCGACACCGCCGGCGACGACACCCAAGCACTGTTGATGGGTTTGACGTCCGACCGACTCGACGTAAGAGGGATCACGATCGCTGCGGGCAACGTCGAGTTCGACCACCAGGTCGAGAACGCGAAACGGACGCTCGAACTCGTCGGTGCCGCGGACGACGTGACGGTATACGAGGGGACCCGATCCCCGCTCCAGAAGGAACACGAGTTCGCCGACGACATCCACGGCGAGGGCGGACTCGGCGGCGACCTATTCCCCGACACCGGGATCGAGTCCGGCGACCAGTTCGCCGTCGATTACATCGTCGAACAGGCCCGAGAGAACCCTGGCGAGATCACGGTCGCGGGCATCGCTCCGCTGACGAACCTCGCGCTTGCCTACAAGAAGGAACCTGCCCTCAACGAACTACTCGACGAGGTCTGGGTGATGGGCGGCAACGTCAACTGCCTTGGCAATGTCACCCCAGCGGCAGAGTACAACTTCTGGGTCGACCCCGACGCCGCGAAGATCGTAATGAGGAATTTCGACGTGACGCTGTTCGACTGGGGACTGACAGTGCGGGACACCGACTTTGGGACCGAAACCCTCGAACAGATCGAGTCGGGGCCGGATACCCCGCTCGCGGAGTTTTTCCTCGAGATCACGACCCAGGTCAGGAAGTCCAACCGGGAGACGTTAGGCCGGGACGTAGTTACGCAACCTGACTCGGCGGTGATCGCGGCACTTGTCGAACCAGATCTCATCCGTGAGGCCGGAACCTACGTGGTCGACGTAGACGAACGAGAGGGACTGACGCGGGGGTACACCTGGGTCGATGAAAACGGCGTCACCGACAACAGACCCCGAACGAAAGTCGTCGAATCGTTCGATCACGAACGGTTCGAACAGATGTTCCTCGACATGCTCTTCGAAGAACGGCCTGAAGCCTCCCTCGAGCCGTAGTTGTTATCTCCGTGTCCATCTTTTTCGGGCGACGTCCCGACCACTAGCTCGACAAAGGGATAGAAGGCCATCTGTTCCGCTCCGGCCTGGATGTGAAACTCGTAGGTTCCCTCGAACCAGACGAAACCGCACACAACCGCCGGGAGCTACTGACCGGCGATTGTGTGTCCATCTCGGGCCGTTTCCCAGAGGCTGTGCCCTTACCGGAGGGGCCAACGACTCCCTGACCTATTCGGGGGATACTCCAATCAAATAATTGCAACGCCTCTCAAGAGCATAACGAGGCAAAATAGTTACAGCTGTCACTATGATAGATGCGACTATCAGTACTTCTTTGCCGGTCGACAGAGCATTCCCAGAGGATGGCTGGCAACAGCAAGGGGGTCGTGATCGCAGCGTTGTTCGCGAACGCCGCGATCGCCGTCCTGAAGTTCGTCGGGTTCACGCTCACCGGGAGTCCCGCGATGCTCTCGGAGACGTATCACTCGGTCTCGGATACGGGCAATCAGGTCTTCCTGCTGGTCGGTATCCGCTACAGCGGGAAGGCGGCGAACCAGCGACATCCCTTCGGGTACGGGAAGGCACAGTTCTTTTACAGCTTTCTCGTGTCGGTGCTGCTGTTCGGCATCGCCGGCTGGGAGAGCGCCACACACGGCTACGAGAAACTGGTCCACGGTGGGGCACACAGCGTCCCCAAACAGCCCGAACTGTTCGGGATCAGTTTTCCCGCTGTCTACGTCAACTACGGCGTTTTGCTCGGCGCGATTCTCTTCGAGGCCTACGCCCTGTACAAGGCCAACAAGGAACTCAAACGCCAGATCGAGGTCCACGACTGGAGCGGCTATCGCGAGGCGTTCCGCAAGACCAGCGACGTGACGACACTGACGGCGTTCACCGAAGATACTATCGCGATGTCGGGAGCCGGGCTGGCGCTGTTCGGCGTCTACCTCACCGAGGTGACCCACAACCCGATCTACGACGCCGCCGCGGCGCTTTTGATCGGGCTCATGTTGATGGGGTTCGCTCTGGCGCTGGCCTGGGAGAACAAGCGACTCCTGCTGGGTGAGAGTCTCCCGCTTGAGGAGGAGAAACGACTCCGAGAGATCGTAGCCAGTTACGACCACGTGGCTGAGCTCGTCGACTTCCGAACGGTCTTTTTCGGCTCCGGGAGACTGCTGGTGACCGCTGATGTGGCGTTCGAATCCGGGATCAAAACCGAGGAGATGGACGACCACATCACCGCGATCGAGGACGAACTGATGGCAGCCGAACCCTTCGTCAAGAAAGTCTACATCGAGCCTGAAGGAGACGTCTAGACAGGGGGTTCGTCGTCCTCGGGATCGATCGCGACCAGGTTCTCCCGGCCGATCCTGAGCTTCTCCACCGTCCCTTCCTCGTCCATCCCACTGACGACCCGTGAGGTCTTCGAGGCCGACCAGTCGAGCGCCTCGGCGATCTCCGCTTGCCGCATCCGACCGTCGTTCGATTCGAGCAGCTCCAGCACGTGCTCTTCGTCAGTCATGACGTGTGGTTCCGGAGGCCCACTGGCGGATCGAGATGCCCCTCGTTCCGCGCCCGACGCCACCGGTTCGGGATTCGTGCCTTCGCCGTCAACTGGCGCTCGGCGACGGTACAACGCCGTGGTTCCAACGCCCACGAGAGCTATGAGAAGCAGTCCGAGAAGCAACCAGGGAACTCCCGACGTGGGCGTCGATGACGGCCCAGTCTCCGATCCGTCTGTGAGTTGTCCCTGGTCCGTCGCCGTGACGATTTCGACACTCGGCTGACGGTCCGGGAAGTCCTCGCGCCCGACCCACGTTACGACCGTCCCATCCTGCTCGTCCGGATCGGGTTCGACATCAGATATCTCGTAATCCGAGGGTGCGGCGATCTGGAGGCTGTCGTTCGCTGCGATGAAAAAGCCGCCCTGGAAGACGTCCCCGACGGCCAGCGTCTCGTCGGACCGGACAGCGAAGTTCGTCCAGGTGAACTCGTAGGTGACGACCCCCCAGCGTCGCGGGACCTCCTGGATCGACGTGCTCGCGGTGAAATCAGTGGCACGCATCTCCCGTCCCGTGGCGTTGGCGGCGTTGGCGACAACACCGGTCATGCGCTCGCGGAACGGACCGAGATACCGGTCAGTCTCGTTCCGAAACCGCTCCTGGAACGCTCTGTACTCCTCGACGCGGCGCTCGGTGTCCAGCCGCGTCCGGATCCGGACCGTCCAGACGGCCGACCCGTTCTCTGCGAGTTCGATCCTCGTGACGGTGTTGTCAGTCTCGGGCTGGTCCTGCTGGGTGATGCTCCCGGTCGCAGTCACGGGCGCGACCGTCCCGCCGATCAATAGGGCGACGACCCCGAGCGTCGCGACGGCCAGCAGTCGGGGTCTCGATATTCCAGCCATCCGAGTATCGTTTCCTATCGCACGGACCGGAATAAGTCGTGTGACTGTTGATGGGCGTTCTCGGACCGAAACGCCGTCGTCGTGGGTTTGCAAGGATGAAAACGAGTGCAAACGTCCGCAACTGGCGGGGACTATCTCGCCGGTTTATGACCTTTCGAGGCGTGGATCCGGCAAGGATGAATCGAACGACAATCGGGACTATGTTGCTTGCGGCGATCGTCGTCGCCGGGATGACCGTTCCGGTGATGGCCCTCTCCGGGCAACCCTCGACGAACGACTCGGGAGCGGTGATGGCCGCACAGACACAGAACGAGACGGAGACGAACGGGACGAGCGTGAACGTCACGGTCGGCCAACAACTCTCGACGGTGATCGACGTCTCCAGTGACGAGGTCCAGACCGACTTCGAGAACACGGCCTTCGAGCTATCGATCGAGACAGAGAGCGAGGAAGCCCAGGCCGAGGCCGTCGCGGATCGCGCTGAGGAGATTCGTGAGCGTGCCGAGGACATCCGCGAGGACTACGAAGAAGCGACTTCGGCCTACGAAGCGGGTGAAATAACCAGGACCCAGTACGCCCAGCGGCTCGCGACGCTGAACGCCCGGGCTTCGAACCTGCTCGACAGCTACGAACAGCTCCGACAGCACTCGGCAAACGTCTCCGCCCTGGAACTCCGGGCAGCCGGCCTCAACCAGTCCGCCCTGGAAACGTCTATCGAGGATCTGCGGAGCGTCAACGGAACCGGTGCCGCGGCGCTGCTGAAGCAGTTCACCGGCCAGTCGGAGGGCGAGATAGAACTTGAGACCGAGAACGGACTCTCTATCGAAGTCGAGAGCGAGGACGGCGAACGGTCCCGGGAGTTCGAGCGCTCGCGTGACGACGACGACAACGTGACCGTGAATCAGTCGGTCGCGCTCGAAACGGCCCGGTCGGCGCTTTCGACGCCTGACAATGGGAGTTGGGTCCTCACCGGCTCGACGGTCGAATACGAGGACGGCTCCTACGCGTTCGAGTTCGCACTCCGGAACGCCTCGGGCCTGACGGGTGAGGCCGAGGTGGCCGTCGACGGTTCGACGGGCGGGATCTTCGAACTAGAAGAGGAGATCGAACCCCGTGAAGAGAGAGACGAAGACGAACGCGAAGATGAGGACGAAGAAGACGAACGCGAAGATGAGGACGAAGACGACCGTGAGAGCGAACTCGCGATGGTGCTGGTGGACGGCACGCCCGCACCAAACGAAACGGTCACGCTGCAGGTGCTCGCGGACGGGTCGCCTGCCGAAAACGTCACCGTCTATCTGAACGAGCAGATCGCCGGGACGACCGACGGGAACGGAACTGTAACGGTGACGCTCCCGGCCGCCGGGGAAGCCAAACTGACAGCAGCGTACGGCGATGCCGAGAGCGAACTCGAATTCGAGTTCGGATCCGGCGATGACGACGAGATCCGCCGGAACCTGAATGTCGACGCGACGCTCGATAACGACACGGTGTCAGTGTCTGTGGCGTACGACGGATCCGGTGTCAGTAACGTCACGGTCTACGCGAACGACCAGCAAGTCGGCATGACCGCTGAGGATGGAACGGTGACGTTCCCGTTCGATACGAACGGAACCGTCGAGCTCGAACTCGAACTCCTCAAAGGGGCATTCGAAGCCGAGCTGACGTACGCCATCGACGACGGAAACCTCACCCTGACCGAACAGGAGTACGAGACGGACGGTGCGGAAGACGAGCGCGATGAAGACGATGCCGACGAAGACGAGCGCGAAGACGATGACAAAGAAATCGAGGAGGGTGACGAGGAAGATGATACCGAGGACGGAAGCGACGAAGCGGACGACGCTGACGATGCGGAAGACGGGGACGACGAAGACGACAGTGACGAGGTAGACGACGAGGATGACAGTGACGAGGTAGACGACGAGGGCGATAGTGAGGACGACGCGGAAGAATAGCCGAGTAAGCCACCGGTAGGTTCTCACTGCTCGACCGCTCGGAGATGAACAAGCGGACGCCCCTCTATCCAAACGATGACAGACAACGATAGATCCGACATGCACACACAGTATCGACGGAACGTCGGGTACGTACTGGTCACGGTCGCTCTTCTCCTTATCACCCCCATAACTGGTGTAACGACGGGGGTCGCGGCCCAGACGGAGACGACGGAAACAGCGGAGTCGTCGCTGTCGGTCGCGCTGGAGGAAGACGGCTCGGCCCGGGTTATGCTCACGGTTCCGTTCGATCTGGCGACTGACGTGGACCGGCAGGCCTTCGAGACACTCCGCGAGAACACGACTCTACGCGAGCAGCGGACGGACCAGTTCGCCACCCGGATTGAGACCGTCGCTGAGGGGATGGCGGTCGAGACAGAGCGGGACGTGCGCGTCCACGACGGGTCGATCGAGTTTACCGAGCGCAACGGAACCGGCCTGGTTAGATTCTCGGTGACGTGGGACGGGCTGGCGGCACGACAGGGGGATCGACTGGTGATGTCCGAGCCATTCAGCAGCGGATTCACCGCCGACCGCCAGTTCCGAGTCGTCGGACCCGACGGCTACGGCCTCGCTAACGTAACGCCGCCCCCGAGCGAAGAGATGGAGAACGCCGCGGTCTGGTCGGCCGGGAGCACACTCGACGGCTTCGAGGTGGTCTTCGCCCCAACCGTGGAAGGAGCAGTTGACACGACCGCCACTGATACGCGCGATGATGCGGCTACGACCGGCATCGACACGGGCAGCGGTGATGGGCCCGGATTCGGCGTCGCCATCGCGCTCCTCGCGGCCCTGTTCGGGGTCGTGCTGGTAATCTCGCGGACTGGCGGGTAATCTCGTCGACGGAACTGTGATCTCGCGGACTGATAGTGACTGCTGTAACTATGTACCGGTACGAACGCCCGACTGCGGGCGGTCGATGTGGCATTGACTTACAGCAGTCACTATGACGGGTGTTTACCGAAGGCGCGCCAGTTCGTCGTCGGTCAACTCGATGTCGCTTGCGGCGACGTTCTCTTTCAGGTGGTCGACGCTCGAAGTGCCGGGGATAGGGAGTGTGACCGGCGAATGCTCCAGCAACCACGCCAGTGCGATCTGATACCGTGAAGCGTCGTGGGCATCGGCGATTTCCGCCAGCGTCTCGCCTTTCTCACCGAGGTCGCCTGCCCCGAGCGGGAACCAGGGGATGAAGCCGACCCCGTACTCCTCACAGGCTTGCAAGACGTCCTCGTCTTCACGGTCTGCGACGTTGTACTGGTTTTGCACTGTAGCGATTTCGACGATCTCGCGAGCGGTTTCTAGCTGTTCGACGGAAACGTTGCTCAGTCCGACGTGTCGAATCAGACCCTCGTCTTTCATTTCGGCCAGCGCGTGAACGGAGTCCTCGAACGGTGTGTCCGGGTCCGGGCGGTGGTACTGGTAGAGGTCGATCGTGTCGACCCGGAGACGGTCCCGGCTGGCGAGGACGGCGTTGCGGAGGTAATCGGGATCGCCCTGCGGAAGCCAGTCGCCGTCGGTATTGCGCAGGAGCCCGCCCTTGGTCGCAACGACCAGTTCGTCCGGGTAGGGTGCGAGAGCCTCACCGATGAGTCGCTCGCTGACGCCCGGGCCGTAAGAGTCGGCCGTGTCGATGAAGTCGACACCGAGCGAGAGCGTCTGGTGGAGCACCCGCCGGGCCTCGTCTTCGTCGTCTGGCCGGCCGATGATGTCCTTGCCCGTGATTCGCATCGCGCCGTATCCCAGTCGATGGATCGTCGTCTCGCCGTCGAGATCGAACGTGTCGCTGCGGTTCGTGAGTCCCATACGAGAGGGAACGACCGCCGGGATCATGGGAGTTCCGCTGGCAATCGCAGAGCGACTCGAAACGACCGCCGTCAAAAGCGGCGGTTACGCCACATCTTCGACGGCACGCCAGAGGTACCGACTCGCGTAACTCCGGTAAGGTGCCCACTGCTCGGCGCGGTCGACCATCGCTGTCCGGTCCTCGACGGCGAGGTCGTCGAACAGTCGGACCATCCCCCTCCGAATACCCAGATCGCCGACGGGGAAGACGTCGGGCCGGCCCAGCGAGAAAATCAGTTGCATGTCCGCGGTCCACTGTCCGACGCCGGTGATGGTGGTCAGTTTCGCCCGCACCTCGTCGTCGGGCATTTCTTCAAAGTACACTCGGGAATATCCCTCCTCGCGGAAGGCTCGGGCGACGTTTTGCACGTATTGTGCCTTCTGCCGGGAGAGGCCCGCGTCCCGGAGCGTCTCTTGGTCTGCATAGAGGATCCCCTCTGGCGTGACTTCGACAGTATCGAACAGCCGCTCTCGGGTCGCGGCGGCCGATTCCATCGAGATCTGCTGGCGGAGGATCGAAACGACGAACCGCGCGAAGAAGTCTTCGGCGGGCTCGACGGTCACTTCGCCGACGCGCGAGACGATCGGCCCGAGTTTCCGATCTGCCCGGAGCGAGTCGTGTGGGTCCCCGGGCACGGGTTCAGAGTCCGCTCTCGTCGTCACAGCAGTCCGCTCCCAGCAGTGCGTCGCCGTCCTCGACCCCACCGTTGGCAGCCATGACATCCTCGGTCAGGGGCACGTCTTCGCCCTCGTCGACGACTTCCGCGGGGTTACCGGCGACGGTCGCACCGGATGGGACATCCTCGATGACGACTGCGCCAGCGCCGACGCTGGCGTTCTCGCCGATCGTGACGTCGCCGATCAGCGTCGCGTTCGCGCCGACCGTAGCGCCGTCCTCCAAGGTTGGATGGCGCTTCTCGCGGCGCATGGACTTGCCGCCCAGCGTGACGCCGTGGTACATCAGGACGTCGTCGCCGATAACGCTCGTCTCACCGATCACGGTTCCCATTCCGTGATCGATGAAGAACCGATCGCCGATCTCGGCGGCCGGATGGATCTCGACACCGGTGAGCCAGCGAGTGACGTGTGAGAGCAGGCGGGCCAGAAGCTCGAACCCGTCGTCGTGGAGCCGGTGTGCGATGCGATACAGCCAGATAGCGTGGAGTCCGGGGTACGTGAGGAGGACCTCCAGCGACCCTGTCGCCGCCGGGTCCTTGGCGCGTGCGGTCCGGACGTCCTCGCGGATGCGATCGAACATTTGTCGTGTGGTAGTTGTGGTAGTTAGAGACGATGCCCAGCGGACGGAGAAGTCATCGACACCGACAGCCCGGCGCTGCTGGGCAAAGCTGGCTGTCGGTACACGAGTGGACTGCGACGGTGCGCGAGTCCCGCATGTCTGTAAGTTAGGGGAAGCAGAACCAAAAATCACGTGATCCCGTCGGCGGCTGCCGGGAAGTGGGACGATCGGCCGGTATCAGGCCGCGCTTTCCTCTACGATGCGGGCCTCCGGGACGGCATCGAGCGCGTCTTCGAGCCGACTGGCAACCTCGTCGACGAGCGGTTCGACGGCTTCGTTGTCGATGACCGCCATCAGTTCGCGGGGGTCGACGACGCTGACGCCGGTCTCCCCGTCCTCGGTTTCGTAGACGACTACGTTGCAGGGCAGGAGTGCACCGATCTCGAACTCGACGTCGAGCGCATCGTAGGCCAGCGGCGGGTTGCACGCGGCCAGGATCCTGTATCGCGGGTACTCTTTCTCGAGTTTGTCACGGAACGCAGCCTGCATATCGATGTCCGCGAGGACGCCGAAACCCTCTGTCGAGAGTGCGTCGGTCACGGCGTCGATTGTCTCGTCGAACGATGCGTCGACTCGGTACTGGTTGGTATATGGAGCCATACATTAACAGAGGTGTGCCGAACGGATGAGTCCTCCGGGCTGGATATCGATGGGTGACAGTGACTGCTGTAACTATGTCCCGGTACGACCGAC
Source organism: Halapricum sp. (assembly GCA_036628575.1). Classification (GTDB taxonomy): domain Archaea; phylum Halobacteriota; class Halobacteria; order Halobacteriales; family Haloarculaceae; genus Halapricum. The sequence goes on from JAZKRQ010000003.1 coordinate 33,719, forward strand.
TGTGGGCGGTCGATGTGGTATTGACTTACAACAGTCACTATGAGACCTCGTCCGCGGTTCGTCTCGTTTGATCGAAACGATGCATCCGATCGATGGAAACACCCTTGGCGATTCCGGCATAGCACCCGGTAGATGAGTGACAGGGACTCCGACGCCGAAAGGGACGTCCGGGACGCAGTCGAGCGATCCCGCAGCGGGGCGCCCGCAGCCGGACGAGTGATCCGCGATCGGTTTTCAACCGACGAGGTGTTCCAGCGGATCATCGCCGCCGCTGACGAAGAGATTACTTCCGGCAGCCGAGAACTGTTCTTCAGCGGGCTTGCCGCCGGGTTCGCTATCACGATCACTTTCCTGCTGTACGTCTCGCTGACGGCATCGACAGGCGGAGACCCGATACTCAGCGCGATGCTGTACCCGCTGGGGTTCATCTACATCATCATCGGCGGGTATCAACTGTACACCGAGAACACGCTCCCGCCAGTTGCGCTCACGCTCGAACGGCTGGCGAGTATCCCGGCGCTGTTGCGTAATTGGGTTGTCGTGCTCGCGGGAAACTTCGCCGGCGGGGCGCTCGGCGCGGCTGCACTGGCCTACGGCGGCGTCCTCTCGGATGCCGAGGCCACGGAGGCGTACGAGATCGCTCACAAGGGGATCGAGGCCGCGCCGGCTGTGTTGTTCACGAAGGCAGCCTTCGCCGGCCTGATCGTCGCCGGCGTCGTCTGGGTCGAGTACGCCTCTCGCGATACGATCTCCCGGCTCGTGGTCGTCTATCTCGCCTTCCTGGCGATCCCGCTGGGCGGGCTCTTCCACGTCGTCGTCTCGTTCACGGAAATGCTGTACCTGGTGTTCGTCGGCGATCTGGGTATCCTCGTCGGGATGACCGACTTCGTCATTCCGGTGTTACTGGGGAACACGGTCGGCGGCGTCGTGCTCGTGACCGCGGTCAACTACTTCCAGACGACAGAGAAACGTCTCGAGTCCGCCCGTTTCGAGGGTGCCAACCGTCGGCTCTCGCTGAAAGAGTGGGCTCTCGGTGGGCTCGTCGGGCGGTCGTACGTCCCGGTGATCGACACGTCGGTGAAACACGCCCGGACGGACGAGGGAACGTATCGGGTCCTGGTTCCGATCACGAACCCGCGAACCGAACGACCGCTGGTCGAGTTCGCCAGCGCGATCGCCAGCGCACACGAGGACGCAGTGGTCCACGCCGTCTACGTCGTCCAGACGCCCTCCCGCAGTCGATACGCGGACGTGGGTCGTCGACAGATCGTCGAGGAGTCCGATCAACTGATGGCGGACGTCTGCAGCGTCGCGGACGGGTACGACGTCGACGTCGAGACCTCGACGGTCGTCTCCCACCGGTCGTTCGAGGAGCTATTTACCGTTGCCTCTCGCGACGACGCCGATCTCGTCGTGATGGGTTGGGGCGAGGACCGTCTCTGGGACGCCGCCCGCGTCGAACAACCGCTGGACGAGTTGACCAACCGGCTGCCGTGTGACTTCCTGATCGTCGACGATCAGGGAATCGACACGTCGCGGCTCCTGTTGCCGACGGTCGAGGGGGAGAACGCCGCGCTGAGCGCAGAAATCGCGTCCGCCCTTCAGTCGATCGACGACGTGGACGTGACGCTGTTGCACGTCGTGGACGGGGCCGACGAGGTCGAGGAGGGCGAGCAGTTCCTTGAAAACTGGACGATCGATCACGGACTGAAGGACACCGCGATCGTCGTCGACGACTCGGGAGAGATCGAGGCGGCGATCGAACGCGAGGCCGCCGATCACACGATGCTGTTCCTCGGGGCAAGCGAGCGCGGCGTTCTTTCCCGGTTGGTCCGGAATACCCTGCATCTGGACGTGCTGGACGAGGTCGAGTCGACGGTCGTCATCGCCGAGCGGGCGAGCTCGCGGAGCCTCTGGCGACGTCTGTTCGGACGGCGGTAACACGAACTTGGGTGTATCGGCGGTTCGCCAACGAAACCGGGACGTATCAACGGGTGGTCGACTCGCAGCGTCGGTAAGCGGTTCCCCCACCGGGACGCTTTTTTTATTGCGGGCTGAATCGCCCGGCAACCGATATGAACTCGCTTCCGGACCCGCTCGAAGATATCAGTCTCACCCGTCGGGACCGACTCATCGTCTATTACGCCGTCGGTCTGATCGCTCTCGTCGGCACCTATACCCTGCTGTACCATCTCGGCATGACCTACCTCGAAGGGGACGACCACACTGTCTTCCGGTCGTTTCAGACGGTCGTCGAAACGTTCACCACGACCGGGTTCGGCGCGGACGCGCCGTGGGAAACGCCCTGGATGAATCTGTTCGTGGTCGCGATTCAGTTGAGCGGCATCGGTCTCGGCTTCTTTACGCTTCGTGTAATTATCATCCCGCTATTTACGAGCGCGGAGGTCAACCTCGACAACCGGCTGACACCGAAGCAAGACCACGTCATCGTCTGCGAATACCGTCGTGACTCCGAGGTCTTGCTCGAAGAACTCGAGGAACTCGGAATCGACTACGTCCTCATCTCGTCGGACGAACAGGAAGCACGGCAACTCTCGGACGACGGGTACGCTGCGATCGACGGCTCACCCCAGCAGGCGGAAGCGTTCGAGCGTGCGAGCATCGACAGGGCGCAAGCGGTGATCACCGACGCCGGGAGCGCGACAGTCGATACGATCCTGACCGCGCGCTCCGTCCGACCCGACGTCGAGATCATTGCGCTCACCGACGACAGCGATCTCTCCGAGATCTTCGAGGAGACCGGTGCCGACAGCGTTCTTTCGCCACATAGTGTCCTCGGTCACCGACTGGCGGAGAAGATCGTCTCCTCGTTTCGCACAGAACTGGGAGACGCGGTCGAACTCGGCGAGGACATCGAACTGACGGAGGTATCCGTCGAGCGAGGGAGTGCCCTCGACGGCGTGACGATCCGGAATTCCGGCATCCGCGAGGAGACGGGTGCAAACGTCGTCGGTGCCTGGATCGATGGGGAACTGGAATTGCCCCCTGATCCCGACGTTGTCATTCGCGAGAACTCCGTCCTGCTCGTCGCCGGCGAGCACGAGGCGCTCGAAGAACTCAGCGAATTCACCCGTTCCGCGACGCCGTTCGAGCGCCCGGACCGGGTCGTGCTCGCCGGCCGCGGCGAAGTAGGAACTGCGGCCGAACGCGTCTTGCACGACGCCGGGATCGAGACGGTCACGATCGACTACGACGAGGCGACCGAGCCGGATATCGTCGGCGACGCGGGCGAGCGCGCGGTCCTCGAGGACGCAGGCGTCTCGAACGCGGGCGCGGTTCTCGCTTGCGTTCCGGACGACTCGCAGAACTTGCTGACAGCCGTACAGGCACAGGCGATCAATCCCGACATCGAAGTCCTGTTTCGCGCCAACGAAATGGCAACGGTCTCGAAGGCCTTCCGTGCGGGCGCGGACTACGTCCTAGCGATCCCGCAGGTCAGCGCGCGGATGGTGGCGCGCGAACTCCGCGGCGAGGACGTACTCGAACCCGCCAGCCAGGTTCGAGTCATTCGCGTCCCTGCGGCGCCGTTCGCGGGCGAGACGGTCGAAAGCGCCGAGATTCCCGAGCAGACCGGCTGTCGGGTCGTCGCGATCGAGGACGAGTCGGGACTGACAACCCAGATCGATCCCGGTCGGGAGTTCGACGCGGACGACCGACTCACGCTCGTCGGGACGGACGACGCGGTCCAGGAATTCCTCAAGCGGTTCGACGTGTCCCCGACCGGATCGAAAGAGGAGTAGTCGGGCCCGCTACCGGCCGAACAGCCGCTCCCACAGCGACCGCGCGTGGGCCTTCTCGGCGAGTAACACTGGCACGTCGATCTCTTCGAGCGTCTCGAAGACCAGCGAGCCGCCGATGAGACGTGAGAGGAGACCCTCTTCGGTCGCCCCGACGACGATCAGCGTCGCGTCGCGGGCGTGGCGTTCGAGTACGTCTCCGAACGCACCGGTTTCGACGACGGTCCGGGCGTCGTCGAGGTCGTGTGTCTCGGCCCACTCCTGGAGGAACGCCCGCCCCTCGCTTTCGTCGTCGGCGACGTGCAATAGCGTGACCGCCGCGTCAGCCTGATCCCGCAAGGCAGCTGCGATCGCGGCCGAAAGCTCTGACGAGGGACCACCTGCAGTCGGGACGAGAACCTGATCGGCCTCGAACCGGTCGCCATCGAGCACCAAGACGTCACAGGGGAGGTCGTGAGCGAGTTCGTCGATCGTCCGCTCGGCGCGCCCCTCGGCGAGGTGTTTACCGTGTCCCATCACCAGTGTGTCGACGTCGTGTTCGCGGGCTGCGTCGAACAGCTCGGTGAAACCACGATGCGAGAGGATCGACAGTGTCTCGACGGGCACGTCGTACCCACCGGCGTCCTCCCGAGCCTGCTCCAGCAACTGTGCGGACGCCCTCTCGACGTGTTCCTCCCGCGCGCGGGCGAGCGACGTCTGGTCCGGAACGGTCACCACGTGTGTCGCCAGCAGGCGACCGTCCCGTGCGCTAGCCATCGCACAGCCCAGCTGCATCAATGATTTCTCGGTCTGCGGATTGGCGAGCGCGACCATGATCGTCGGCCCTTCGCTCCCGTTGGGCGCGACGGCGTTTGCGGCCGAGACGACCGAATCGGGGACGTCCGACTCTTCAGAGCGGACGTGCTTCGAGAGCACACCTTCACGGGGTGTGTACGTGCGAGCGTAGACGAAGTACCATACGAGCGCGAAGACGACGAACCCGCCCGAGATCAGGATCTCCTTGGGATCCATGAAAGCGACCAGCCCGAGCGAGAGAACCGCACCCACTGCGGGCGTGATCGGGTACAGCGGCACCCGGAACTGGGGCTCGTAGTCGGGATCGAACTCCCGAAAGACGATCAGCGCGACGTTCATCAGGGCATAGACGACCAGATGCAGGACGGAGGCGGCCTTCGCGAGCGTTTCGATATCCTGTCCGAGCGCGGCGATAAACACGATGATCATCCCGCCGGTCAGCACGATAGACCGGTAGGGGGTCGCGTAGTCCGGATGGATCTCGTTGAGCCAGTCGGTGACGATCCGGTCCCGGCCCATCGCGAAGTTGATCCGCGCCGAGGCCAGGATCGATGCGTTCGCCGAGGAGGCCGTCGCCAGCAACGCCCCGAGTGTCATGGCAGTCGCGGCCGCGGCCGCGACACCGCCGACTCCCAGCACGGACTCGGGGAATACCGTCTCGGCTACCTGCGCGACCGGAGCCTCCTGGCTGAGTTCCGGCCAGGGAACGATCCCGACCATCAGCCCGACCAGAATCGCGTAGATGACCGTCACGATCGCGACACTGCCGATGATCGCCCGCGGGAGGTTCTTGCCCGGATTTTTGAGCTCCTCGCCGACGGTCGCGATCTTGGCGTATCCCAGGAAGGAGACGAACACGAGCGCCGTCCCGGGAAGGAGTTCGCCGTAGCCCATCGGCGCGACGCCCCCCTCACTGACGAGGGTGCCCCAGTCGAACGAAAAGATACCGACGGCGGCCAGTACCGTCAGAATCGCCAGCAGGATCGTGACGATGATCGTCTGGACGTTCCCCGTCTCCTTGGCACCGATATAGTTGACGACGACGAAGACTGTGCCGGCGATCAGTGCGCCGATCTGGATGTCGTTGAGGAACAACACGCCCGGCAATGGCGCTAGCGTCGTGAGATACTGTCCGAATCCGATCGAATAAAAAGCCGAGGCGAAAGCCAGCCCCATCCAGTCGCCCATGCCGGCGATCGAGCCGAACACGGGACCGAGAGAGCGATTGACGTAGTAGTAGCCGCCGCCGGCCTTTGGCATGGCCGTGCCGATCTCGGATATCGAGAGGGCGTTGACCATCGCGATCACGCCGCCGATGACGAAGGAGATGACGACGATCGGGCCGGCTTCCTGGGCCGCGACGCCAGGGAGGACGAAGATGCCCGCGCCGATCATCGTCCCGATCCCGATCGTCAGTGCCGAGACGAGTCCGAGGTCCTTCGCGAGTTCGGTATCTGATTCACTCATGTCCGTCACCTCGGTTGTGAGTCCATGTCACGTCGCTAGTGTTCCTCCCCGTCCGGATCCGGCAACGCAACGACCGGAATCTCCGGTTCGGTGACCAGTTTCGTCGCCGTATCGCCGGTGAGCCATCTGACGATCCGGCTCCCACCCCGCGGTCGGAACGCCAGTGCCGTCGCGCCGACATCCTCGGCCGCGCTGAACAGCGTCTCGACGATATCGGTTCCGTAGTGGATCCGTGCGTCGAAGGCCACGTCCGACGCCAGACGGCTCTCGGCGACCGCCAGAAACTCCGCGGCGTCGGACTGGCGCTTCCCCAGTGGAGCCTTGTCGGGTGCGCCACCGGCCTTTTCCACGACGTGGACGGCCGTGACTCGCTCGACGTCCCCCAGATACGGTTCGAGAGCGGTGCTACTCGCCCGTGCGTCTTCCTCGCTTGCGACCGGCAGGAGTACGTGATCGAGCATCACCATCACTGATCACCGCGTCTCCGATACATGTCACACGTTGATTGCCGAACAAGTATAATAGTGCCGTTTCATTCTGTATTCCTGAATATATGGATCGGAGATTCATTATCCAGAAATAACTTATCGTTGTCCGGATAGTAATCGGCCACCGGCGACCTAAAGTATCGGTCTCGCGTAGCGTCTCGCATGGAGTATCGCCTCGACGAGATCGATCGGCGGATCATCCACGAGCTGATGCGCGATGCACGTGACACGTCCGCGCCGGAGATCGCCGACGCGGTCAGCGTCTCGCCGGGCACGATCCGCAATCGAATCAACAACCTCGAGGAGCACGGGATCATCCGCGGGTACACGACTTCGATCGACTTCGAGGAGGCCGACGGGCGGCTCACGAACCTGTACATCTGTACCGTCCCCGTCGCCGAGCGGGAGTCGCTCGCCCGGGAGGTCAGCGCCGTCCCCGGCGTGATCAACGTGCGCGAGCTCATGACGGGTAAGCGTAACCTGCACGTACTGGCCGTCGGGAAAGACACGGACGACTTGCGGCGGATCGCGCGAGCGCTGTCGCGGCTCGGCGTCGAAATCGAAGACGAAGACCTGCTGCAGACGGAGACCAATAGCCCCTACGCGGCGTTCGGCCCCAAGCGGGACCGCCTCTCGAACGCCGCGACCGACTTCATCAGTCTCACGGGGGAAGCAAGCGTCGTCGAGATAACCGTCGATCCCGACGCGCCGATCACCGGTCGCACGCTCGCGGACGCGGCCGAATCGGGCGTGCTCGACGACGCATCGCTGGTCATCGCCATCGAGCGCGACGACCGCGTCCTGACGCCACACGGCGAGACGGCCGTCGAGGCCGACGACATCGTGACCCTCCTGGTTCGTGGCGGCGATCCCGAGACGGCGGTCGAACCGTTCGTCGCCGGGCAGTCCTAGCCGAACAGCCGCTGCCACAGCGACCGCTTGCGAGCTTTCTCGGCGAGCAGGACCGAACAGTCGACGTCGTCGACGACGTCGAGCACGAGCGAGCCGGTGACGAGCCGTTCGAGTACCCCCCGTTCGGTCGCACCGATGACGATCAGCGAACACGACTCGGACGCCGCCTCGATAGCCTGTTCGACGTCTCCGGTAGCCCCGATCAGGTCGGCGTCGTCCAGCCCATGCTCTTCGGCCCACTCCTCGAGGAAGGCCTCGGCTTCGCTCTCGCTATCGGCGACGTGCAGCAGCGATATCTCCGAGCCGAACTCCTCGGCCAGTTGCGACGCGATATCGGCGCTCAGTTCCGAGTCCGGACCGCCAGCGGTCGGTAGTAAGATCTGGGATGGATCGAACCCGCGGTCTTTGAACACGAGGAAATCACAGGGCACGTCCTGGGTCACCTCGTCGAGTGCGCTCTCGGCGCGGCCGGGAGAACCGTGGGCGTCGGGCCCCCAACCCATGACGACCAAGTCCACCTCGTGATCCCTGGCGGCGTCGAAGATCTCCTCGAAGGACTTATGCGAGAGGATCGTTCGCGTCTCGACGCCTACCCCAAACGTCTCGGCGTCCTGTCGGGCGTTAGCCAGCAATCGTCCGGAGTTGGCATCCAGTTCGTCGATGTGTTCGGCCCCGTACTGGAGCGTGGTCTGGTCCGGGACAGTCACGATGTGGATGGCTTCGACGTGACCCCCGCGCTGTTTGGCGATCGCGCTCGCGAGTGTAATAAGATCTGTTTCGTGTTCCGGGTTGGCAAGCGGGACCATCACCGTGTATTCACCACCGTCGGGCTGGACGGACGCGGCCGCGGATACCGCCGAGTCGGGCATCCCCTCGGAACGTGTGAGGATGTACTGCGAGAGGATACCCTCTTTCGTCGTCCGCGTCTGCGCGTAGAAGACGTACCACAGAACCGCCAAACCGACGATTGTCGCTCCGAAGACGATCACCGGTGTCTCGATATAGTAGATGAGCGCAAACGAGAGGATCGCTCCCAGAATCGGCGTGATCGGATACAGCGGAACGCGGAAGTCCGGCTGGTACCCCTCGGGATCCGCCGTGCGCATCACGATCAGTGCGAGGTTGAGCAGCCCGTAGATGACCAGATGGAGGAAACTCGCCACACCCGACAGCAGGATGACGGGATCGGACCCTTCGATGACGTTTCCGATCACGTCACCGCCAGCGATGAACAAGAGGATCAGCCCGCCAGTGATCGCGATCGATTTGTACGGCGTCGCGAACCGCGGGTGGACCTCGTTGAGGTCCGGGGAGACGATCTTGTCACGGCCCATCGCGAAGTTGATCCGTGAGGACGCCAGGATCGAGGCGTTGGCCGAGGAGGCCGTCGCCAGCAGGCCGCCGAACAGCATCGCGACCGCACCCAGCGGCCCGAGAAGAATATCAGCGACCTGAACGACCGCGATCTCGTTGTCGCCCATGCCCGCGATGAAACCGCTCTCGACGGCTGCGCTCATCACGAACAACACCAGTGCGTAGAGCGCCGTCACCAGCGCGACGCTCCCGATGACTGCACGGGGCAGGTTCTTTCCCGGGTTCTTGATCTCCTCGGCAACGCTCGTGATCTGGACGAACCCGAGATACGAGACGAAGATGATCCCGGTCGTTGCGAGCATCGGCGTGTATCCCTCGTTCGCCGGGAGGTTCGAGAGGTCGGCTTGCAACGCACCGACGAAGGTAAACACTGCGATGATCGCGATCAGCAGGATGACGATGACGTTCTGGAGCCGGCCGGTCTCCTTCGCGCCGACGTAGTTGACGGTGACGAAGAACGCCCCACCAGCCAGCGCGATCAACGTAACGTACTGCACCGAAAACAGCCCCGAGCCGACCGTCCCCGTCACGCCGACGATCCGCTGGACGTACTGGCCGAACCCAACCATGTAAAACGCCGAGGCGAAGGCCAGTCCGAGCCAGTTGGCCCAGCCGGCGACCGAGCCGAAGAGCGGGCCGAGCGCGTGATTGACGTAAAAGTACGCGCCGCCGGACTTGGGCATAGCGGTCCCGAGTTCGCTGGCAGATAGTGCCGTGAACATCGCGATGACACCGCCGACGACGAACGCCGCAACAGCTAGCGATCCCGCGCGCGTGACGGCGTCACCCGGCAGCACGAAGATCCCGGCTCCGATCATCGTCCCGACGCCAATGGTCAGTGCCGCCAGCGGGCCGAGGTCCTTGGCGAGTTCCTCGTCGCCGCTACTCATCCTCAATCCCTCCTCGTTCGTCACTTTCGTCGATGTCTTCGAACCCGTCGTCCGGCAATACGACGACCGGGAGATCGGTCTCGGTGACCAGTGACAGTGCCACGTCACCGGTCAACAGTCGGATCCAGCGACTACCGCCACGGGGCGTGATGATGATACTGTTCGCACCGACATCGTGTGCGGCCTCGAAGATAGTCTCGGCGACGTCCGTTCCGTATAAAATCTCCGTCTCGAGAGGCTTATCCAGTGCTTCCCGGAGGGCGTGGAAGATCTCGACTGCCTCCTCCTCGCGTTGCTGGACGCTCGCCTTGTCGGGTGCGCCGCCGGCCTTCTCGATGACGTGGACGGCGACGATCTCGTCGATGTCATATCCCTCGAGAGCCGTTGCGGTCGCCTCGGCGTCCCCCGTGCTCGCGATCGGCAGGAGGACGCGGGCAAAGAGCCTATCCATGGCACTCGACTGTAGAAGAGGCGGTTCCGATCCGAGACATCGTTCGGACGGCCGTGGCTAGCGGTGATATTCGCATGTACTATCCCCTCTGTCGTCGCCGCCCTTAATTCTGATCAGTCGCCGCTCGCGATGGAAACCCACTTACAGACGGGTGTGCAACACCGCCGGTAATGAACGAACGGGAGGGCCAACCGTGCGAGTCGTGATCGTCGGTGCGGGTGAAGTCGGTTCGACGATCGCTGAGAGCCTGGCCGACAGTCACGAGGTCGTCGTGATCGATCTGGATAGCGACCGTGTCGAGGCGCTGACGTACTCGCTGGACGTCCTGGCCGTCGAAGGCGACGGGGCCTCCCTGGAGACGCTCCGGGAGGCCGGCATCGAGGACGCAGAGCTTGTCATCGCCTGTACGGACGACGACGAGACGAACATCGTCACCTGTGGGACTGTCCAAACGCTCTCGGATGCGTTCACGATCGCCCGCGTCCGCAATACGAAATTCCTCGACACCTGGGAACAGTCCGAAGGCGCACTGGGCGTAGATCTCATGGTGGGAACAAACCTGCTGGCTGCCCAGAGTATCGTCCGAGTCATCGGGTTGCCGGGCGCGGAGGACGTCGATCACTTCGCGGACGGTCTCGTCCGTATGGCCGAGTTCCGCATCACGGAGGCCACCCCGATCACCGGGATGTCTGTTGCCGAGGCTGACACGTTCGATTCGCTGACGTTCGCGGCGATTATCCGGGACGAAGAAGTCGTGATCCCGAGCGGGGATACCTGTCTCCTGGAGGGTGACGACGTGGTCGTAATCGGATCGACCGAGAGTGTCAGCGAATTCGCCACGACGATCGAACCGGACGTCGACGACATCTCGGACGTGTTGATCGTCGGCGGTAGCGAGATCGCGTTCGAGACGGCCGAACTCCTCGGCGACAGGAGGATTCCTACCCGGCTCGTCGAGCCCGATCCGGAGCGAGCCAGATCTCTGGCAGAAGCGCTCCCGAATACGACCGTCATGGAAAACGATCCGACCGACCAGGAGTTCTTGCAGCGCGAACACATCGACGAGGTCGACGTCGCTATCGCTGCGCTCGACAGCGACGAGCAGAACCTCCTCTCGGCGCTTTTGTCCAAGCGACTCGGAGCGAGCCGTTCAATAGCAGTCGTCGAGGACGGCGACTACACCGACCTCTTCGAGGCCGTCGGCGTCGACGTCGCTATCAACCCGCGGGAGGCAATCGCGGAGGAGATTACGCGGTTCACCCGGGAACAGCACGCCGAGAACGTCGCCCTCATCGAGGACGATCGAGCGGAGGTCCTGGAAATCGAAGTCGACGCGGAAAGCACGTTGGTCGACCGTCCGATCCGTGAGTCAATCAAGGACCTCCCCGATGGCGTCGTCATCGGGGCGATCACCCGGGATCATTCCTTCGTCGTCCCGCGTGGTGACACGGTCATTCAGGAGGGCGACCACATCGTCGTCTTCGCTTCCGTGGAAATTGTCGAGGAGACCATGCAACGCATCTAACCATGGTCGGGTTCGCCACCGGTGCCGGCCTACGCGTACGCGTCGACTGGCGAGCCTCAGTTAGCCTGGTCGGGACAGTGCTGAAGTATCTGACTGTCCCGCTGGTGTTGCCGCTGCTGGTCGGGCTCTACTACGGCGAGGGAGTCGTCCCGTTCGTCGCGACGATGGCGATGGTGTTCCTCGTCGGCTTCGGTCTCGAAGGCCTCGATCCAGATCCCGACATCGGAGCCCGCGAGGGGTTCCTGATGGTCGGCCTGACGTGGCTCGCAGTGGCGATAGCGGGGACACTCCCGTATCTCCTTGCCGGGACCGGGACGATCGCACATCCAACGAACGCGCTGTTCGAGTCGATGTCAGGCTTTACGACCACCGGGGCGACTGTCCTCGCGGAGATCGGGACCGACAGACACACGCATTCGATCCTGCTGTGGCGACAGCTCACCCAATGGCTCGGCGGGATGGGGATTGTCGTCCTCGCCGTGGCCATCCTCCCCGAGCTCTCCGTTGGTGGGGCACAGTTGATGGACGCCGAAGCTCCTGGGCCCGGAATCGAGAAACTCACGCCGCGGATCCGGACGACTGCGCGGGTCCTCTGGCTCGCGTATCTCGGGTTCACTGTGCTGGAATTTATCTTGCTGTACGGCCTGCATCTGGCGGGCTACGCGCCGAACATGGATTTCTACAACGCCATCTCCCATCCACTGACGA
>JAZKRQ010000004.1:0-43993 GCA_036628575.1 Halapricum sp.
GGAGTACGCGGATCGCTTCGAATCGATCTATCATCTCAAGAAATTCGACGACCCCACCCAGCAGGTAAGTGTCGTCGTTCCCACCACGAAAGACGATCCGCGTTCAGAGAGCGCCGAATCGGTGTTCCGGACGGCCGACTGGCACGAGCGGGAGGCCTACGACCTCGTGGGGATCGAGTACGATGACCATCCGGATCTGCGTCGGATCCTCCTGCCCGAGACCTGGCAAGGACACCCGATGTCCAACGACTACAACCAGACCCAGCCCCAGGTCGTGCCGCTCCGTGAGCACGTCAATCCGCTTGCCGAGGACCACAGTGCGGGCGAGGACTCGGACACGATGTTCGTCAACATCGGTCCACACCATCCCGCGACTCACGGCGTCCTCCACGTGAAGACGGTGCTGGACGGCGAGCAGATCGCAGACCTCGATCCTGATATCGGCTACCTTCATCGCAACGAGGAGCAGATGTGCGAGCAGTCGACCTATCGACACCAGATCATGCCCTATCCCGACCGGTGGGACTACACGCCGGGCGGGATCCTCAACGAGTGGGCCTACGCTCGCGCTGCCGAATCGATGGCCGATATCGACGTGCCCGAGTACGCCCAGGTCCTGCGGACGATGTCCGCGGAACTGACCCGGATCGCAGCGCACATGCTTGCGCTGGGAACGTTCGGGCTGGACGTCTACGGCGACTTCAACGCCATCTTCATGTATTCTGTCAAGGACCGGGAGATCGTTCAGAATATTCTGGAGGATCTGACCGGTCAGCGGCTGATGTTCAACTACCTCCGTCTCGGCGGGGTCGCCTGGGACTTGCCGGAGCCCCGCGAAGAGTTCCTGGAGAACGTCCGGGATTTCCTGGACGAGCTGCCCGAACACGTCGAGGAGTACCACAACCTCATCACCGAGAACGAAATCTTCCAGATGCGGTGTATCGACACGGGCGTGCTCCCGCCGGAAGTCGCGAAGAATTACGGCGCGACCGGCCCGGTCCTCCGTGGATCCGGCGTCGATTATGACCTTCGCCGGGACGATCCTTACGGCTACTACGACGAACTCGACTGGGACGTCGTCACCGAGGACGGCTGTGACAACTACTCGCGGGTCCTCGTCCGGATGCGTGAAGTCGAGGAGTCCGCGAAGATCATCCGTCAGTGTGCCGACCTGCTGGAGGACTGGCCGGAAGACGACCGTGAGATCCAGACCAACGTCCCTCGGACGCTGCAGCCCGAAGCCGGCAAGGAGGTCTACGAGGCCGTCGAGGGCGCGAAGGGCGAGCTCGGGATCTACATGCGCAGCGACGGGACGGACAAGCCGGCGCGGTTCAAGATTCGGAGCCCCTGTTTCTCGAATCTTCAGACCTTGCCCGAGATGAGCGAAGGCGAGTACCTTCCGGACATGGTCGCCTCGCTGGGTAGCCTCGACATCGTGCTCGGGGAGGTGGATCGCTGATGGCTACAGCGGCACCACTACCCGACACCATCGCGGAGTTGCTCGGATTGAGCGGGTACGGCGTCGTGGGCGAAGTGATCGCGGGCTTGCTCGCGGCGACGCTGGTCGGTTCGTTCGTCCTGTTGAACACGGCCGTTGCCGGTCCGTGGGCAAAACGGAAGATCACGGCTTCCTTTACGGATCGGATCTCGGTCAACCGGATCGGCCCGTGGGGCCTAGGGACGATTATTGTCGACTCGGTACGCCTCCTCTCGAAAGAATTAATCATCCCCGAGGAAGCCGATCGTCCGGCGTACGACCTGGCTCCGCTGGTGCTCGCCGGCTCGGCGCTGCTCGGGTTCGCGGTCATCCCGATGGGCAACGGTATCCAGGTCGCCGATCCCGAGATCGGTCTGGCGTACGTCTTTGCGGTCGCCTCGATCGCGTCGCTGGGACTCGTGATGGCCGGCTACGCCTCGAACAACAAGTACTCGTTCCTGGGTGGGCTGCGCGCGGTCGCCCAGAACCTCGCCTACGAGATCCCGCTCGTGCTGACTGGTGCCTCGGTCGTGATCTTCGCGGGGACGCTACGGATGAGCGAGATCGTCGCCGCTCAGGAAGCTACGCTGCTGACGCTCGGACCGGTCACGATACCGTCGTGGTTCGCGTTCGTCAACCCCTTCGCGTTCGCCCTGTTCTTCGTCGCGAATCTGGCGGAGGTCGGACGCAACCCGTTCGACATCCCCGAGGCACCCACAGAGATCGTCGCGGGCTACCAGACCGAATATTCGAGCGTCTACTTCGTCCTGTTTTACCTGGGAGAGTTTATCCACATCTTCCTGGGCGGGGCGATCATCGCGACGCTGTTCCTCGGCGGCCCTGCCGGTCCTATCCTGCCCGGTATCGTCTGGTTCACGCTGAAGATATGGGCCGTGTTCCTGTTCACCCAGTGGGCACGGTCGGCGCTACCGCGCGTCCGGATCGATCAGCTCATCGAGATCGGCTGGAAGGGACTGCTCGTGTTGAGCTTCGCCAACCTGGTTCTGACCGCCGTTATCGTCGGGGTGATCGGTGCATGACGACCACGTGCACAATTGAAGGTGACCTATAATGATCGGCCTCCTCAAATCGATGGCAACGACGATGAAACACGCGCTCGACGGCCAGACGTTCACCGTCGAGTACCCCGAAGACACGCCGGAAGTGAGTCCGCGGTTCCGCGGGGTCCACAAGTTCAGTCAGGAGCGGTGTATCTGGTGTCGCCAGTGTGAGAGCGTTTGTCCGAACGACACGATCCAGATCGTCCAGGACGACCAGCGCAACGGCGAGCAGTACAACCTCCACATCGGCCAGTGTATCTACTGCCGGCTCTGTGAGGAGGTCTGTCCCGTCGACGCCATCCTGCTCACCCAGAACTTCGAGTTCACCGCCGACACCAAAGACGAGCTGGCGTACAACAAAGAGCAACTCAAGAACGTTCCGTGGTACAAGGACATCGATCCACTCGCTTCGCGTGAGCCGGACCGCGGCGCGTGGATCGGCGAAGGCGAAGGGGAAGTCGACTACCAGTGATAGTGACTGCTGTAAGTCAATGCCACATCGACCGCCTGCATTCGGGCAGTCGTACCGGTACATAGTTACAGCAGTCACTATGAGGCGGCGGACGGCCGCAGGCTGTTTCTTCGGAGTTCCGTAATCGACTTCAAAATTGGTTGAGATATAGCCACGTGTATACCTGACCTGAACTGGAACGGCCCGCTCATTGTCGCCGCCTCCGTGTTCCCCTGGTTCGTCGGATACCTCTCCCGGGAGGGCTTCGGATTTTTCGTCGGGCTGGTCGGGACGCTGCTGATCGTATTCTCGCTCAAATCCGTGATCGAGGAGCGTCGTGCTCGTCTGGAGACGCTCGAAGAACGGTCGACGCCCTGGAAGCGGATGCCGAACGGCTCAAGGACGAGGAGTCGTCCTCTCGACCGGACCGATAGACGGGGTCCTGTGTCGAATGAGGCGGCTGCAACGAGTACACCTTGCCGGTTCTCCCCCCGTAACGCGCGCGTCAATACAGAAATCTTCAAAGGGCGTCCCTTCGGATAGGCCAGTAGTATGGCATTGTTCGAGTCAATCGCTTTTGCGCTGTTTGCCATTGTCACGCTCGGATCGAGTCTGGGCGTCGTTCTCGTGCGTGACGTATGGCACTCGGCGCTGCTGCTGGGCGTGGCACTTCTGAGCGTCGCCGTCCACTTCGTGATGGCACAGGCTCCGTTCCTGGCAGCGATGCAGATTCTCGTGTACGTCGGCGGGGTCCTCATCCTGATCACCTTCGCCGTCATGCTCACACGAAAACAACCGCAGGGTAGCGAGGTGTCCTCATGAACCGCCCGAAACTGGCCGAGGACTTCAACCCTGTTGCGGGCGTCGCCGCCCTCGCGCTGTTCGGTGTCTTGGCAGCCGTCTTCCTGACCGCCGAGTTCGGCGCGCCCCAGGGTTTCCAGGAGGGCGCGAGCGTCATGGAAGGGATCGGTTACGCGCTGTTCGATTTCGTCGGTCAGTCACCGCTGGTAGAGGAAGGCTTCCTGTTCGCGTTCCTCGCGATCGCGGTTGTGCTCGACGCCGCCCTCGACGGGGCGTTGCTACTCGCACGACGTGAGGACGAGTCAAACGGAGGTGACCGGGAATGATCGAAACGCAGTGGTATTTGCTATTGTCCGCCGGTGTCTTTGCTATCGGACTGTTTGGGATCCTTACCCGGAGTAACGCGCTGATCTTCCTGATGTCGGTCGAGCTGATGCTCAACGCCGCGAACATCAACCTCGTTGCCTTCTCTCTGCAGTACGGAAACCTCACCGGACAAGTGTTCGCGCTGTTCGGGATGGCCCTGGCCGCCGCGGAGGTAGCCATTGGACTGGGCATCATCCTGGTATTGTATCGCAACTTCGAGAACATCGACGTGACGACCCCGACAACGATGCGGTGGTAACATGGTAGGTATATATGACCTCGTTCCGGCGATCGCTGTATTGCCGCTGGTCGCGTTCGTGATCGCGCTGTTCGCGGGCAAGTACATGCCCAAGAAAGGCGCTCTCGCGGGCATCACCGCCACGGCCGGCTCACTGTTACTCTCGCTATGGGTCGCAGTGACGGTCGCGGCCGGCGATGGTGGGTACAACGAGACGCTATACACGTTCGTCGAGGGAACAGGCACGTTCTCGCTCGAACTCGGCGTGTTGATCGACCCGCTCTCGGCGCTGATGCTGGTCGTCGTTTCGCTGATCTCCTTCCTCGTGCACGTCTTCTCGCTTGGATACATGAACGACGAGGGCGAGACCGGCCTTCCGCGATATTACGCCGGACTCGGCCTGTTCAGCTTCTCGATGCTCGCGTTCGTGTTCGCCAGCAACATCCTGATGGCGTTCATGTTCTTCGAACTGGTCGGGCTGTGTTCGTATTTGCTGATCGGCTTCTGGTTCCGCGAGGAAGGCCCACCCAGCGCCGCGAAGAAAGCGTTCCTCGTGACCCGATTCGGGGACTACTTCTTCCTCGTGGGCGTGGTCGCGATCTTCGCGATGTTCCCCGAGACGGGGGGGCGCTTCGCAGGGGAACACGCGTTCCCGGCAGCGGCTGAACACGCGATCGACGCCGGCCAGACCTTCTACGGCTTCGACGCCCAGACGGCGACGACGATAGCTGGCCTCCTCGTGCTGGGCGGCGTGATGGGCAAATCTGCACAGTTCCCGCTGCACACTTGGCTGCCCGACGCGATGGAAGGTCCGACGCCCGTCTCGGCTCTCATCCACGCGGCGACGATGGTCGCGGCCGGGGTCTTCTTGGTAGCCAGGATGTACGGCTTCTACGCGCTTTCGCCGACGGCGCTGGGTGTCATCGCTCTGATCGGTGGATTCACCGCACTCTTCGCGGCGACGATGGGCGTCGTCAAACAGGAACTCAAACAGGTGCTAGCGTACTCGACTATCTCCCAGTACGGGTATATGATGCTCGCGCTGGGTGGTGGCGGTTACGTCGCTGCCGTCTTCCACCTGACGACCCACGCCGTGTTCAAGGCGCTTCTGTTCCTCGGTGCCGGGTCGGTTATCATCGCCATGCACCACAACGAGAACATGTGGGACATGGGCGGGCTGAAAGAGAAGATGCCCGTCACCTACTGGACGTTCCTCTCGGGTTCGCTCGCGCTCGCGGGCATCTTCCCGTTCGCAGGCTTCTGGTCGAAAGACGAAGTGCTCTACGAGACGCTCATCCACGGCCTGGGCGACAGCCCACTGCTGCTGGCCGGCTACGCGATGGGGCTGCTCGCCGTGTTTTTCACCGGGTTCTACACCTTCCGGATGGTGTTCCTCACTTTCCATGGTGAACCCCGGACCGACATCGCTGCGGATCCCGAACCAGTCCGCTGGAACGTCAAGGGTCCGCTGGTGGTGCTGGGCGTACTGGCGGCAGTTCTGGGCGTGATCAACATGGTGCCGGTCAAGAAGATCACTGGTGCGAACATCGACTTTCTCCACCAGTTCCTCGACGAAGGCAGCGGGGCGTTCCTGACGAACGTCCACCACTACACGGAACTGCTGGAGACGAGCGCGTTCGCGGGCTACGAAGCTGCCGATATCGGGACCGGCGGTCTACTCGCTTCGGCGGCTATCTCCTTCGGGCTGGCACTGGCCGGCGTGCTCGTGGCCTACCGGCTGTACAACGTCCCCGAACCGGTCGAACACACGGACAAGCTCGGTCGTGCGAAGACGATCCTCATGCACAACTACTATCAGGACGAGTATCAGGTATGGCTCGCAACGGGACTGACGCTGCCGGCCGCGAAAGCCGCCGACGCGTTCGATCAAGGTATCGTTGACGGTGTCGTCAACGGGATCAGCAGTGTGAGCCGGTTCTCCGGCCGCGGGCTGCGTCGCATCCAGACTGGTGTCGTGAGTAACTACGCTGCCCTGCTAACGCTGGGGCTCGTGTTGCTCATCGCGGTCTTCGGGTTCACAGGGGGGTGGTTTTAGATGTTGATCGAAGCACTCCTCGCGGCGACCTTCCTGGCCGCTGGCGTAGTGTTCTTCGCTCCCGACCGATATGCGGGCAAACTCGCTGCAGCGGTTAGCCTACTGCCGCTTGCGGGAACCCTCTGGCTGTGGCTCGATTTCGACGGGACCGGAAACGCCCTGCTCGAGGGTGGCACTCTCGCCTACGAGACCACTGTGCAGTGGATCGATCTCGGACCGTACGTCATCCAGTGGCATGTCGGACTCGACGGCGTGAGCCTGCCGCTGATGGTGCTCACTACCGTCCTCACGACGATGGCGATCGTCAGCGCCTGGACGCCTATCGACGAACGGCAGTCGCAGTTCTACGGACTGGTGCTCGTGCTCGAGTTCGGCCTGCTGGGCGTGTTCGCGGCGCTCGACTTCTTCGTGTGGTTCGTCTTCTGGGAAGTCGTGCTGGTGCCGATGTACTTCCTCATCGCTATCTGGGGCGGCCCGCGCCGGAAGTACGCCGCGATCAAGTTCTTCGTCTACACCAACGTCGCGAGCCTGATCATGTTCGTCGGGTTCCTGACGCTGGTGTTCTCGCTGGGTGACAGCGTAACTGCGCTGGATCTCCCGCAGATCACCCAGGCGTTGCAGGTCGAGGGCGCAGTCGGCGAGATTGCCGGCTTTGCCCCTGAGACGGTCAAACTGTTCGCGTTCGCGCTGATGTTCTTCGGCTTTGCGGTGAAGGTCCCGGTCGTTCCTGTCCACACGTGGCTGCCTGACGCCCACGTCGAGGCCCCGACACCGGTGTCGGTGCTGCTGGCCGGCGTGCTCCTGAAGATGGGAACCTACGCGCTGTTGCGGTTCAACTTCACGATGCTGCCCGGTGTCGCGACTGACTACGCCGAGGTCATCGCCGTGATCGCCGTGATCAGCGTCATCTACGGCGCGATGCTCGCGCTGGCCCAGCAGGATCTCAAGCGGATCGTCGCTTACTCGTCGATCTCCTCGATGGGCTACGTCATCCTCGGGTTGGTCGCGTACACGACCTACGGGGTCGGCGGCGCGACATTCCAGATGATCTCCCACGGGTTCATTTCCGGGCTGATGTTCATGGTCGTCGGCGTCATCTACAACGAGACTCACACCCGGATGGTCGGCGATATGTCCGGGATGGCCGATCGGATGCCCTGGACGGTCGGGATCTTCGTGGCCGCAGCCTTCGGCTACATGGGTCTGCCGCTGATGAGCGGCTTCGCCGCTGAGGTGTTCGTCTTCCTCGGCTCGTTCAACGCGCCGTACCTGGCACTGGCCCCCGTGTTCACGGCTGCAGCGATGTTCGGTATCGTGATCGTCGCCGGCTACCTGCTGTGGGCGATGCAGCGCACGCTGTTCGGCGAGTTCGACCTCGAAACCGACTACGAGGTCGGGCGCGCACCGCTGCATGATGTCGCGCCGCTGGCCGTGCTACTCGCATGCGTGATCGTCCTTGGCGTCAACCCTGACATCTTCATGGGGATGATCCAGGACGCGATCAATCCGATCCTCGATAGCATGGGAGGTGGTGTCTGATGGCACCGCTCGTGGAATTACCTGACTGGGCCGCGATGGCACCGATCCTCGCGTTCGCAGCGACCGCGCTGGTGCTGTTCGTACTCGATAGCCTCGAGACCGAGCCCGACTCGGTGAACCGGACGGTCCTGACGGGCGTGGGTCTGATCGGATCGCTGTCGGCCCTCGTGCTCTCGGGCTGGTTCCTGCTCGCGGGGACCGGCCAGACCGGCGGACCGGTCGAGCTCTTCGACGGTAGCATCGTCGTCGACGGAATGAGCCTGTTCTTCACGGCGCTGATCGGAAGCGTCACCGCCCTCGTCGTGCTCGCGAGCCACGATTACATCGCGGGGGAGGACTACCAGGCGGAGTATTATTCGCTGGTCTTCCTGGCAGCGACCGGGATGGCGATGGTCGCTTCGGTCAACAGTCTCGCGGCTGCATTCGTCGCTATCGAACTCGTCTCATTGCCCTCGTATGCGCTGGTCGCCTATCTCAAGCACAATCGGGGATCGGTCGAGGCCGGCCTGAAGTACTTCCTCATTGGCGCGCTGTCCTCTGCGATCTTCGTCTACGGGATCAGCCTCGTCTACGGTGCGACTGGGTACCTGCGCTTCGACCTGGTCGCGAACGAGATCGGTGGCGACCTCGCCGGGGTCTCCGGTATACTCGGACTCGGTATCCTGATGATCGTCGGTGGGATCGCGTTCAAGACCGCCGCCGTGCCGTTCCACTTCTGGGCACCGGAGGCGTACGAGGGTGCCGCCTCGCCCATCTCCGGGTTCCTCTCCTCGGCCTCGAAGGCCGCAGGGTTCGTGCTGGCATTCCGTGTGTTCACCGTGGCCTTCCCGCTGGAAGCAGTCTCTGGGACCTTCGATTGGGCGCTGGCCTTTACCGTGCTCGCGGTCGTGACGATGACACTTGGCAACTTCGCCGCCGCGACCCAGGAGAAAGTCAAGCGGATGCTGGCCTATTCTTCGATCGGCCACGCCGGCTACGTCCTGATGGCGCTGGCGGCGATCACTGGAACGGGTTCCGAAGCGGCTATTGGCGGCGTGAGCAACGACGCGCTCGTGCTCGGTGCAGGCATGATGCACCTGCTCGTCTACGGGTTCATGAACACCGGCGCGTTCCTGTTCATCGCCCTGACCGAACACTGGGGTGTCGGCCGCCAGTTTGAGGACTTCAACGGACTCTGGCGTGAAGCCCCGATCGCAAGCCTCTCGATGACGATCTTCATGTTCAGTCTCGCCGGGCTGCCCGTCGGGGCTGGGTTCCTCTCGAAGTACTTCCTGTTCCTCGGCACGATCGGAGCCGGACTCTGGTGGCTGGTCGTCATCGCGTTGATCAACAGTGCGCTGAGCCTCTACTACTACTCGCGGGTCGTCAAAGCGATGTGGATCGAGGAACCCGCGAAACCCCACGATATCGAGTCCTACCCCACTGGCCTCTACGCAGCCGTCGTCGGTTCGGCCGTCGTGACCGTCCTCCTGCTGCCCGGGTTCGGTCCGGTGGCCGACGAGGCTATCGCGGCCGCGGCCGCACTGATCTGACCGGCGGTCCTTCACTGTTCTTCGCCGTCGAATCGGGTACTGCCACGTTCGTCCGTCTACATCTGTTTTCAGGCCTTGGGGACGAGCAAATCGCTTAAATCCCCGCTCGTCTTTTCCCGTGTCGAGTAGTGTCTAGAGATGTCTGATTCATCTGTCGACAACGAGGCGTCGGTATCGGACGGACAAGATGAGGATACGAACAGAGATAGAATCGAGTTCTACGGTGGGTCGCTGGCAAGTACGGTTCCGATAGGGATTTTTATCGTCTGGGCAGTCGTCCAGAGTGGCCTGTTGCAGATTGCCTCGACGAGCGGGCTCGTCGTCGGAGCCCTAATCGCGACGATAGTAGGGATGTTCTTCGCGAAGGGGGACTGGAAGACCTACGCGGATACGATCTTCGACGGGATGACTGACCGGGTAGCGGCTACCGCAATCGTGGCGTGGCTGTGGGCCGGCATGTTCGCGGAAACGCTACAGGTCGGCGGCTTCGTCGAGGGACTCATCTGGGCGGCCGAGGAACTCGCCGTCGGACCGGAGACGTTCCCGGCCGCTGCTTTCTTGCTCGCCTCGCTACTGGCGACGGGGATCGGGACCGGATATGGGACAGTCGTCGCGTTCACGACGCTGGTCTTCCCGGCTGGAGTACTGCTGGGCGCGAACCCGGTGCTGTTGTTTGCAGCCATCCTTTCAGGGGCTGCCTTCGGTGACAACCTCGCGCCGGTGAGCGACACGACGATCGTCAGCGCGGTCACGCAGGATTCGGATATCGGTGGGGTCGTCGCCTCACGATTCAAGTACGCGATCCTCGCTGCGATCCCGGCGTTGGCTGCCTACCTCGTCATGGGCTCGGTGATGTCCGGCGTCGACATTACCGGAGCGGCACAGATGGAGGGTGCGCCGCTCGGACTCGTCCACCTCGTCTCGATGGCTGCGGTCATCTGGACTGCGATCAATGGCCGTCACATCGTCGAGGCGATCACGTGGGGCATCGTCGTCGCCGTCCTTCTGAACCTCACCCTTGGACTCGCGTCGGTGAGTGACATCGTGGTCTTCGAGGTCGCCGAGGGTGTGGCGCTGGGTGAGGCCCTGCAGTTCCTGCCGTTCGTCGCGGTCGCCGAGGCCGGCAGCGTCGGGGGCAGCCTCTACGACGGTGCGATAGGGTTCTTCCCGCTGATCGTCCTGACGCTTTTGATCGTTGCGATGGTCCGGATCATGATCCGCGGCGGCGGCTTCCAGGCGATCCAGAACTTCCTGCTAGAGTCGGTCGCGACGACTGTCAGGCGAGCCGAGGTGACGATGGTCTCGGGAACCGCGTTGATCAACGGGATGATCACCGTCAACACGGCCGCTGAGATCGCGATCGCGCCATACATCGCCAGGATCGGCGAGAACTTCAACATCAACGGCTACCGGCGTGCGAACATCCTCGACGCGAACACCTCGGCGCTGGGGTACATCTTCCCCTGGGCGGCCGGTGTGCTGGTCGGCTACCAGGAGATGGTCGGCGCGGGTGGACTCGAGGCCGAGTACGGATCGGTGATGGTCGTCAACCCCATCGAGGTCGTCCCGTACGTCTTCCACGGGTGGTTTCTGGTGATCGTCTTCCTGCTCGCGGCGGTCTCCGGGTTCGGGCGCGAGTACATCGCTGACCGCGCCTCCGGGGAGGTCGATAGAGTATGAGTATTCTCCAGAAGTGGCTCGCAGGCTGGTCGTTCCGGA
The DNA here is from genome assembly GCA_036628575.1 of Halapricum sp. GTDB lineage: Archaea > Halobacteriota > Halobacteria > Halobacteriales > Haloarculaceae > Halapricum. The sequence goes on from JAZKRQ010000004.1 coordinate 11,241, forward strand.
CAAGTACCCCCGACTTCGAGCCCGGCCTGACGATCGAAGTCATGGTGACGGCCGTCGACGACGGGCACGCGACCGCCCGTATCGGTGATTCGACGCTCCGTATCGACGGCGCGCCGGCGGACGCGTTGTACACCCGCATACTCGTCGAGATCGACGCGTGGGACGTCGACGCGAACGCCGGTGAGAGTACATACCTCGAGACCGTCGGGAAGAGTAGCTTCTAGTGGTCCGTCGACAATGCTCAGCAATTGAGCAGTCGTAATTTGTGAACATTTACCACACAAGAGGACGTACTGGTACTTACGTCGTTGGCATCGTGCTGACCGTATCTAGTGAGCCATGACAAAGATAGAATGCGAGAACTGTGGACGAAAAGTCACTGTTAACATAGACGACCGGCCTTCGCGTGCGCCGATGCGGTACTGCCGTCGCTGCGGAGAAGAACTCCCTAAACCCGAGGAGTTGTAGTCGATTGCCCCCATTGAGCGCGTCATAGCATCATAGTGATTACTGTAGCGATTTACCGGTACGACCGCACTCAGTCGTGCGGTCGGCCTAGAACAGACCTACAGTAATCACTATCAGTCACATGGGATTGTTCCGGTCGACTGTTTAGGATATCGTCTATAGAGCGTGTCAACCGACGGCTGGGACTTTTTCCTGATACAGATGATATCCGTAGCGTCGTGTAAGATACAACTTACATAGTCAGCATCCCCACTGGACGTGATCGATCTCGGTCGCCGTGCTCAGCGTGTAGGTGGCACTAATCAGTCGATCCGATGGAATGAGTGTTTCCCGCAAGCGCATTCCCCGCCGGTTCCGACTGCCCGGAGTTCCCCGTCCGGCCAAATACGAACTCTGTATTCGACTCCGCAATCACACGTACCATCCGTCTGTGGCATTCCCTCGAGGCTTACCATCTCCCGTACAGGGAGGGTCCCACGACGGAATAGTTTTACCCCAATTACCATTAAGATCTCGCTACCCCGATTCACGGTATATCGACAGCCAGCGGAATCCATCAATAGACACGGGTACTGATAGGGATTAGCGTAGAAATCTATAGATTCCGCCCGGGAACAGCGATCCGGAGGCGTTTCGTGACGTCGGTCAGCCTGGTCGCACTGTGACGACATCGATTTGTGCCCCGACCGTGACCGGTCGCACGTGAGCCCGCATCTATCCCAGGAGACGTGGGAGACGGTCGTCCAATCGGTGCCGATCGTCTCGGTCGATCTGGTCGTCCACCACGACGACGGTATCGTTCTCGGCAAACGGACCAACGAACCCGCGAAAGGCGAGTGGTTTGTCCCCGGCGGGGCGGTCCACAAACACGAGCGCCTTCGTGATGCCGTCGGTCGCATCACCATAGAGGAACTCGGCGTCAGTGTGACGATCGAACGGAAGCTAGGCGCTTACGAACACTTCTACGACGCCGCAGACGTTGAGGATGCCGGGGGCAAACACTACGTCCCGATCGCTTTCGAGGTGCGGACCGACGACGGAACGCTCGCACCCGACGACCAGCACGCCGATATACGGGTCTTCGAGCCACCTCTCGAGATCGACCTCCATCCGTACGTCCGTGACTATCTCGCGGACGCCGGCGTACTGGCGTGACGAGGACGTTGATTGGACCGAGCGCCTGAAGTGACTCCGACCCATGGCTATCGTCAATGAGTGACGCCAGCGGTCCGCTCTCGCCTGATCGGCCGGACGTCGATAACGACTTCGAGGTCGACGCCCCCTTCGATCCCGCGGGGGACCAGCCCGAGGCGATCGAGCACCTCGCAGCGGGTTTCCAACAGGGGATGGACGAGCAAACGCTACTGGGCGTAACCGGTTCCGGGAAGACCAACACCGTCTCCTGGATGATTGAGGAGATACAGCAGCCGACGCTTGTGATCGCGCACAACAAGACACTGGCGGCGCAACTGTACGAGGAGTTCCGGAACCTCTTCCCGAACAACGCTGTCGAGTATTTCGTCTCGTACTACGACTACTACCAGCCCGAGGCCTACGTCGAACAGACCGACAAGTACATCGAGAAAGACGCCTCTATCAACGACGAGATCGATCGGTTGCGCCACTCGGCCACGCGGTCGCTTTTGACCCGTGAAGATGTCATCGTCGTCGCCAGCGTCTCGGCTATTTATGGGCTGGGCGACCCAGAGAACTACGTCGATATGTCTCTTCGGCTGGAGCGAGGCCAGCGGATCGACCGTGACGAACTCCTCGGTCAACTGGTCGATCTGAACTACGAACGTAACGACGTGGATTTCACACAGGGGACCTTCCGCGTGCGCGGAGACACGATCGAGATATACCCGATGTACGGCCGCTACGCCGTCCGCGTGGAGATGTGGGGTGACGAGATCGATCGCCTCGTGAAGCTCGATCCGCTGGAAGGTGAGATCAAAAGCGAGGAACCGGCCGTTCTGTTGCACCCTGCGGAACACTACTCGATCCCCGAAGACCGGCTCGACCGGGCGATATCCGAGATAGAGGAACTGATGGAACAACGCGTCTCGTATTTCGAGCGCCAGGGCGATCTGGTGGCTGCCCAGCGTATCGAGGAGCGGACGACCTTCGACCTCGAAATGCTGAAAGAGACCGGCTACTGCTCGGGGATCGAGAACTACTCGGTCCACCTCTCGGATCGTGAGTCCGGAGCGGCTCCGTACACATTGCTGGATTACTTCCCGGACGATTTCCTGACGGTGATCGACGAGTCCCATCAGACAATCCCACAGATTCGCGGGCAGTACGCGGGCGACAAATCCCGAAAGGACTCGCTGGTCGAGAACGGCTTCCGGCTGCCGACGGCCTACGACAACCGACCTCTCACGTTCGAGGAGTTCGAGGAGAAGACCGATCAGCGGCTGTATGTCTCTGCGACGCCGGGTGACTACGAGCGCGAACACAACGAGCAGGTCGTCGAACAGATTGTCCGCCCGACACATCTGGTCGATCCCGAGGTGACCGTCAGTTCCGCCGAGGGCCAGATCGACGACCTCATGGGTCGGATCGACGAGCGCGTCGAACGCGACGAGCGGATTCTGGTGACGACACTCACTAAACGCATGGCCGAGGATCTCACCGAGTACCTCGAGGAGGCCGGCGTCGCCGTCGAGTACATGCACGACGAGACAGACACCCTCGAACGTCACGAACTTGTCCGGGGTCTCCGAGCGGGGGAGTTCGACGTGTTGATCGGGATCAACCTTCTCCGGGAGGGTCTGGATATTCCAGAGGTCTCGCTGGTAGCGATCCTGGATGCCGACCAGGAGGGTTTTCTCCGAAGCGAGACGACGCTCGTCCAGACGATGGGGCGGGCCGCCCGGAACGTCAATGGCGAGGTCGTGCTGTACGCTGACGAGCCCAGCGACGCCATGGAGTCAGCGATCGAGGAGACTCAGCGTCGCCGACGCATCCAGCAGGAGTACAACGAGGAACACGGCTTCAAACCGACGACCATAGACAAGGAGATCGGCGAGACCAACCTCCCTGGGAGCAAGACCGACACCGGCGGGACGGCTGACATGGAACCCGAAGACGCCGACGCGGCCGCACATCTGATCGACGAACTCGAAGACCGTATGCAGGAGGCCGCGGACAACCTGGAGTTCGAACTCGCGGCAGATATCCGCGACCGGATCCGCGAACTCCGTGAGGAGTACGATCTTGAAGGCTCCGGCGAGGAGGGCGTCGTCCCGGAACCCGACTTCTAACTGTTTCATGGTACTGACGACGGGATCGTGCCATATCGGTCGACGACGGTACTAGCCGAGACCTTGCGGAACGCGGATGTCCCGGTCGAGGTGTTCACTGGCGAGGGTGCCGGCCATGGGATGATCAACGAACCCGAGTGGCGCGAGCAGACCCTCTCGCGACAGCTGCAGTTTCTCGATGAGCACCTTCAATCCCTGACCACCGTCCGATCGCCCCGCACACCGGTCCCGCCTATTCCGACGCGAACGTCTCACCGATCACCACTTCGTCTCCGATAGCGAGCGTCTGCCCCCGTGATTTCTGTGGCGTCCGCGTGTTGACCATCACGCGATAATAGTGGTCAAAACGCGATTCTTCTGCCCACGAGGGTAACGAATCTCGTCGACGCTCGGCAAACGTCGACTGGAAATCTTCGATCGCATTGCCTGTATCCGGATCACGCTTTGGGACAACACAGCGCTGGCAAGGTCCGGTTCCCTCGAGGGAAACATTTCCGATCCCGAATCTGACCTTCCTTTCCGGATCGTCGTAGAGGCGATCCTCCCAGAACGGTTCGGCCTCGACAATCAGATTGGGCCGGAGCCGCCGGCGCATCTCGGTCGCGCCGTCTATCGCGTCGAACCAGCCCGCAGCCGTCTCCAGGGTCCCAGTCGATATTACCGTGGGGCCGAAGTCAGTCGTATCGTCGGGGTAGCCCAGTTCGTCGTCCCGGCGGAGCGACACCGATGGATCGAACCGCGTGTCGAGCCACTCAGCGGCGGCCTCGCGCTCGCTCGTGAGGTCGAACCGCTCGCGTTCTTGCCCGTCGTCGAACGTCACGATCTCACAGCCGCGGTCGAACTCGGCCTGGATCCCGTGAACTGCAGCGGTTCGTTTGCCGTTCACGTACTCGCCGTCGTCGTCGACAATCGCGTACTGACGGTCGTGCTGAAGCGATCCGCCAGGCCCAATCGTTGCTGTCTCTATTTTCCGACCGTCGAGGGACTTGATCGGGTAGACGTAGATGGCCTCGAGTCTAGGCATACGCGGCTACAGGTCGCCCTCCGGGCAGTCACTTGTGGTTCCTGCAAGTGTGACGGTCGATTCGGATCCACCCACGCCGAGTTGTCAGCCTTCGATCGTCGCGCCGTCGTTACACGCGGTAACGATGCGGACGGTCCCGTCCAGTCCCAGTTCGCTGAGAGCCTCGAGCGTTTTGGATTCGACGGTGTCCTCGACGGTCTCGTGGGTCACGCCGTAGACGGTCGGGCCCCAGGATGACTGGCCGGCACCCGAGACGCCCGGAATCGAATCGAGTGCGTCGATGAGACGGCCGGCGGGCGGACGGTAGACGCCGCCCTGTTCGTCGGCATACCACGCGCCGTTGAGCCGGCTCAACCGTGCGACGGCCGTCCCGAACGTTTCGTGGTCGCCGGTCGCGATCGCTGGGAGGAGTTGTCGTGTGACCACCAGCGCGATGTCGTCTGCGATGCCCGGGTCGGCCCGCTCGACGACAGAGCGGATCCCTGCGTCCTCGGGCTTTCCGCTCCGGCCCGGTTCGACGTCCGGTCTGACCAGCAGGAAGCGCCACTTATCCGGGATGTTGTGACGTGCGATCACGGGGGGAACAGTCCACTCACCCTCCGCTGGCGGTTCACTCGTGAACAACTCTGTCGGATGTCCGGCGTCGGCGACGAACCCGCCAGCCTCGAAGGTTGCGACGCCGACACCACTGCGTCCGCCCCGATCTAGTTCCGGAGCAGCACTCCGGACGTCGACCGAGTGGTCGTACGCACGTGCGATTGCGACCAGGCTCGCGAGCGCGATTCGCGTCCCGCTCCCGAGACCAACGTGACGGGGGAGTCGTCGTTCGATTCGGACTTCCGCGCCGGGGAAATCGAGCGTGTCGATGGCTCGTTCGACATACGGAATCGCTTCCTCGTCGTCACAGACGACGCTCTCGGCGCGTTCGGCCGTGACGACGAGACGCGGTTTATCCAGCCCGACGCCAACACCTCCGTAGAGCCGGTCGTGTGCCAGCGAGAGGTTCTGGAAGCCGAAATGGAGCCGACCTCCGACGGTCACCCGTGCCATGGTCGTGATTCGGGAACCGTGGTCAAGAACCTGTGGACACGGCGTCGAAACGGGACGATCCTGTCTTCTCCGCGAGTCTTAAGACTCGCGCCGACTCACAACGGTGCATGGGACAACAAGAGCCGCCGAGTCACGGTGGAGACGATAAAGACCCCGACCTCCCGAGCAATGAGGTCACCGAAGGGACAGAACGGGCACCCCACCGGGCGATGTTTCGGGCGATGGGGTACGACGACGAGGACCTCTCCTCGCCGATGGTCGGGATCGCCAATCCCGCGGCCGACATTACCCCGTGTAACGTCCATCTGGACGACGTAGCGGAGTCCGCTTACGAGGGGGTAGACGAATCCGGCGGGATGCCGATCGAGTTCGGGACGATCACGGTCTCGGACGCGATCTCGATGGGTACTGAGGGGATGAAAGCCTCGCTGATCTCCCGGGAGATGATCGCCGACTCGGTCGAACTCGTCTCCTTTGCCGAACGGATGGACGGTCTAGTGACGATCGGCGGGTGTGACAAGAATATGCCGGGGATGATGATGGCCTCGATCCGGACGGACCTGCCGAGCGTCTTCCTCTACGGTGGATCGATCATGCCCGGCGAGCACGACGGCCGAGAAGTAACCATACAGAACGTCTTCGAGGGCGTCGGAGCGGTCGCCCAGGGCGAGATGTCCGAGGAGGAACTCGAAGAGATGGAACGGCACGCCTGTCCCGGGGCCGGTTCCTGTGGAGGTATGTTCACGGCGAACACAATGGCCTCGATTTCGGAGGCGCTGGGATTCGCACCGCTCGGTAGTGCGTCGCCACCAGCTGAAGAATGGTCCCGCTACACTGTCGCGCGCGAGAGCGGCGGACTCGCCGTCGAGGTCGTCGAGGAGCAGCGTCGACCGTCGGACTTCCTCAGCAAGGAGAGCTTCGAGAACGCCATCGCCCTGCAGGTCGCCGTCGGTGGGTCCACTAACGCTGTTCTCCATTTGCTCGCGATGGCGGCCGAGGCGAAGATCGACCTCGATATCGAGGACTTCAACCGTATCTCTGCACGGACCCCCAAGATCGCTGACCTCCAGCCCGGCGGCGAGAAGGTAATGAACGATCTCCACGAGATCGGTGGCGTCCCAGTCGTGCTCAATGAACTGTACCAAGCCGGCCTCCTACACGGGGACGCCCTGACGGTGTCTGGCAACACGATCGGCGAGGAACTCGATTCCATGGAGCTGCCGACGGTCGAAGGGCTTGAGGTCGACTTCCTCCACCCTGTCGACGATCCGATCCACGAGCGTGGTGCGATCCGGATCCTCTCTGGCAATCTCGCGCCCGACGGAGCGGTCATCAAGATCACCGGGCAGGATCACCTCCACCACAAGGGGCCGGTCCGGGTCTTCGAAGAGGAGTCAGACGCTATGGAGTATGTCCAGGAGGGCCACGTCGAGTCCGGCGACGCCATCGTCATCCGCAACGAGGGGCCCCGCGGCGGTCCCGGGATGCGCGAGATGCTCGGCGTGACCTCCGCAGTCGCGGGTCAGGGCCACTCCGAGGACGTCGCGCTGTTGACCGACGGGCGGTTCTCGGGAGCGACCCGCGGGTTCTCGATCGGACACGTCGCGCCGGAGGCCTTCGTGGGTGGGCCGATCGCCGCGCTCGAGGACGGCGATCAGATCACGATCGACATCGACAATCTCGAACTCTCGATCGACCTTACCGACGAAGAGATTGAACAACGACTAACCGAGCACGATCCCGAACCGAACTACGAGAGCGGCTTTCTGGCCAAGTACCACCGTGACTTCGGTTCGGCCGCAAACGGTGCAGTGACGAACCCCGCTGTCAAGTGGGATTAACCCTGCCGATCATCGGGGGACTGTCCGCGTCGACGGCTACTTCAGGAAGGACGTGACCAGCGCTCGTTCCGCTTTTCGGAGGTGACGCGACGCCGTACTGGCGGCACATTCCAGACGCTCTGCGATCTCTTCGACGGTCCCTGTGCGAGGGATGTCTAGTAAACGCGGTCTGGAACTCTCTGTCGACGTCTCGTGGAGTCTGTTCGACGTAGGCGTAGAACGCGTCGTCGTCGATCGGCGTGAGGTCGAACGAACGGATGAAATCCGGCGTCTGTATCGCTGACCGATACGGGTCGATCGGTCCGACGACGCGAAAGAAAAAGACGTCGCAGTCGGGTCTGGCTTCGTTCCATGCCAGCAGTGCTGTCTCCTCGTACCCCTGTGTTTCGACGATGAAGCCGTGCATATCGTTACGACTGCTCGCGAGCGGTAGCGACAGTTACCTGCCCGACTGCGATGCCGCCGTCGCCGGGGGGTACTTGCTCGTGACAGAGCCATTCGAGGCCCGTGTTTTCGACTCGCCGACGGATAACCCGGGTGATCGCGTCGTTATAGGCGACGCCACCGGTAAAGCCAATAGCGTCGACGCCGCTATCGGTCGCCGTCTCTATCGCGATATCGGTCAGCCCGTGCGCCAGGGCCTCCTGTGCAGTGGCCGCGAGATCGGCAGTCGAGTGATCCGCCTGCCGATGGTCGAGGCGCTGCAACAGGGCAGCCACGTCGATCGTTGGGTTCCCGTCGGTAGTCGTCCGCGGAACGGAGAAATCGAGCGGATCGCCCCTGGCCGCCGCGGCCTCCAGTTTCATTGCCGGTTCGCCCTCGTAGCTGCGTTCGGAGCAGACACCCAGCAGGGCGCTCGCGGCGTCCAGCGCACGCCCAGCGCTGGTTGTGACCGGGCTGTTAACGCCCTGTTTGGCCTGTTGTCGGATCGTTGCGGCATCATCGTGGCGCTCGACGACGCCCCGTTCGAGGAGGAGGTCGTCGATCCTGTCGGGATCGTCGAGCAGACTTGCCAGAATCCGGGTCGGCGACTCGATAGCTGCGTTCCCGCCCGGTAGTTCGAACGGAGCCAGACCACCGACGCGCTCGTAATTGTCGAGTGTCGCGTCCAGAACTTCGCCGCCCCAGATCGTTCCATCCGGGCCGTAGCCGGTGCCGTCGGCGGCGATGACGACCGCATGCTTGCGTTCGTGTTCGGCCAGCAGTGAGGCGGCGTGAGCGTGGTGATGTTGGACCTGTACCGGTCCGCCCATCCCCGACTCAGCGTACTCGTGGGCCTGTTCGGTCGTCAGGAAGTTCGGATGGAGGTCACAGGCCACGAGGGCAGGTTCGATACCCAGCAGGTCCCGAAGATGTGCGACCGTATCGGTGAGATACTCCAGAGTCGCGGGACTGTCCACGTCCCCGAGATACTGCGAGGGGAAGACGTCGTTTCCCTGTGTGAGTGCAACCGTCGCGTCGAACTCCGCGCCGAGTGCGAGTATCTCCGATCCGTCGGCTGCAGGCCACCGCGGGATCGACTGTGGTACCCAGCCGCGGGAGCGCCTGAGGAACCGCCGGTTACCGTCGATCAGCCGGACGACGCTGTCGTCACACCGTTCGACGATCTCCCGGTCGTGGACCAGTGCGGCGTCGACGACGCCGCACAGATCCTCTATAATCCCCTCGGTTGTCGTCGCCATCGGCGTTCCGGGCATGTTCGCGCTTGTCATCACTAGCGAGCCATCGAGGTGATCGAACAGCAAGTGATGGAGTCCGGCGTATGGTAACATTACACCCACGGTGTGCAGGCCGGGCGAGACGGCGTCGAGCCACGGGCTGTCATCGGCCTGTTCGAGTAGCGCTATGGGACGGCGCGTGTCCTCGAGCGTCTCGCGCTCGGCCACGGAGACGCTGGCGAACGACTCTACGGAATCGATGTCGGGAGCCATGACGGCGAAGGGCTTTTCGGGTCGACCGGTCCGCTCGCGAAGGTCCGCGACGATGTCAGCATCGGTCGCGTCGCACGCCAGATGCGCTCCACCGATCCCTTTGATCGCGACCAGTTCGCCGTCGGCGATCCGTTCGCAAGCGGCTTCGATCGCCGTCTCGTCGCCCTCGGTCAACGTCTGCCCCTCGCTGTCGACGAGTCGCAACGACGGGCCACAGTCCGGGCAGGCGATCGTCTGGGCGTGATACCGTCGGTCCGCAGGGTCTTCGTACTCCGTGCGGCAGTCCGCACACATCGGAAACTCGTCCATCGAAGTCGTCGGTCGGTCGTAGGGGAGCGACCGAATCACCGTATATCGGGGGCCACAGTCGACACAGGAGGTTGCCCAGTAGTCGTGATAGCGGGAGTCCGGGTCCTGCATGTCATCCAGACATGCGTCGCACATCGCGGTATCCGGTGGGATCGTGCCCGACCCGCCGCCGGCGTCGCTAGAGGCGACAATCTCGAACGAGTGTTCGCCCTCAGGGCTGGTCCAGGTTACGTCGACACCCTCGACGCGGGACAGCGGCGGCGGATCGGCCCGAAGCGTATCCAGAAACGAGTTGATAGCCGCTTGTGAACCTTCCAGACGGATCTCTACGCCGGCGTCACCGGTGTTTTTGACCCAGCCGCCCAGATCGTTGTCGACGGCCGTCCGGTAGACGAACGGTCGGAAGCCCACCCCCTGGACGACTCCGGTGACGGTTACGGCCACGCGCGTCTGGTCGTCGCTCATCACTCCTATCACTGGGGGCTGGCCCTATGAAATTGCTGTCGTCATTACACCGAGAAATCGATACAATCAGTCGTGAGTATTACACCGGGAAATCGGGACAATCAGTCGTGGATGTGCGTTTGTTCTCCGTGCTCGTGCGCGTGGCCGTGATCGTCGTGCGTGTGGCTGTGGCCCGCTGTCTTCGAGACGTAAGCCTCGTGCTCGTGGGCGTGTGCGTGGCCTCGTTCGTCGAGGAACGCAAGTAGATCCTCGACTCCCTTGCCGTGCTCGGCGTCGGTCCGGAACACCGGCATCTCGGGAACGATATCGCCGACGTCATTCTCCATCAGATCCAGATCCGAGCCGACCGCCTCGGCGATGTCGGTCTTGTTGATCACCGTAGCGTCACAGGCCTGGAACAGAAGCGGGTGCTTGCGCACCACGTCGTCGCCTTCAGTGCTCGAGACGACCAGCACGCGGGCCTGTGCGCCCAGCGGGAAGTCCGCTGGACAGACCATGTTGCCGACGTTCTCGATGTACAGCGTGTCCAGCGCCTCGAGGTCGAACTCTTCGAGAGCGTCTTCGACCAGTCCCGGATCGAGGTGACACTCTTTACCCGTGTTGACGTTGGCCACCTCGACGCCTAACTCCCGGAATCGGGTGGCGTCGTCCTCGCCAGCGACGTCACCGACGATTACGCCGACCGTCTCGTCGTCTGACGCTCGCTCGATCAAACGCTCGATCAGGCGGGTCTTGCCTGCGCCGGTCGCGCCCAGGAACTCGGCGACGAACAGGCCGTGGTCGTGGACGACCCGCTCGTGGAGGTCCTCAGCCTGCTGCTCGAACTGTGCGAGGATGTCCGCTTCGGCGTCGTCGCCGTCGTGATCGTGATCGCCGTGACCGAACCGGTGAGCCTGCAGTGGCCCGACCGGCAAGTCTCGACCGGCATCGACCAGTCGGTCGACGAGACGTCCGAGTTCGTCCTGCAGTAGATTGTCGTTGATATGCTGATAGGTCATGCGTGGTCAGTCGGTGGGCGTTCGTCTGTCGTCGGTTCCTCGTCAGAGACGGTCAACCTCATCAACCGACAGCTGTCACCTCCGGAGAGTTCCATCCGTTCGCCACACTCCGGACAGTTCAGATCGGGTGCGTACACCAGTGCGTTCTCGGCGACCTCGGGTTCCCCACTCCAGCCGCAGTTACACTCGGCGTAGGGAGTGGCTGTTTCGATGACGACTGTCGCGTCTTCGGCGACCGTGTTGGTCTTTGCCGCCTCCATACACGTGTCAAGTTGTTCGGGGTTGACGTGGCTGGCTTCGCCGACCTCGATCTCGAGGTGTTCGACGCGTGTCGCGTCGTTTTCCTCGACGTGTTGGCGGGCGTTGTCGAGGATCTGGGAGGCGATGGAGAACTCGTGCATGTCAGCAGATCCTCGGTAACTGCTCGCCCTCGGGCTCGGTCAGATACCGGTTCCCAAACCCTGTATCGAGGATGACCCGACCAGCGTGATCTTCGACGGCCTCGCCGACGATGGCGGCCTCTTCGCCCTGTGGGTGAGCCTGCAGAGCCTCCAGCACCGCTTCGGCGTCGTCGCTGTCGACGCCCATGACGACTTTGCCCTCGTTGGCGACGTTCAGCGGTTCGATCCCGAGCACCTCGCCCGCGGAGGCGACCGCGCCGGAGATCGGGATCGCCCGCTCGTCCATCTCTATGCCGACTTCACCCTTACTGGCCATCTCGTTGAGCGAAGTCGCCAGTCCGCCCCGGGTTGGATCTTTCATCGCTGTCACCTCGCCCGCCTCCATCGCGACTCGTACGAGGTCGTTGACTGGGGCAACGTCGCTCTCGAGATCGCCTTCGAAGTCGAAGCCCTCACGTTCCGACAGCAGCGAGATGCCGTGATCGCCGACCGTCCCGGTCACGATCAGTTTGTCCCCCGGTGAGAGTCCCGCGTCGGGCACGTGCCCCCCCTGGGGGACGATCCCGACGCCGGTGGTATTGATCGCTATCGTGTCGATCTCACCGCTGCCCATGACTTTGGTGTCCCCGGTCGTGATCGGCGCGCCGGCCTCCTCGCTGGTTTCACGCATCGACTCCATGACCCGTTCGACTGTGTCGACAGGCGTCCCGGCCTCGACGATCAGCGAGCAGGTCAGCGCGACCGGCTTCGTCGCGCCCATCATCGCCAGGTCGTTGACCGTCCCGGAGACGGCCAGCCGGCCGATGTCGCCGCCGCGGAAGAACTGGGGTTTGACGACGTGGCTGTCAGTGGTCACGACCAGCGAGCCGCCACCGTTTTCCAGCCGCTGGACGGAACCGTCGTCCAGGGCTTCAAGCGGCACGTCCGCGTCGCCGTCTTCGAACCGCGACACCGCCAGATCCTCGATCAGTTCACGCATCTGTCCCCCGCCCGCGCCGTGGGCCTCGGTGATGACTTCTTCGTCCGTGTCTGTCTCGCTCATAGTTCAAATGTCCGGTTGCCCGCCGTACTCGAGCCAGATCTTGCAGGGCCCCTCGCTGGAGACCATGCACGCGCCGACCGGATTCTGGGGCGTACACTCCTCGCCGAACAGTTCACACTCGTCGGGGTCGGCCGTGCCGGCCATGATGTCCCCGCAGATGCAGTCGTCGGTCAGCGGATCGGCACCGCCGACGTCGGGCTCGATATCGAAACGCTCGCGGGCGTCGTACTCACTGTACTCCTCGCTGAGGACGAGGTCCGCGTCGGGGACCTCGGCAATCCCACGCCACTCGCCGGTGGTCGTCTCGAAGACATCCCACATCAGCTCTTTCGCCGGAACGTTGCCATCCTCGGTGACACACCGCTGGTAGGCGTTGGCCAGGCCGGGCTCATCGTCGCGGATGAACTCAAGCAAGCGTGCCAGTCCGAACAGGATGTCGATCGGTTCGAACCCACCGACTACGGCCGGAGTCTCGTACTCCTCGACGAACTCCTCGAACAGTCCGTACCCGGTTATCGTCGCGGCGTGGCCCGCCGCCAGGAACCCGTCGATGTCCGTGTCCGGAAGCTCGGCGACGATGTCCATCGCCGGCGGGACGTACTTGTGGGCCGACAGCACCGAGAAGTTCTCCGGCGGATCGTCGGCCAGCACCGCCGCGGTCGGAGCCGCGGTCGTCTCAAAGCCCGTCGCGAAGAAGACGACCTCTTCGTCTTCTTCTTCGGCGATTTCGGCTGCCTCACTGGCTGAATAGACGACGCGGACGTCCGCACCGTCGGCCTTCACGTCGTCGAGGCTTTGCTCCGTTCCCGGAACTCGGAGCATGTCGCCGTAAGTCGCGACGATCTTGCCGTCCTCGGCAAGTGTGACCGCCTCGTCGACCTCGGGCATGTCGGTCACACAGACCGGACAGCCCGGCCCCATCCGGATGGTGAGCCCGTCCGGAAGGAGGCTCCGCAGGCCGTACTTGGCGATGGCTTGCTCGTGACTCCCGCAGACGTGCATGATCGTCACCGGTTCGCCGATGTCGTCCATCAGCGTCTCCAGCTCGTCGGTCAACTGCTCGGCCTTCTCGGGATCGCGGAATTGCAGTTCCTGATCGCCGGTGTCGACGGCCATCTAATCACCACCGATTCCGAGCTGTTCGTCAGGTTCGCCCCCTATCTCCTCGAGCGCTTCGTCTTCGTCGCCTTCGAGGAACGACTCGTAGATCTCCATGGTCTCCTCGACCTGGTCTTCGGGAATCTTCCGTATCGCGAATCCCGCGTGGTTGAGGATGTGGTCCCCGACTTCGACGTCCTCGTCGACGATGTCTATGCGCACTGTCTTCTCGACGTCCCAGAACTCCGCGGTGGCTTCTGCGCCGTCGATCTCCTTGATCTCTCCCGGTATTCCCAGACACATTGTGTATCGCCTCGTGATCGTCCCACGGCCGCGAATCTTCCTTGGACTCGCGTATCGCAGGGATCCCTACTGCCAGCTATGCACCTGCCACCCTTTATAGCCACCCCGATTATCACGGTATGGAAATTATCATTGTCGTTCATCTACTGGCTCGAGCATTGTGGGCACCACTGCAGATGTCGTGATTTCTGTTTCTCGTCTTTTCAGTCAGATAATCACACCTCCGAGGACGTCGCGGAGTTCGTCGACAAACTGTAGTGAGAATGGTCCAAGGACCGACAGAATAATATCGAGGCGGGCGAAGAACCCGTTACCTGTGGCAGCGAACCTGTTGCCGGTCGTTGCAGCCGTCCTCCTGTTAGGGATCGGTGCCCAGTTGCTTGCGCACAAGCTGCGAGTCCCGAGTGTGGTGTTCTACCTCCTCGCGGGCGTCATCCTGGGACCGGAGGTGCTCGGACTGGTCTCGCTGGAGACGTTCGGTGGCGGACTGGAGACGATCGTCGGTCTCAGCGTCGCGATCATCGTCTTCGACGGGGCCTTCGCACTCCGGTTCTCGTACATCCGCGAGGCCGAGACGACTTCCTTGCGACTCGTGACGATCGGTGCCATCGTGACGTTCTTCGGGACGGCGGTGGCGGTCCGATTCCTGGAGGGTGTCGAGTGGGAACTGGCCCTCCTCGTGGGTGCGCTGTTGGTCGCGACGGGGCCGACCGTCATCACGCCGATCCTCGAAGTCGTCCGTGTCCGGGAACCCGTCGCCGCCGCCCTCGAAACGGAGGGGATCATCAACGACGTCACCGCCGCCATCGCCGCCGTGGTCATATTCGAGACGCTGTTGCTCGACGATCTGGGCGTTCCCGCGACGGTGCTGTCCTTTCTGGAGCGGTTCGGAGTCGGCGTCGGCGCCGGACTGCTCGCGACCGTCCTCATCTACGTCCTGGCACATCACGAGATTACGCCCGAGGATGCGCCCCAGGCGGCCCGCTTTTTGCTGTTGAGCGCCGCAGTCGGGGCCTTCTCGCTCGCCGAGGCTATCGCGGCCGAAGCCGGTATCGCCGCCGCAGCGACCGCCGGCATCGCACTGGGCAACCTCGAACTTCCCCACCGCGAGGAGATGGAGGAGTTCGCACGGGACGCGACGCTGATCGCCCTCGGATTCGTGTTCATCTCGCTGGCGGCACTGATCGACGTCGGAGCTATCCTCAGTCTTGGCGTCGGTGGTTTCCTGCTCGTGGCGGCCGTCATGCTAATCATCCGGCCGGCCGTCGTGTGGATCGCGACCGTCAATGTCGATCGTTTCAACCGCTCTGAGCGGCTGTTCCTGGCGGCAATGGGGCCACGAGGGGTCATCCCCGCGAGCGTGGCGACGCTGTTCGCTATCGAACTCGAACTGGCGGGCAACGTGGCGGCGGGACAGACGCTGCTCGGGACGGTGTTTATCGTTATTTTCGCGACTGATCTGATAGAGGCCGGGTTCGCACGACAGATCGGCGACTTTTTCGGAGTGACACCAATGCGTACGATACTCATAGGTGGGGGCCGCGTCGGTACGGCTCTCGCTGCACGACTGGAACGGAGAGGCGAGTTCGTCGTGATCGTCGAAGATGACGACGAAAGGCGTCGGGAAGCACGCGAGGCAGGCTTTACCGTCTACGACGGGGTCGGCACGGAGCCAGACGTCCTTCGCGAGACCGGTATCGAAGAGGCGAAGATAGTCGTCGCGGCGACCCCAGACGACGATTTCAACCTGCTCGTCTGCCAGACTGCCCGGGCGAAGTTCAGTGTCGAAAACGTCTACGCCCGGGTGAATGACCCCGAGAACATCGATGCCTTCGAGGCGCTGTCGGTCACTGCGATCGACGACCCGATGGCGGCGGCTTTCGCCATCGACAACGAGATCGAACGCCCCGAACTGGCCCACTGGATGTACGATCTCGCCGATGGCCACGACATCCAGGAGACCAACGTGACTGCGGAGGACCTGGCTGGCAAATCGATCCAGGAAATCAACGAGGCGGTCCCTGGCGGTTGTCTCATCGCCGAAGTCGGGCAGGGGGCCGACGCACACGTCCCCGAACCCGACGAAGTCCTTGAAACCGGAGAGCACGTCACGTTCCTCGGGGATTCGAAGGCCGTCGAGAAAGCTGTCAAGCGGTTCCACCCCCACGACTGAGATGGACCGATACGTCTTCTGGGTTGCCCGACTGGGACAGTTCGACAAAGTCATCCTTACGTTCGTCCTGCTGGTCAGCAAGTCGGAACGACTGAACTAGCTTACAGCATCGCTGTAGAGAGTTCAGTTCCTTGTTAGGGCCTGTTGAGGGTAGAAAAGACCCATACTACCGTATCGGGGTCATCTTTCGCGGGGTGAACCGCTTTACTCAGCGCGGACACCCCCGTTCGGATAGTAATCCTGCCGCTGTCCCGTCGTGTCTTTCTTATAAAAGTTTTGATGGGACCGTCGTGTGCAGTAATCGCCCGACTTCGAGGGGGCATACATTGTATTAGGGAAATTCCTGATATTAATATTACTCTAATTTCTCCAGGTGATCGCGACGTGACGCGCCGCGGATAATCTCCTCGGGTTGGTCGTAGGTCGCCTCGATCAACTCTTCGCTCGTGTTCGCGCGATCGGCGAGATCCTGTAGCGGCCAACTCCGGTCGCGGTGGTGCGTAATCGCCCCCGTCCGGACTCTGTGGGGCGACATCGTCGACGGACACTTGCTCCCGTGTCCGAGCTCGCGCGCCTCACAGGTCTCCGGATTACGATCATGGGGACACTCACCGCCGAACTCACACGCCTGGGTCAGGATGTACGTCCAGTTCCGCATCGCCCCCTTCGACAACCGCCCAGGGTCGCGCTGGGAGGGGAGCAACGGCTGCCGCCCCTCGTCGTCTGTGACGTCGTCGCGGTTGACCTGGAGATAGTCCGCGAGGACCTCGCCGACCCACTCGGCGAGATTGATCACGCGCTCGCCGTCAGCCTGCTTCTTCAACGGTGTCGTCTCCCGACTCCGGGGGTACAGAAACGGCACGGCGGCCTCCTCGAGGATCCGCTCGACGGCGTCCGGGGCGTAGCCATCACTGTGAAGCTCTTCGCGAAGGCGATCGAGCACTTCGGCGGCCCGTCGCGGCAGTACGCTAGCGAACGCTGTAGTAAGCTCGCTGAGTACGGGCTGCTGAAACGCATCTATCGAGGGCTGTACGGCATCACCGACGCCGGCAAAGGCTACCTTGACGAGAACCTCGACGCCAGTGAGCTCGAGCCGACCGAGGACTGAGTTTTTATATTTCCCTATATGTTCGGGAGTGTGCTTATTGCACTGCCGCCGGCCATTGATAGTAGGGTGGCGAGCATTCTCCCCCCAGGTTGTGTCGTCACCCTTGATAGTGGGTGCTGTAACGATTTACCGGTACGATCGCCTGCTATCGGGCGATCGATCCGGAACAGACTTACAGTAGTCACTATGAGGCCATTGGCACGAGTGGCCGATCTGGTCGACATCCTTCCCACCCCCACCCCCACTCTTTCCGTCATCGGTTCCCACCGCCAGGCGCGAGTGTGGTCGCTCGCTCCCAAACCCAGGCCGGCGGCTCGCGATCGAGGCGCTGACCGAGTACGCAACCGACCCGCAAACCACCCACCGCGTCGATCGGGCTGACGAGTTCGTCGAGCACTCTCCCGGTCACTCACGCACTACCGCGCGGAGTTCCTGAAAGCGAGCCTGCGCGGCACGGGCTTCCACATCGTCGCGACGGCTTAATCCTCCTGATCACGCAACCCCAGAGTGAGCTATTCTCTCCCGTTCTGAACCCGTAACAGCAACTGCACTCACTTCATTACCGAAGTACAGCGGCCCGTTTCCGAGATCGTCTTTCGGCGCAAAGGTCAGGTACTCCTCCTCATCGTCGCGGAACGTCGCAAGAACGTCCCCGGGTGAAGCAGCAGCCTCAGTAAAGGAGCCGTGCGATTCAAAGACAACCTCGATCCGGTCGGCGGATCCAACTGTCGCCGTGATACTACACTGGTACCCCTCCATCGGATCCCGATTCAAAAACCGAAATTCAGCGGCCGGGTCTGATCCTGGTTTCGTGGTTGTCTTTTCCACTACGTCTGACCGATCCTGCATGTCGGGATCACGCGGCGCGTGGTCTTCTGATAGTGATTACTGTAACGATTTACCGGTGCGACCGCACGCTCTCGTGCGGTCGACCCGGAACAGACGTACAGTAGTCACTATCAGGGGTTTCTCGAGGAGGACAAACCACGACAGTATATAAATCCGGCCGGGATCACGCCGAGATCACGCCGCCGGCCGACCCGATCGGCCTTGAGGACCGATCAATATGCACACGCTCGCGAGGACCTCGTGTGCATATTCGGGATCGCCGCGATCTCGACGCGCAACCCCCGGCGGTCGCCCCGAGATTGCTAATCAGGTTTCTTCTGGTCCACAGCTATACAAACCAGACCGCCCACTGCGGTCGTATGCGTCTGGTCGATACACACACCCACGTCTGGGGGCCCGATACCGCCGACTTGCCCTGGTACAGTGCCAATCTCCCCCCGGAGTGGTCCGGTCCGTACCCCCACACTGATCTCGTCGCCGACATGGATGCGGCCGAGGTCGACGAAGGAGTGTTGCAGCCGACGACGATCTACGGCCGCGACGAACGAGCCAACGAGTACACGCTCCGGGCGATCGAAGCCCATCCCGAGCGGCTGTGGGGCGTCGGTGTCATGGAGTACTTCCAGGACGAACCCGACCTCCGACAGGCTGTTCGGCGAGTGACCGGTCACGAACGGATGCTCGGGATTCGGTTCCACGCCGCCTTCGAGTATGGGGAGACGCCCGGTGAGATGGATCGGCAGGCAGACTGGATCGCCGACGATGCGCTCGACCCGCTGTACGACGAGCTCGCCACGCAGGATGCAGCTGTGTTCGTCCTTGCGAAACCCGGACAGTACTCCATGCTCGCCACGCTCGCAGCGACCAATCCCGATGTCTCGTTCGTCCTCGAACATATGGGGTGGCCTGACGAGAGGACGGGGCCCGACGAAGCGCCCTGGACCGATATCGAGACGCTGGCAGAGCACGAGAACGTCTACGTCAAGGTGAGCTCGGTTCCGAGGGTGTCGGGGGACGCCTGGCCCTACGAGACAGCCGGGGTGTTCGTCCGGAAACTCCTGTCGTGGTTCGGTCCCGAGCGGCTCATGCTCGGCTCGGATTACCCCTGGCTGGACGACTGGGCATCCTATCGAGAGTGTCTCTCTTGGCCGGAAGCCGCTGGGTACCTCTCGGCTCGGGATCTGTCGTGGCTCTCCTATCGGACGTTCGAGACGCTTCGGGAGTGACGCTGGCCCCGTCCCCAACGGATACCTGAGTTTTAAGAGTCGAGACATCACCGTCGACCATGCAGTGTGATAGCTGCGGCACCCGACTCAATCGATTCAAGATCGTGGTGTTCGGCGGAACGTATTGTAACCTCTGTGCACCGATCTCGGCAGCCACGGGAGGAATCGGCGCATGATTACGAACGATCAACCGTTCGCCCAACTCCTCGTGGTGCTCGTCGCGGGCGTCGGCGCGCTCAACTGGGGGCTGATAGTGACCGCTGTAACGATTTACCGGTGCGCCCGCACGCTGTCGTGCGGTCGACCCGGAACAGACTTACAGCGGTCACTATGAAAGAACTGTTCTCGGCTGACCTGCTCGTCGAGCTCGGACTGTCGGGCTCGACGCTGGGGTACGCCTACCTCGCGGTCGGCGTCGCGGGCGCGATCGTCCTGGTCGACCTGCTCGACATTATCGCCGACAACGGGGCCGAGACGAGCCCGCTGGAGGACTGACATGGCGACGCGCACAACCTCCGGCGAAGGGTTCGACGTCGACCTCGAGATGCTGTTGGTCGTCGCCTTTTCGTGGGGCGCGGCGGCCTCGCTGGGACTGATCAGCGACAACATCCTCCCGTTTATCGACGCGCGCGCGACGATCTGGGAGGTTGGCAACGCGACCTTTACTATCGGGCGGATCGTCTCGATCGCGACGCTGCTGTTGGTGTTCTTCTACCGGGACGCTCCACTCAGCGATACGAGCGGGATCGACCTCTGGATCGACGTCGACGGCCTGGCTCACGGCTGCTCACCCCGCGGGAGATCGCCGTCCAGATCAAGGCTGTGCACGCCCCAGTCCGGATACTCGCCGTCAAGCGCCCGTTCCGATTCGTACAGGGGAAGTCGGCTGTAGTTGTAGCCGAGCTCCCAGGCGTACTCGACCTGATCCGTCTCGCCGGCGGTGTGCGCTGAGATAACGTTACGGCAATTTCGACAGAGTCGGCAGGCCAGCAGCAACCCGTCGTCACGACCGTAATTCAGCAGAACTGGACTGATCGACCCGAGGGCCTGGCCGCAATCCGGGCACCGAGTTGTCGCTGGCGTCTCAGACTCGTCGACTGTCGCGGAAACGAGCGACCAACTCCCCTCGACCGCTTCGAACTCGTAGCGGGGCTCGTGAGTGTCTGGTTCGTCGGGATCGACGCCGAACTCGGCGAGCGTCACACCGACCACCCCGCCCGTTTAAAGACGGCACTTTGACCCGTCTCCGATCGGGTCGAAATTTGAAATAGTAGCGCCGCTATTTGCAGTAATATTAATCCGGTATTAAAGAGGATGGGACCGCCGTGATTCGAACACGGGTCCGACGCACCCCATGCGCCGAGGATACCGCTACCCTACGGTCCCGCACGTGGATCGAAGAGGGACCGTTAATTAAGGGTGTCGTTTCAGACTGCCGTCCCCGACTCGATCGTGTCTGTGGCTCTCACACGAGGGCCTATACCAGCACGCGTTCCAGGTCGACCACAAGGCCGTCCCCGGCATCGGGGTCACCGACAAGGTGGCCGATACAGACTGCGGCTCCGTTGGGGGTGTAACAGGCGACCAACTGGCCGTCCGGTTCGTGCTCGCACTCGATTATGCCCGGCGCGTACACGGGTGCGCCGGTGGCCACGCTTTCGGCGGCACTCGGAGCGATAGTCACCGCCGGTACTCCTTTTAGAGCGCGCTCAGCAGGGTGGACTACTTCGCGGAGCGGTTCGTCTCTGTCGTCCTCGTTCCACCAGGCTAGCGCGTCCGCGAGATCGTGCATCGTTACCAGCGAGCGATCGTCGAAAGTTCCCGTCGCGGTCCGGCGGAGATCGCCCATGTGTGCGCCAGTGCCCAGCACCAGCCCGATGTCGTGACATAGCTTCCGGATGTAGGTCCCGCTCTCGCAGCGAACCCGGAGCAGTGTCCGACGATCCCGTACTTCCAGCACGTCCAGTTCGTGGATCTCCCGGACGCGCAGTTTCCGGACGACAGCGCTCTTCCGTGGCGGCTTCTGGTAGATCCGTCCCTCGAATTCGGCGAGCGTCTCCCGGAGGTTTTCGGGCGGACGGTCGTGCAACTCCAGGACGGCGACGTACTCCTTGACGGCATCGTCGAAGACCTGTGCCATCCGAGTCGCATCGCCCAGCAGGACTGGGAGCGATCCCGTCACCTTGGGGTCGAGCGTCCCGGCGTGGGCGGCCCGTTCGAGACCGGCCATGTCACGCAGCCAGGCGACGACCTGATGGGCCGAGGGGCCGGGCGGCTTGTCGAGGTTGACGACGCCGAACTCTAGCAGTTCGGCGGGCGACCGTTCGGACGGTGGGCCCCGGAGCATCTCAGAGATCGTATTTGACGTCGGTAATCGGCGTTTTGCCTTCGTCGCCCGTCTCCTTGTAGGACTGGACGGCATGCAGCGTCAAGCTAAGAACGCCCTGAGGGCCCCAGCGAGCGGTGTTGATAGAGAGGTCGTAGATCGACAGGTCGTCGAAGTCGATGTTGTAATATTCTTTGTACCGAAGGGCTTCGCTCTCGCCGCGCTCTCGGGTCTCCTCCCGGGCCTGCTCGATTGGTTTGTTCTCCCGCTGGGAGATCCGCTCGGCCCGGATCTCCAGCGGTGCGGACAGCCAGATCTTCAGGTCCGCGTAATCGCCGGCCATCCAGCCGGCAAGCCGCGATTC
Organism: Halapricum sp.; assembly: GCA_036628575.1. Classification (GTDB taxonomy): domain Archaea; phylum Halobacteriota; class Halobacteria; order Halobacteriales; family Haloarculaceae; genus Halapricum. Next base: position 33,483 of record JAZKRQ010000004.1, read on the forward strand.
GAGGACTACCTCGTCTCGCTCGCTCGCGATGTCCCGCAACCGGCGATCCAGGTCGCGGTCGATATCTTCGTCCTCTTCGGCCTGTTTGTTCAGCTCCAGTGGCGTCATGCCACGTTCTTCGGCGAGATCACGAAAGATGTCCCCGCCGGAGACGTGTTCGTAGTCCAGTGCGTCGGCCAGGCTCGCGGCGAGCGTGCTCTTGCCGCTACCGGCCGGGCCGGAGACGGTGATCAACATATCCCTACTCGGACGCTGTAACTCAAAGAGATTGTGTCTTCGATTCGCTGCTCAGGTCGGCGAGGTCTGGATGTTCAGCGATTTCCTGATGATCTGGGAGAGACTCATAGAGCAGATGATATACCAGAAGATCCAGGCCTGCATCGGCCCGATGATCCCTGCCTGCCAGCCTCTCACCTCGCCGACTAGCGGCATAACCAGGACAGTCGAGTTCCCGCTACCGACGCCGACGCCGAGCACCTGCCAGTAGATCCAGAGGAACACCGGAATGGTGAACAACATGATCCACGGCATCGACCGGAACTGCTGTTTCATCATGCCGAGATTCTCGGTCATCATTTCCATCTGCTCCTGGCGGATCTCTTCGAGAGCTTCCTCGTCGTCGCGCTCCTTGGCTCGCTTCTCGCGCTCGCGGAGTTCCTCTTGTTTCTCCTGGTAGCCACCCATGCTATCGAGATTCGTCAGGCGGTCCTGCAGGAGCGTCGACCACAGACCAGTGGCGACGGCCAGAGCGAGGATCACGAGGTAAAACGGCAGGACAGCATCGAGCGGCCCGATGACGAGATCGATCACTCCACCGATCTGGTCACGGATCGACGGCTGCCAGTAGCCGACAAACAGCCCCAACGAGCCGACCAGCGCGATCTTGTCCCAGCTCGACCAACTCCCGTCGCTCTCTTCGTCGTCGTCCGGTTCTGACTCTTCGAGCGCGTCTTTGACCCCCTCGGGATCGTCGACGACGAACCCGCTGCCGTCGGCGTCGACGAGGATCCCCTTCTCGATTAGACGCCCCCACTGACCGCTCGTGAGGTCGTCGCTGACGTCGGACCACTCGACGACGCCGTTTTCCTCGGCAGCTTCGAGGACGATCGAGATCGCGGATTCGAGACTGCCGTCCTCGTTGACGAGGGATTCGACTTTCTGCGCGGTTCGTGCCATTATTGGATCTCTAATGTTCCGTCCTAAATCAGGCTTTACTTTCGATGGCAGCCTTGAGGTCGTCCCAGACAGCTTCGAGTGACTGTTCGCCGTCGACTTCGACGAACTCGTCGCGATCGCGGTAGTACTCGATCACCGGTGCGGTGTTTTCCTCGAAGACGTCCAGTCGGTTGCGGACAGCCTCTTCGGAGTCGTCCTCTCGGTGGATGAGTTCGCCGCCGCACTCGTCGCAGACGCCCTCTTTCTCGGGCGGGTTGAAATCGACGTGATAGTTCGCGCCACAGTCATTACAGACCCGACGACCCGTGAGTCGATCGACCAGCTCTTCGGTGCTGACTTCGAGCGAGACGATCACGTCCAGGTCGGTCATCCCTTCGAGTTGCTCGGCCTGGTCCAGATTGCGCGGATAGCCGTCGAGGACGAAGCCTTCCGCCGAGGTAAGCGCCTCTTCGACGATAGCGTTGACCACTGCGTCGGGGACGAGTTCGCCCTGTTCCATGTACTCACGGGGCGTGTCGTACTCGGTGTCCATCCCCGAGATATCCATGTCCTTGTTCGCCCGGAGTGCGTCCCCGGTCGTGATATGTTCGACGTCGAACTCCGCTTCGATATTACTCGACTGTGTGCCTTTGCCCGCGCCCGGTGGCCCGAGCAGCAGAATTCGCGGGTTGCTCATGAAAGCGCGTTTCGGCCCGGTGCTTAAAGGGTTGTCCAAAGCGACGCGAACCGATCTCCCGGATGGGGTGCGGTCGAAGGACTCTGGGCCCGCTCTTTCGGAACCTCTTAACTATCTCCGCCCGAAGGCCCGTCGATGAGCGATCTTCTCGTTCGCGCTGCCCGTGGCGAGCGGACCGAGCGCCCCCCGGTCTGGCTGATGCGTCAGGCCGGCCGGCACATCCCCGAATATCGCGAGATCCGCGAGGACCACTCCTTCGTCGAGGCCGTCACCGACCCAGAAGTGGCGGAGCGGATCACCCTACTGCCGTGGGACCGCTACCGACCCGACGGACTCGTCATGTTCTCGGACATCCTGACGATCCTCGAACCGCTCGGCTTCGAGTATCACATCGAGTCTGGCCTCGGCCCTGTCATAGAGAACGCTGTCTCCGGCCCCGACGACGTCGAACGCGACTGTGAGCCGATCCCCGAGCGGCTGGACTACGTCGGTGCGCTCCTGAATCGGCTGGACAGGCGCGTCGGCGACCAGACCTCCCTGATCGGATTCGCCGGCGGCCCGTTCACGCTGGCATCCTATGCCATCGCCGGCCAGCCCTCCCGGAACCATCTGCCTGTCCGCCAGTTCCGCGTCCAGCAACCTGCGGCATTCGAGCACCTGCTCGATGTTTTCACGGATGCTGTCGCGGAGTTCCTCCAGTATCAGGTCGCCCGCGGAGCGGATGTTGTTCAGCTATTCGATACCTATGCCGGAGTACTCCCGCCGGCCGATTACGAGCGATTCATCGTCCCTCGCCACAGGGAGATCGTCGCGGCCGTCGACGCCCCGACGATCCTGTTCGTCCGAAATATGAACGGTCGCCTGGGTCAGCTCGCGGCCGCAGAACCCGACGTGGTCAGCCTCGACTGGACGGTCGAGATGGGCGGGGCCCGCGACCAACTTGGCGACCTCGGCGTGCAGGGTAATCTCGATCCCTCTGTCCTGTTTGCCGACCAGGAGACGATTCGCGATCGGACCCGCGAGATCATCGACGCCGCCGGCGCTCGCGGGCACGTTCTAAACCTCGGTCACGGTGTAGACAAGGACACGCCTGTCGAAAGTGTCAAAACGTTCATCGAGACGGCGAAGAACTACGAGCGATAAAAAGCCCGCAGGGGCTGCCTGCGACCCTGTTACTCGTACTTTTTGGGATAGGCCTCGGCCAGCAGTTCGGGCCGGTCGTTCAGGCGCGTCCGGATCGGGTCGATCACGTCGGAGATGTACTCTCCGGCCGCGTTCTTGAGGTCCTGGGGGTGGAGTTCTTCGGAGACGAAGTCGTCTTCGAGTTCTTCGTAGGAATCGTAGACCAGGTCCCCGCCGTACTTCTCGGGGCGCTCGACAACGAAGTCCTCGCCACCTTCCGCGAGGATCGGGAAGACGAGGTAGCGGACGTACTCTAGGACGCCGTTGTCCTCGACCTCACCCATCGGGCAGTACGCGCCGTTCAATTTCTCTGTCACCTCATCGGACGAGTCGTTGAGGTTGACTTTCGAGGACTCTTCGGAGGCGCTCATCTTCCCGCCGGACAGGCCCGACAGCAGGGGTGCGAAAATACAGACAGGCGCTTCACCGCCGTGATCAGGCAGGATCTCCCGGGAGAGCATGTAGATACCGCGCTGGTCGACCCCGCCGTATGCGATGTCGGCGTCGAGTGCGTCGACGTCGAGCGTCTGCATCAGTGGGTAGATCAGCCCGCCCAGTTTCGGCGAATCCGACTCGCGGACGACCTCGCTGGCTGCCCGCTTGGTCCGGGAGATCGTCGTCTCGGCGGCCATCCGCAGCAGTTCGAGCGAGTACTCCTCGTCGAGCTCGAACTCGCGTCCGCGAACGAACTCGATCGCATCGGGGTCGGCACCCGCGGCTTCGATCATCGCCCTGATGGCCTCCTCGTAGTACCGGGAGCGGGCCTCCAGTAGATCAAAGGGACTCTTCTCGTCGTCGAGGTGGGCGTGCAGGTCGGCTATCAACACTGTGACGTCCAGACCAGCGCGGATGAAGTCGGCCAGTTTTCGCATAGTGGTAAAGTGGCCGATGTGCATCTCGCCGGTCGGGGCGTAGCCGATGTAGACCCGCGGATTCTCGCGTTCCTTGAACAGCTCCTCCAGTTCCTCTTCGGTGACGACCTCCTGGGTGTGTCGGGTCGTCAGATCCAGTCGCTCGGCTGCGTCCATACCCAACCTTGCCCTGTCGGTCGGTAAAACGGTTGTTACTCGGGCCGGCTTCCCGCTCTCGAGAGCACTCCCGACCCGATTCCTACCAGATCAGTGACGCGCAATACTTTTGCCACTTCTATACGAACTTACATTTGTATGCCCTCTGGCCGGGATAGAACCGAGTCGGTTTCCGCCGATGGAAGGATACACCTTCGGGAGGTGCACGAAGTTTTCCAGCAACGGGAGGACCGTGCCCGTCCGCTCACGGCGACAGACATCATGGACGCCGTGGGCTGCTCTCGCCGGACGGCCCACAACAAGCTAAACGAGCTGGTGGATCGCGGGGTCCTTCGGACACGGAAAGTCGGATCGCGCAGTCGCGTCTGGTGGGTCCCGATCGAGCGGCCCCCGGAGACCGACACGCCCGAGCTACGGCCCGCCGAACTTGCGTCCGACGTCGAACTTCCGGGGACTGGCAAGACGCTCGAGGCGCGTCGGGAGGCGCTTGTGGCCGCCTACGAGTACCTCCGCGAGCACCCGGAAGCGAAGAAATCTGATTTCCTCAAGGACGTCTATCCGGATCACCCCGCGGAGTTCCAGACCGCCGAAGGGTGGTGGAACGCCCTCCAGCCCGCGCTGGCGGAACTCCCGGGCGTCGACCCCCCTGAGGAACGCGGCCACATCTGGCACTTCCTGGGCGGGTAACGCTTTTGTCACGGTGGATCCTCTGGCTATCACAAGTTCCGTACATTGGACTGCCGTCATGCCCGACAAAACACAGAACGACCGTGACCCTGACATCTATCTATCCCCCTCGGAGGGGCGGATGTACCACGGCAGTTCCTACGTTCCGACGACCTACGACAATCTCGATATCGCCCCCGAATCCGATTCCTATCCCGACCGTGGGAGTGACGCAGACGGCGGCTACCGACTCCTGGATCTCCCGCGGGTCCCTCGACTCTCGCACGTTCTGGGGCCGAGCGCGATCCTCCTGGGAGCGTCTCTCGGGAGCGGCGAAACGCTGTTTTGGCCCCTGCTCGTGGCCACGCACGGCTGGAATCTCTACTGGCTGTTTTTCATAGGTGTCCTGACCCAGTTCTTCATCAACACGGAGATCCAGCGCTGGACTGTCGCGACCGGGGAATCTATCTTCCGGGGATTCGGGCGCGTCGACAAGGCCTGGCCACTGGCGTTTCTCCTGCTTGGGTTCGTCAGTCTGGGCTGGCCGGGATGGGCCGCCAGTGCCGCCCGAATCGGGACAATCGGTCTCGGTATCGAATCGGCGTCCATCGACGTCGCTGCGGTCTCGTTGTCCTCCTGGCGACTCCTCGGGATCGGATTGCTCGTCCTCATCTGGCTCTCCTATCAGGTGACGCCGGTCATGTACAACGTCGTCGAGCGGATTCAGATCGTACTCGTCACCCTGTCGATTCTAATGGCCATTGTCCTGTTCGTCACGATCGGGTCTGTCGCCCAGTTCGAAAACGTCCCCGGGGGGATAGCCAGCGTCGGCACGCTGCCGGTCGACGGAGACGTAGCGCTCCTGTTAGGGGGGATCGCGTTCGCGGGAGCCGGCGGGTACCTCAATCTCTCCCAGAGTCTTTGGGTACGCGAGAAGGGATACGGGATGGGACGGTTCCAGGGTCGCATCAAGAACCCCATCGTCGGGGACGATCCCGAACCGGTCCAGCGGGACGGCTTCACGTTCCCGCCGACCGAGACGAACCTCAGGCGGTGGCGTGGTTGGTGGCGGCTCGTCCAGCTAGAGCACCTGTTGACGTTCGTGCTCGGACTGCTCGTTGCGGCGACGATGCTGATGGCGATCTCAGCCGAGTACGCGACCGGTGTGACCGCCAACGGGGTCGCCATGTGGACTGAAACGATCGTGCCGCAGGTCGAGCCGTTCGCACGCGTAATGATCTTCGTGACGCTGTTTTTCGCGCTGCTGACGACCGAGTACGGGATCGTCGAGTCGTTCGTCCGAAACAGTGCCGACATCATCTACGAGACCTACGGCAGATCGGCGAACTGGAGTCTTCCGCGGGTCTTCTGGCTCTTGCTCACGGTATTCACGCTGGGAGGGATCGTCGTCCTCATGGTCCCGTTCGGGTTCTCGTTCGACCGGCCGTTCGGTCTCCTCGTGCTCGGGGCGGCAATGTCCGGGTTGATGATGTGGCCTTACACGGCGCTGCTGTCCGTGATGAACACGACGCGGCTCCCGGAACACACCCAGCCCGGATGGCTCCGACTCGCCTCCCTCTGGTGGGCGATGGCTCTCTTCGGCTACTTCAGCGTGTTACTTCTCGGCAACTGGATCGCAATGGCCGGTGTGGCGTCGTTCGAAACGACAATCACCGTCGTCGATAGCGCACCTGGCGGAGTCGTCCTGTTCGGAATCGCCGGCCTGATGCAGGTATTCGTGATCGTCAAGTCCGCCCGGGCGAAGTTCGCGAAACGAGGGACCGTCGACACCTCCGACGAAGCGGGCGGTGCTTTCCGGTGAGCCGATCACCGATTCGACGGCCGTGCGTAATCCCTGCGGGCGAGTGTCTCGAGAGTGGAGGGCATCCATGAGCGGTGCCGTCCACGTCCACGTACACCAGGTGGCAACCGGGTCGTTCCCACTCCGGGTCGCAGATCTGTTGTTCACCGACGACCGGCTGCTGATCCCCGAGTACGCCCATCTCACACCGCTGTTCGGCCTGGCACGTGGCGGGATGTCGACGGTGGCAGAAGGGGCCCGGGAGCGCTACCGGGCCGAGGGTGTCTTGGGGCTGCTGGAGCTGGCGGAGCGAACTCATTCCGTTCCGTACGAGGAACTCCAGTGCATCCGGGTATTCGAGAGCCGTTACGCACGGCCGAAGATAGCAGTCGATACGGCGGCGGGACCGCCATTCGCGTATCGTATCCACGCCTCAGTCGACGTCGAGTCGCTCGTCGCGGCACTTCGGTCGCTGGGTGACCGCCGGGGTTTCTCCGTGGAATCGCGCCGAGGACTCGGCTTCAGCCCGACCAATAGCGTCCGGCGGTTCCTCGCGGACCGCTAGAGTGCGTCGGCGACTTTCTCGATCGGATGTGGCGGTTCACCGGACCGTCCGTAGTCGTCGAGCTGTGATCGACAGGACGCCCCGGGCGCGACGGGCTGGTCTCCCCGAGAGTCGTCGATCTGGTCGAACAGGATCGATCCGATGGCCTTGCTCATCGAGTAGTGCTCGGTCTCGTATCCGAAGCTGCCGGCCATCCCGCAACATCCCGAATCCAGCGCGTCGACGTCGTACCCCGCCCGCCGGAGGACGCCGACCGCGTGGTGGTCTTTCCGGGTCGACTTCTGCTGACAGTGGCCGTGATAGGCGAGCGCTTCACTCGTCGAGTCGAACTCGATGGACTCGTCGAGTCGGTGGCGGTCGACGTACTCTAGGACGCCGTAGCTGTTCTCCGCGACCGTCTCGACGTCCAGGCCCGACAGCAAGTCCAGATAATCCAGCTGGTACATCACCGCGTCGGAGGGTTCGACGGTGACGACGTCCCAGCCGTCCGCCACCCGGGGCGCCAGCGCATCGACGTTCTCCCTGGCGGTCTCGCGAGCGTGGTCCAGCATACTCTTCGAGAAAGCCGGCCGACCGCTGTCGGTGACGTCGTCCGGGACCTGGACGTGGACCCCGGCGGCCTCCAGGACCGCCACGGCTGCCTTGCCGACGTCCGGGTGGCTGTAGTTCGTGTAGGGATCGGCGATCAGCAGCGCCTTCCTGTCGGCACTGGCAGCCGAGACGTTCGAACCGCCCCTGGCATCGAACCACTTCCGGAACGTCTGTCGATGGAATCCCGGCAGATCACGCTGACGATCGATCCCGACGGTCTTTTCCATCAGCCAGCCAGTGCCCGGAACTGACATCGCCCAGTTGGACAGCGGTGCGAACAGGCTCCCCAGTTTGAGGACGCTCTCGACGTTTGCGAACAGGCGATCCCGGATCGTGACGCCGTGACGTTGGTGGTGCTCGTGGGTGACCTCAGCCTTGAGTTTGGCCATGTCGACGCCGCTCGGACAGTCGTTCCGACAGCCCTTGCACCCGATACAGAGATCGAGCACCTCGCTCGCGAACTCCTCCTCGAAGACGTCCTCGGGCAGGTCTCCGCTCATCGCCTGTCTGAGCATGTTCGCTCTGCCACGAGTGCTCGTGATCTCTTCCTCGGACGCTCGGTAGGTCGGACACATCACGCCACCGGTCGTCTCCTGGTGGCCGGTACACCCGGCACAGCCGTGACAGAGTTCGACCATCCCCTGGAAGCCGTTCTCGTTGTCCCAGTCCAGAACGGGTTCGAAGTCGGCGTCGAAGGCGTAGTCCGGATCGTATCTGAGGTCCTCGCCGGTTTCGTGATCCCCACAGATGTTCCCGGGATTGAGCAGCCAGTCGGGATCGAACGCGGTCTTGAGGTCCCGGAAGGTCTCCCAGAGATCCTCGCCGTAGAGCTTCTTGTTCCACTTCGTCCGGGCTTTTCCGTCGCCGTGCTCGCCCGAAACCGACCCGCCGTACTCGATGACGAGATCGGTGACCCTGCCGGCGATGGCCTCCATCGCCTCGACGCCCTTCTCGGTCTTGAGGTTCAGCAGGGGGCGGATGTGTAACACGCCCGGGCCGGCGTGTGCGTAGTAGGCGGCGAAGGTGTCGTACTCCTCGAGCAGGTCCTGGATGTCCGTGACGTATTCCGGAAGATTCTCCGCGGGAATGGCCGTGTCCTCGACGAACGGAAAGTGCTTGTCGTCGCCGGTCCGGGACAGGAGGATCGGCAGTCCCGCCTTGCGCATCTTCCAGAACTTGGTCTGGCGGTCGGGATCGTAGGCCTCCAGCGCGTCGATTGCGTGGACGGCTGCATCCGTCCGGTCTGACGCCCCCTCAGAGGGGTCCTCGGCCGCGTCGTGCTCCGGTAGCCGATCGGCAAGCAGGTCGGCGATCTTCTGGCGAGCCCCCTCCTCGGAGTCGGCGTAGAACTCGACCAGCAGTGTCGAATCGGTCCCTGGCGGGAGCGTGCCCACGAGATCGGCGAACTCGGGCGTGTCACGCGCGAGATCCAGGAACACGTCGTCCATCACCTCGACTGCGGAAGGATCGTGTTCGAGGATCGGGGCGACGTCACGCATCGCCGACAGGACGTCGTCGTAGGTCAGCATGACGACAGCCTTCGCCTCGGGGATCGGCTCCAGGGAGACCTCGGCCTCGGTGACGGTCGCCAGGGTCCCCTCGCTGCCGGCCAGCAGCCGACCGACGTTGATCTGATCCCGCTCTCGAGCGTCGTCGACCAGTCGATCAAGGTTGTACCCGGAGACGTTGCGCGTCAGATCGGGATACCGTTCCTCGATCTCGTCGGCGTCCTCCTCGAGGATCCGCTGGATCTCCGCGTAGATCCGGGCCTCGATATCGCCTTCCTCGGCCCCGTTGGCGTACTCGTCCAGGTCCTCGACGTCGACCCACCCGAACGACGTCACTGTCCCGTCTGCGAGCACGGCCTCGACCGACTCGATGTAGCCGTCGGCCTTCTCGTACTTCAGCGAGTGAGCACCGGTCGAGTTGTTGCCGATGCATCCTCCGAGGACGCTCTTGTCTCCCCAAGCTGGGTCGGGAGCGTATTTAAGCCCGTGGGGAGATAGCTGGTCGTTGAGTCTGGCGATCGTGATCCCGGCCTGTGCTCTGGCCGTGGCCGCGTCCGGATCGATCTCCACGAAATCGTTCATGTGGCGCTTGAGATCGAGGACGACCGCCTCGTTGACGGCCTGGCCGGCGAGGCTCGTCCCACCCCCGCGTGGGAGCACCGGGATCTCCTCGTCGGCGCAGTATTCCATCACCGCCGCGACGTCAGCAGTCGATTTTGGGGCGACGACGCCGATCGGTAATTCTTCGTAGACGCTCGCGTCCGTCGCGTATAGTTCCCGGGTGTACGTGTCGAAGCGGATGTCCCCCTCGATCCGGGGTTCGAGCGCCGCGACGACTTCCGGTCGATTCGTGTCGTCGCTCCGGTAGTCGTAGTCCGCACCGGGATCAGATGCTGGATCACTCCTCCCTTTCGGTATTGTATCGTGTGACATGGTATCGTGTTTGGTTCGATATAAAAAACCCCTCCGGTCAGAACGCGGCTGGTGCGACGACGATCGCAAGGATCAGCGTGAGGATACCCGTCATGACGCCGTAGTACAGGACCGGTATCAGTTCCAGTCGTATGACGCGCCCCTCCTCGCCGATGAGGCCGACGACCGTGAGCGCGGCCACGACGTTGTGAATTGCGATCAGGTTGCCTATTGCGCCGCCGACTGCTTGGGCAGCAACGACTATCTGGGTCGGTGCACCGATCTCCTGGGCGGCCTGGAACTGGAAGAGCCCGAACAGGATGTCACTGACCGTATTCGAACCAGCGATGAACGCTCCGAAGGCCCCGATGAATCCCGAGAAGAACGGGAACGTCGAACCGGTTAG
>JAZKRQ010000005.1:0-38336 GCA_036628575.1 Halapricum sp.
GCTGAGCGGCGACGGCTGGACCGTCCTGGACGATACGGACAGCCTCGTCTTCGAAACGGACGGGTGGGTCACGCCCCGGGAAGCAAGCGGGGACTACGAGGATCTGTATTTCTTCGGGTACGGTCGCGATTACCTCGACGCTCTCGAGGACTTCACGGCGGTCGCGGGTGACGTCCCGATAGTTCCGCGGTGGGCGCTGGGCAACTGGTGGAGCCGCTACGCGGACTACAGCGCCGAGGAACTCCGAGACCTGATGGACCGGTTCCGCGAGGAAGACATTCCGCTGTCTGTCTGCGTGCTGGATATGGACTGGCACGTCACCGAGAACCCCTATCACGGCGGCTGGACGGGCTGGACCTGGAACCGCGAACTGTTCCCCGACCCCGAAGGGTTTGTCGACTGGCTCCACGACCGGGGGCTGAAGACGACGCTCAATATCCACCCCGCAGAGGGCGTCTACCCTCATGAGGACAGTTACGAGGCGCTGGCCGAACACATGGGGATCGATCCCGCGAGCGAGAAACCGATCGAGTTCGACGCCAGCGATCCCGAGTTCCTCCGTGGGTACTTCGAACACGTGATCGGAACGCTAGAGGACGACGGCGTGGACTTCTGGTGGATCGACTGGCAACAGTGGGAGGAATCACCCGAAATGGAGGGCCTGGATCCGCTGTGGGCACTCAATCACCTGCATGCACTGGACAGGACTCGCGACGGCCGTCGACCGTTTATTCTCTCGCGTTGGGGCGGGCTGGGCGGCCACCGATACCCGATTGGCTTCTCTGGGGACGCCTACATCTCCTGGGATTCGCTGGCTTTCCAGCCGTATCTCACCTCGACAGGCAGCAACGTCGACTTCGGGTGGTGGAGCCACGACATCGGCGGCCACTTCGGCGGGACGGGAACGCCGACCGGCTTCGGCGAGCTGTACGCCCGGTGGACACAGTTCGGCGCGTTCAGTCCTATCAACCGGATCCATACCGGCAATATCGATTACATCGACAAGCGGCCCTGGACGTTCGAACCGACGGTCCGGGAGTCGCTGGGCGAGGCGCTACGCCTGCGACACGCGCTCGTCCCGTACCTCTATACGATGGCTCGGTGCAACCACGACCGCGGGGTCCCCCTGGTCAGGCCAATGTACTATCACCACCCCGAGACAGAACTGGCCTATCATGTCCCCCAGCAGTACTACTTCGGGAGCGAACTGGTCGCCGCCCCGCACACCCGCGAGCGCGACGAAGAGACGAACCTCAGCCGCCAGACCGTCTGGCTTCCCGAGGGCGAGTGGTTCGACTTCGAGACCGGCGCGCTGTACGGCCCGGGGTTACACGCCCGCTACGGTGATCTCGACGATATCCCGCTCTACGCCAAGGCCGGTGCGATCGTCCCGCTTGACGGCGAACCAGCCTTCGGCGACCTCGACAACCCAGAGACGCTGCGCGTGCTGGCGTTCCCCGGCGCCGACAACACCTTCGACCTCTACGAGGACGACGGCACCAGCCGGGAGTATCGCGAGGGCCAGTACGCCACGACGACGTTCCGGCAGCGGTACAGGCCTGGCCGGTTGGAGTTCACTGTCGAAGCCGCGACGGGCGCGACCGAACAGGTTCCCGACGAGCGTGGCTTCGAACTGTGTTTCCGCGGTCTCCGGGAGTCGGTCGACGTGTCGATCGACGGCGGATCTGGCACCGTTGACTACGTTCCTGATACGCGTACTCAGGTCGTCACGATCGACTCCCAGAATACAAGCGAATCCGTGACAGTGACGCTCTCGGCCGACGGCCACGGACTCGTCGCCGACGACGATTACCGGCGCGCCCGTCTGCGGGAACTACTCAGGCACCTGGAACTGCCGGCCCGCTCGAAGTCCCAGATCGAGGATTACGCCATGGAGTTCCTCTACGGCAACCGGGCCGATCTCGACTGGCTCGGGAACTTCGCCGAGGTGACGACCGGCAAGCAGGTCCGTGCAATCGTGGAGACGCTGTGCGACATCGGCGTTGCCCACATAGATAACGCCGAGGAGGAACGGATCCTGCTGTGGAACGGCGATGGTAGGGCCGACGTCAACTACCGGCTTTCGACATTCAATCGTGGCGGCGTACCGCTGTCGGTCGAAGGCGTGACCGAGTCCGGGCCGCTACCAGGGCTGAAGATTCTCGAGCTCGACGACCTTGACGGGCTAGACTGGACGCTCGACGTCGAGTACGCCGACGCTGGCGGTCTCTCCTTCGAAGGTGATGGGGAGGCAACAGAGTACGAGGGCGACATTCGCTATTAGGCACTCCCCACCCGGAAGGTTGGAGTCGAGTCGCTCGAACAGCGACTGACCACGGCGTTGACCGGGACACTTAGGGGATGGCCGATCCGATCCAGGGATATGCTCATCACGGACGCGACGTTGCCGGACGGACGGACCAGGGACGTCCGGGTCGAAGACGAGACCGTCACCGAGATCCGCGAGGCGCTGCCGACGACCGAGGACGAGCGCTCTATTAACGCATCCGGGAAGCGCCTCACACCGGGGATGATCGACGCCCACGTCCACTTTCGGCAACCCGGGTTCGCTCACAAGGAAACCTGGAAAACCGGGAGTGAAAGCGCCGCCGCTGGGGGTGTGACGACCGTCGTCGACCAACCAAACACCGATCCGCCGACGATAGACGGCGAGTCCTTCGATCGGAAGGTCGAATTGGCGGCCGACTCACTGGTCGACTTCGGGATCAACGGCGGCGTCACCGAAGACTGGCTACCGAACATCCTGCTTCGCCGCCCGTTGTTCGCGCTGGGAGAGGTTTTCCTCGCGGACTCGACAGGTAACATGGGAATCGAGGCTGACCTGTTCGCCGACGCCCTCAAGCAGGCGACCGAGCGCGACATCACCGTCACCGTCCACGCCGAGGACGCCACACGATTCAACGAGAGCGCCAAAGAACGCGACGACGCTGACGCCTGGAGCGCCTACCGGGCCGCGCAGGCCGAAATCGACGCCGTCCGGCGGGCCTGCACAGTGGCTGAAAAACACGACGCCCGGATCCACGTCGCACACACCTCCACGCCCGAGGCGATCGACATCGCCGCAGACGCCGGGATGACCTGCGAAGTGACTCCACACCACCTATTCCTCTCGCGAAACGACTTGCCCGAGCTGGGGACCTTCGGCCGAATGAACCCGCCGCTCCGCCGGGAGAACCGCCGCCGAAAGGTCTTCGAACGGGTCGCCAACGGTACCGTCGACATGATCGCGACCGATCACGCGCCCCACACCCGCGAGGAGAAAGACACATGTATCTGGGATGCCCCCAGCGGCGTCCCAGGCGTCGAGACAGCCCTGCCGCTACTGCTGAACGAAGCCCGTGAAGGAAATATTGCCTACGAGCGAATTAGAGATCTGACTGCTGCCAACACCGCGTCGGTATTCGATCTTCCGAACAAGGGCCGGATCGAGGAGGGGTTCGACGCCGATCTCGTCCTGTTCGACCCAGACGATCCCCAGGAGATCCGCGGCGAAGATACACACACGAAGTGTGACTGGACACCCTTCGATGGCATGAACGGGGTCTTCCCGGAACTGACGATGGTCCGCGGGACCGTGGTCTACGAAAACCGGACCGGCGAGGAACTATACGGCAACCCCGTCGGTGAGAACGTTCGGGACGCACGCGTTCGGTGACTTATAGTGACTACTGTAAGTCTGATCCGGGTCGACCCCCGACTGCTGGCAGTCGATGCGGAATAGACTTACAACAGTCACTACCACTTGTGCAACCGACGAGGCCTATATCAGCAGGAACCCGATGCCAGCGAGATTTCGACTGATAGTGACTACTGTAAGTCTGTTCCGGGTCGACCGCACGAGAGCGTGCGGTCGCACCGGTAAATCGTTACAGTAGTCACTATGAGTGAGGTTTTAAACGACCCTACAGTTTGGGCTGAGCGCCTACCTCAACGCCGGTGGGTACATCCACCTGGGTGGCTGAACCGCATCCTGGATACGGTCGTTTGCGGCCACCCATGGAAACCGTCAAAAATCTCCGTCTGAGTTCCCGACCCCCACACCCCCTTCCTTTCAGTCGTCCGAATACAGTCGTCGCTTCTCACCGGCTGGAGCCAAAGCGATTGCCGCCCAACAGTTAGCTTGACTCCCTCGGGGACCGGGCTTTTTTAAGCGTTGAATATCTTCGCAGAATCGCTTATGTCTATCCCGGTGCCCTCTCATGACGGGATGGTGATCCTGTCCAACTGATCGCCATCCCGAACGGCGCTGCTAGGAGGTCGTGATCCGGCAGCCACACCCCTATCTCCTACTCCGGCTCTCCCAGCCCTCTCGGACATGGCCATTACCTCCTCTTGCCAGCGCGACGGCTCGATCTCGGACCCACCCCGGCTGGTTCCGTTCGAGTTCGATGCCAGCGAGAGTTCGCCTGAGTGAGTTTTTATAACTCTGTATTTTTCAGCGAAATCGTTTATACCGGTGCCGTCGCCCATTCTTAGTAGGGTGGCGAGCGTTCTTCCCCCACCATCTTGCTTCGCCACCCTGGAAGCCATCGGCACGAGTAGTAGATCTGGCAGCCACGTCCCACACCCCCTGCCTTTCATAATAACGTCCGGGCCGGATCGACTACACGACAGCATCCTGTCAAGTGGCGCGAGCCAGGGCTCGGGAGATAGACATTTCCCGCCGTGCGGTCGCACTGGTAAATCGTTACAGCAGTCACTATCATAGTGATTACTGTAAGTCTGTTCCGGGTCGACCGCACAGCGTCGTGCGGTCGCACCGGTAAATCGTTACAGTAATCACTATCAGTCAACCCGTCTTAGCGTCCGAACCACGCCTGAGGTCGTTCACGACCTACATCCGTTATGAACTCGTTTCACCCTCCGGATATACGTCAAATACTTATTCGTATTGATTAGCTGAACCTATCCGCTGTACTCCTGAGAGGGGCAGCCGAGCTCGGCACGCATGCCACCCGATGAGTCTCTCCGTTGGTGCAGAAAACCGTACGACTACTTTGGTACCGTCATCGGACTCGTTCTCGGTAACCACCAAATTAAGCACGTTCAATCTATATCCTGCCTCACGAATCCAGCCTATGTGCGTCTCGAAACGAGCCATCGCTGCCTCGTATGTCTCTTCATGCACCCCTTTGAACACGTATGTCGCTTCGTATGTGTGCAAATCGTTGATTTTTGACTTCTCCGCCATTGCTTTGCGAATGTCTTGGCCCTTGTTTTCGCGCTCTATTCGTGACCACCCACGCAGCCGTCTGGATGGAACAGCTTGCGCGGATTGGTCGGATGGAATACTGCTTCGGGGTTGTGATTGTGGATCCACGCGTGTAGCGTCCACAGTTCCTCCGTCGGCGCAGGTGCGGCCGGCGAGATCTCCAGCACCTGCCAATCAGGGTCGGCGCTCTCGAACAGGCCCTCAGATGGATGCATAAAGAACTCTGACCCCTTCGGAACAGCGTATTCCACCACCCCGAGGAAGAGATCGCCATAGGCCAACAATTCCGGCTTGGTATCGACAACCTCCAAATCCTCATAGTGATTACTGTAAGTCTGTTTCGGGTCGACTGCACGGCATCGTGCGGTCGCACCGGTAAATCGTTACAGTAATCACTATCACCGAGATGGAAGTTTATCCAGTGATAGCCCATCCCACAAACTGGAGGCACATCTTCAGCATGGTATCCCGTCGCGTTCGCGGGTTCGTTGTACGCGGCGGTGTCCAAACGTACCTCAGTCAGTTCCCGCTGTAAACCGCCTCCGCGCGCTGCTGCAGTCCCGCTGAGGGAAGCACCACCGATAACATCTCCACCGAATGTTCTCATACTGTCCGTCTGGTCCGTTGTCTGGGTACCATCCGTATTCCCCGTTGGCATTCTCCTCTCGAATTTTACCGGCTGCAGTTCCGACAGAGAGAATGCAATGGCCCAATTGTTAATGATTAATACTAATATTTATTGAGTCGGCAGAAGTTGCCTGATGAACTCGTCTGCGGCCGTCGGTACCCCGTTCAGACTCTCGCGTCGGACAGGTGGGTCGTGGCTGGTCCGCACCCGGATCTGGTCGGTGAAGCGTATTCGCGTACGATGAGCGGTTTTGACCGATTTTTTAGGTATTTGCCCCGCTGACGCGGTGGTTCCGGTAACACGGACCCCCCTCCGTTCGGCTAAATCGATCGCCGGACAGCGTAGAGCCCCTATCAGGTCTCCAGTTGAACTCACTTCTAAGCGACGGCTCTCTAGAACCAGTATCGTCCGATAGTAGGAGATTGGGAGGTGGAAAGCCCGATTCCGGGCGGCCAAAGGCCGTGTGGAATTGGGATGGGCCAAACCGGATTTGAACCGGAGGAAGACGCTCGGTCACGCCGTTCGCGCTGCGTCTTCCAGGGTTCTAATCCGCCCGGTTACGCTATCTGCTCCTCACGTCTGTTCGTCGCAAGAAAGTGGGCCAAACCGGATTTGAACCGGTGACCTCCCGGTTATCAGCCGAGCGCTCAACCTGACTGAGCTATTGGCCCAGGTGAGCGCATCTTGGTGTACCGGGCAGGTATGTTTAAGCGTTACTTTTCGGCTGCCGTCTCCGGGATGTTGGATGACACTGGGTCACATCCGTCCGACGAACTCGGTGAGGACTGCCCGCTCGGCCTTCCGCAGGAGTTCACCGGCGGTGCTCGGCGCACACCCTAGCTCGGTGGAGATGGCTTCCAGGCTCCCGCTCCGGGGAACGTCGTAGTAAGATCGACGAGGCGGCCGAGCCGCGAACGGTGTCCGTCGGAGAGAGCCGGGATGTCGCGTACGCAACGTATGGATCACGGACAGGGGCTCCGCTCGTGGTCTTCCACGGGACTCCCGGCTCCCGGCTGTTCGGTCTCCTCTTCGACGAAGCCGCCCAAGAGCGCGACGTCCGGGTCGTGGCGATAGACCGTCCCGGCTACGGTCAGTCAACGGCCTGGACGGCGTTCGATCCGGCTGACGTCGGCGGAATCGCCACGCCGGTCATCGCCGATCTTGAACTCACCGAGGCCGGCCCCGTCGCGTTCTCCGAAGGGTCTCCATATGCTCTCGCGCTGGCGGCTGAACGCCCGGATGTCGTCCGTTCCGTGGATATCGTCGCCGGGGCGACGCCGCCGTCGCTCGCGACGACGCCACGACCGATGGCCGTTCTAGCATGGCTGGCCCGACACACGCCGGGCGTGCTGGATCGCCTTCTCCGGGCACAGTGCTGGCTCGCCCGTCACTGGCCGTCGTCCTCGTCTTTGACGTCGTAGGCGTCCTCGCCGATGTCGTAGGTGTCGTCGCTACTGTCGCCCTGCCCAGTGAACACGTCCCCCTCGACGTTCACGTCGGCGTTACCGGGGAACCCGCTGGTGTAGACCTGTCCGGTCGCAAACCCGCCGGTCTTGGCGTCAACGTAGGGGTTGATGACCCATTTCTTGATCGCCAGCCGGATGGGATAGCGCGTGATGGGCAGGACCAGTAGAAATCCGACGAGATCGGTCACCAGCCCGGGTGTCAGCAGGAACGCGCCCGAGGCGATGAGCAGTCCACCATCGACCAGTTCGTCGGTCGGCGGCTCGCCCTGCCGGAGCTTGCGCTGGATCTTCGAGAGGGTATGTCGACCTTCGGCCCGGACCAGGAGCATCCCGATGAGACCGGTCAACACGACCAACAGGACCGTTTCCAGCCCGCCGATGACGCCCGCGACCCCGAGCAACAGCAGTATGTCCAGCAGCGGGATGAGCAGCAGGACCGCGATCAACCGAAGCATTGCCCGTACCTACCGGCCCGCGATGCATCAACCTTTTCGAGTCGAGTACAAGGTTCTTTTCCACCCGCCCCCCAGGCAGGGACATGCACGAACAGACGAAAGTCGAGTGGCGCGAGTGGGGGGCGGCGGCGTTCGCGGACGCCGAGCGCGCCGGCAAGCCGATCCTTCTCTCGCTGTCAGTGCCGTGGTCTCCCGAATGCGCGGCGATGGACGAAAACACCTACTCCGAGCCGCGGATCGCTGCCCACATCAACGACGGATTCGTCCCCATCCGGGTCGACGCCGACCGCCGACCGCAGATCCGGGATCGTTACACCATGGGTGGGTTCCCCTCGACGGTTTTTCTGACGCCTTCAGGGAGAGTATTGACCGGTGCGACGTACCTCGGGATCGACGGCTTCCGCGACATCCTCGATACCGTCCGGAAAAGCTGGGACGGGAAAGGCGAGTCCGGTGGATCGGTGCCGCGGCAACTCCGAGAGACCGATCCTCCTGGCGGATCGCTGTCACCCCGGATCGAGGAGCTGATGATAGAACAGTTGCTGGCCGCTTACGACGAGGAGTATGGTGGTTGGGGCTCGGATGTGAAGTTCCCTCTGCCCCGGACCATCGAGTTTGCGCTTGTGCGGGCCCGCGACCAGGCGACGCGAACGATGGAGGCGGTTCGGACACATCTGCTTGATACTTACGACGGCGGATTCTACCGATACGCAACCGAGCGCGACTGGAGCAATCCTCGCCGGGCGAAGCTGCTCGACGACAACGCGGCGCTGGTGCGTGCGTTCGCCCACGGCTACCGCTATACCGGCGCGGAGTCCTACCGCGAGACCGCCGAGCGGACGGTCGAGTACCTGACGACGACGCTATGGACCGACGACGCACCCTGCGCTAGCGGTGCGTTCGCGGCCAGCCAGGCCGGAGAAGCGAGATACTACCGCCTGGAAGCGACCGAGCGCGAGGACACCGCCCCCCCACCGGTCGACGACACGGTCCTGACCGACCGGAACGCCCTCGCCATCGACGGGCTACTCACGTACTACGCATACGTCGGGGACGAGCGATCGCGTCGATACGCCGAGCGTGCCCTCGATACAGTGACCGAGCTCGTCGACGCCAAGGGGATCGTCTCTCACCACCCCGGCGACGACGCTCCTCAGGGCCACCTCCTCGACCAGGCACGCGTTCTCACCGGCCTGACCACGGCCTGGCAGGTACTCGGCGAGTCTGGCCCGGCTCGGGAAGTCGCCGACTGGACCATCGAGCACCTCGCCGAGGACGGACGGATAAGGGACGCCCCAGCCGGCGAGGTGGGGCTGCTCGATCGACCGCTGTACCCGCTTGACTACGCGGTCGAGTTCGCAGACGCCCTGCTGGATCTGGCGGTGCTTACTGACGACTCGACGTATCGGGAGATCGCTCGCGAAACCCTCACCACGTACGCCGATGCGGCCGATCGGATGGGCGTCGAGGCGGCCGGGTATGCGACGACTGTCGCCCGCGCGCTCGACCTACGGACTATTCGCGTCGGGCCGACGGCTGGCACTGATCTCCACCGCGCAGCGTTGCGACTCGCGGACCACGAGACCGTCGTTGTCCCGGGAGACGGCGGCGAGGTGGCTACCGTCTTCGAGGACAGCTCAAAGGTAGGGATGGCGGCGACGCCGGCGGAGCTGGAAGCACTGATCACGGAAGCGTAAACTCCCGGTGGGTTTTTCTATATGGACTGCCATGGGAACATATGGCGAACCTCCGCGACCTTGGCTTGTCCGAATACGAGACGAGGGCATACCGATCGCTCCTCGAAACGGGTCCGACAACGGCAAAAGAGTTGTCACGGGTCAGCGATGTCCCGATGGGACGGATCTACGACGTCCTCAACAGTTTAGAGACGCACAACCTCGTCCGAAGCCAGACCGCTAGCCGGCCGAAAAAGTACGTCGCGGTCGAGCCGGAGACAGCACTGGACCGTCTGCTTGAGGACAAAAAGCGCGAACTCGAGGAGAAGGCAAGTCAGTACGAGGAGATCGTCGACACGCTGGTGGACGATCTGGAGACGGCAGAGCCGCTCGGGGAAACCTTCTGGACGGCCGCGGTCGGTCCCGAGGAGACCGCGGATCTACTGGTCGAGCGGCTGACTGCCGCCGAGGATCGAATCGTCGTCGTCGCTTCGCAGTTCTCTCAGCAGTTCGACCTGGACGAGCTCGGCGACCGAGTCGTCTCTGCTCTGGAAGACGCCCTCGACCGCGGGGTCGACGTATCACTGCTCATGCGTCCGAGCATGGTCGATGTCCTGCCCGAAAGCGTTGGCGAACGCTACCGTCAGTCCCTGCAGTCTCACGAGGGGTTCGAGGTCCGTACGAGTGCGGACGTCATCGGGACGTTCGAGTTGATCGACGATACCGAGGTCTGCATAGAAGTCCCGCACCCGCTCCGGGAGGGTGAGACCTTCGCGGTTATCGACTTCAAGGACCCTGAATTCGCTACGACGGTCGAAGAGGAGTTCGGCGCTCGGTGGGTCGACGCCTCTCGGTTGCAGTTGTGATCTGATCCGTTCTGGACTCGCTCACGGATCCCGGTCAGTCGTCGGCTAGCCTGTCTCCGTTGACCTCACCTTTCAGATCAGCGAAAGTCGCGACGCGTTCGGCGTGGGCGTTGTGTTGATGGATCGACTCGTCATTGGACTGTTTCATCGTGACGATCGCATCGTCGTCCAGATTCGGATAGGTATCGACAATCCCTTCGGCCATCGAACGGACGCAGTCCTCAACGAACTTGGCATCGCTGTGGGACTGGAAGGTCATGTAGTCCTCGTCGGGGCGCTTGGCGAGGTTGTAGATGCGGGCGCTCATCGACTCGCGGGCGACCTCGATGAGTTCGTTGAGATCGACCGGCGGGTCGCCGTCGGTCTCGACAGTCAGCGTGGCGTGGCCGCGCTGGGAGTGCCCCGGTTGCGGCACCTTTTCGAGGAACTCGTCGACGACCTCCTCCTCGACGTTCAGGTCTCGCAGCGTCTGGCGGGCACGAGCGACGGACATCCCCTGGCTGCACGGACAGACCGTCATCCCGGTGACGCGTGCGCCGATTTCCTCGCGAGTACCGTCCTCTGTTGCGGTCGCGGAGGCGATGATATCGGCAGTCGACTGGGTCGGCTTGTTGCTCTCGGGGGTCTCTTCGCGGGTGACGTACTCGGCTTCCATGCGCACCTCAGCCTTGGTGGTGTAGTCGTGTTTCTCCAGCAAACGCTCGGCGACCTCCCCACAGACGTTCTCGACCCGATAGACTTCCTCCGAGACGGCCGCCTCTAGTGTCTCGTCGATGACTTCCATGTTACGGCTCATGTCCGCGCCCTTTCGCCAGGACGGTAGGTCGACGAACACTTGGAATTCGGCCATCAGGACGATCGGGCGCTTGTCCTTTCGGCCGAGTTTGACGAGTTTCTCGACGCCGGTGACCCCGACGCGGTTCAACCCCACGGTAACGTCCGGACTGGTCGCCTGGACGTCCGGCAACTGCTTGCTCATTCGAACCGCTCTATGTGAGAAACGACGTTAGGGCTTTCGGAACCGGTGTTACTCCTCGACCTCGTTGGACACCGATGGACGCGGGTTCAACTCCCGGAACATGGCGACGAAGTCGTCGTTGAACTCCGCGAGCGTGGCGTCCAGTTCCTGACGGACGTGCTCACGTCTAGCGTCGAGTTCAGCGAATTCCTCGCTGTTCTCCAGTTCCGCCTGGCTCTTGTTGGCGCGTAGCGTCGCGATCTTACTCGTCAGCGAGTAGAACTCCTGGAACTTCGAATCGTATTTTGCACCGGTGAGCAACCGTTCGACCGTCTCGAACAGGTCCGACCTGGTGACCGGCTTCGTCATGTAATCGTCGAACGGCATCTCGATGATCTCGAAGTCCGGATCGACGGCCGTCACCATAGCGATACGGGTCTTGATCCCCTTCTCGCGAAGCGCGCTGAGGACCTCGTCGCCGGATATCTCCGGCATCCGCCTGTCCAGCAAGACGACGTCGATAGTTCCATCGATCTTCTCCAGTGCTTCCTGCCCTCCATAGGCCGTTCGAACGGTATACCGCTCGCGCAACTGCGCGGCGTAGGCGTCGGCGACGTCCGGTTCGTCGTCCACGACGAGGATAGTCGGCGCGTCACTGGATGACATTTAACTATGAAGGATACAAACGCCGAGGGAGAAAAGGCTTCTGGCGAAAATTTGCATGAAATTAAAATTTCTCCCTGACCGCGGGCAGGTGTCTTCGGGCGGTTGCGTTCCTGATACTGCCGGCTGTAACTTCGGGGAAATATTCGCCACCCCGGCGTGGCGAAATTCTGCACGTGATAGGGATTAGCGTAGAAATCCATAGATTCCGCCCGGGAAATCGAATCCGGGCATCCGATCGGAGTGTGACGTTCTCCGATCGGCTACGCTAATCCCTATGATTACAGCCGGCAGTATACCGACGGACGGAAGCCCTGATACTTTCATAGTGATTACTGTAGGTCTGTTCCACATCGACCGCACGCAGCCGTGCGGTCGTAGCGGTAAATCGCTACAGTAATCACTATGAATCGGGTTCGTACTCGAAGGTCACGCGATAGCTGACCTGCGTGACGCCCTCGATCTGGTGATCCTCGTCGGGATCGGGATTCGCGATTGCCTCGGCGTGTTCGGCCTGCATCGTCTCTTTCCACTCCTGCAGGGTCGACTCTGGATCATCGGACATACCTGGGTTGTCTCTGTCTCGGGGCAAAAACCCCGTCGTCGACACCCGCGCGCGCCATGAGAGGGTACCGCCATCGTTATGCCGCCTGGCCATCCAGATTCGAGCATGAGTGACGAACTGACTGCGACACTGCACACAAGCGAAGGCGACATCGAGGTCCGACTATTCGAAGAGAAGGCACCCCGAACGGTAGAGAACTTCGTCAATCTGGCCGAGGGAGGGAACAACTACGAGGAGGCCGAGGTTGCTCCCGATGGGAAAGCCTGGGAAGACCCGGAGACCGACGAGAAGCGGATCGATCCCCTCTACGACGGCGTTGAGTTCCACCGGGTCATCGAGGACTTCATGGTCCAGGTCGGCGACCCGCTGGGTAATGGCAAGGGCGGTCCGGGCTACACCTTCGACGACGAGTTCCACCCCGACCTGCGCCACGACGGCCCCGGGATCCTCTCGATGGCCAACCGCGGCCCGAACACCAACGGCTCGCAGTTCTTCATCACCCTGGACGCCCAGCCCCACCTGGACGACAAACACCCGGTCTTCGGCGAAGTGATCGACGGCATGGACGTCGTCGAAACGATCGGTTCGGCCGACACCGACATGCACGACAGCCCGACCACGCCGATCACGCTCGATTCAGTCGAGATTCACGACTGATAGTGATTACTGTAGGTCTGTTCCGGGTCGACTGCACGGCATCGTGCGGTCACACCGGTAAATCGTTACAGTAATCACTATGAATCCGTTCAAACTGCTGCTCCACGTTCGTGAAGATAAGAGCCACTCCATAGTGACGAACTCTTTCGAAATGTTACAGCCGGCGGTATCAGTACCCTGTTCGTCCGCCGTCGTCTGTCGTCGTTGTCTCCCCCCGAAGTGGTGACCCGTCCGGGTGGAGCACGTACCAAGCGTCGGTGACACCCTGTCCGTTCGCGTCGCCGGGATCGTCGTCCCCAGCATAGTAATACAGCGGCCACTCCCCGACGCGGACCTGCGTCGATCCGTCCTCGCGGGTGACCGTCGACAGATTCGCCGTCACGCTGTCGGCCGCCGACGGGCTGTCCTCGACGGTCAGGGGCGGCCACGTGGTCGCACAGGAGTCATAACAAGTGCTACCCGTAGCCTCGCCGTCGGGAAGGAACATGTACAGCGTCATACCGTCCGGGCCGACCAGAACCTCGCCGTGAGGATCGATCGACCGGGTCGAGACAGTCACGTCGCTGCCCGTAGTGGTCGTGTTCGAGCCGTTACCGCCGTTGGTCCCGAGACAGCCGGCGAACGCGCTCGCGAGTGCAACCGTTCCGAGGAACCGTCTTCTGGTCGGTGCCATAGCCGAATGAACGGACAACTGACATAAGTACGATTTCCGAACTCGATCCAAATTTCGTCCGGGATCAGACTATTGTGATCCTCGCGATGGCGACCAGCGCGATTGTCTCCAGCCCGCAGAGCAGCGCCATCCCGATCTGGACCGTCGGCGTGGTGACTGCGTACCAGCCGACGAACGCGTCGTTGAGGACGTACAGGTACAACCAGATCGCGTTCTCGACGAACAGGAACGCCGCGAACACCAGATACGCCAGCGTATGACTGGCCCCGTGGCGACGGTAGTTCCGCAGCCAGACCGAGCCCAGTGCTCCCACGAGCAGAAGGTTTGCTGCAGCGGCGACCTGCGCAGCGGTCATCCAGACGCCCATCGGTACCTCCTTGACCGGTCGTGACTATATGTGCTTTCCAAATTTCGTCCCATGATCAGTCCTCCTCGACAGTGTCCATTATCTCCTCGACGATGTCCCAGTGGGCTCGCACCTGGTCGGTGGGGAGATACACCGCTCCGTAGTCGTCGCTGGAGGCGGTGACGACGTTGTTGTCTTCGAGCACCCTGAGGTGGTGGCGGATAGTCGTGTAGTCCATGTCGAGGGCTTCGGCGAGCTGGTTTGGGTTTCGCGGCCGCGTGTCGATAGCCCGGAGGAGACGCACCCGCGTGTCGGCACCGCGAGAACTCGCCAGCAGCTGCCAGAGCACGCCCTCCATTCACTGGCCGCTTCTCCCGGCCCCAATGTAAACACCTCGCCCGAGACGACCTGTCGCACCGGGCGGCCGGTGTGACGTCAGTCCGCCGCTATCGTTCCAAACCGTTTATACTGGCCGGGGGGCAACGACGCTACATGGCGAAAGAGCAGACCGAGGTTCGCGAATTGGATGAAGGGAGCTACGTGATGATGGACGACACGCCGTGCAAGATCACCGGCTACAGCACGGCCAAGCCGGGCAAACACGGCAGTGCGAAGGCCCGCATCGAGGGCAAAGGTGTCTTCGACGCGAAGAAGCGGTCGCTCTCCCAGCCTGTCGACGCCAAGGTCTGGGTTCCGATCATCGAGCGCAAGCAGGGCCAGGTTGTCAACGTCGACAGCGACGAACTGCAGGTCATGGACCTGGACACCTACGAGACGTTCGTGATGGTCAAGCCCGACGACGTCGACCTGAGCCCCGACGACCAGATCGAGTTCCTCGAATACGAGGGTCAGCGCAAGATCGTCTGAATGTCCGGGTTCCCGGGTGCAGCCGCCGATCGCGAGGACGCCGCGTTTGTCGTCGTCGGCGCGCCGCTCGACCGCTCGACGACCTACCAGCCGGGGACGCGGTTCGGCCCCCGACGTATCCGAGCGGTCGCTGAATCGTTCGAGGACTACGACCACCACACCGGCAGTCGATTCACTGAACTCGGCGTCCACGACCACGGCGACGTCCGGCCCGGGGGCGATCCCGAGGAGTACCTCACGTTTCTGGAGGGCGTCATCGGCGACGTGGACGCCGAGGACGCCCTTCCGGTCCTTTTGGGCGGTGAACACACTGTCACCGTGGCTGCCGTCCGGGCGCTAGAGCCTGACGTATTCGTCTGTCTCGACGCACATCTCGACCTCCGGGAGTCGTTTGGCGGCGATCCCTACAGTCATGCGACAGTGACCCGACACGCCCTGGACGTGGCCGACGAGGCCGTGATCCTGGGTGCTCGCGCCGGCAGCAAAGCCGAGTGGGAGCGAGCGGAGGCGGCCGACGTGACGGTCGTCCCGCCCGCAGCGGTCCCTGATTGGGAGCCTGACTTCGAGGGCGAAATCTACCTGAGCATCGACATCGATGCCGCCGATCCCGGATACGCGCCAGGGACGGGGACGCTGGAACCGTTCGGTCTCGACCCAGCGGAGATGCGGCGGGTCGTCAGGTCGGTCGCTCACAGTGCCAGCGGCGTCGACGTGGTGGAGGTCAACGACCGCGACGACGACCAGGCTGCCGTTCTGGGTGCGAAACTCGTTCGCGAGTTCGTCTTCGCTCACGCGGCCGAATAAAGACAGATTTTAAACATATCACTTTTGTCTCGGGGCGTCCTGCGTCCGGGCATGGACCGACTCTCGTCGTGTTATTTCTGCGGCGACGCGGTCGACGCCGCGATCGAGGAGTATCCGCTCGTCAGATCGGAACAGTACCCCGATATCGAGACGGGCCAACGGATCGTGCTCTGCCCGTCCTGCCGGCGGAAACTCACGACCGTCGTCGAGCGAGTTCTGGAAGCCGCGCTGGACAGCGACAGCCAGGCGTCCGCTCAGGGGATCCCGGAACTGGACGAGGACGATCCCCTGATAGATCTAGACAGGGAGGCCGAGGACGCCATGACTGCGACCGACGTGCAACAGATGTCCGGGAGTGACGAGGCAGGGGCCACGACCAGCGAGGACGATGGCGGGATCGAACAAGAAGGCGACACGGACGACCAGCCTGCTTCCGGCGATTCGACGGGGTGGGTGGAAAAGACGTCTGGCGACGAAGTGGGAGATGACGAGACGGAGGCCGACGACGACACGACTGAGCAGGTCGAGACGGAGGTCGACGACGACCCTGCGGAGCAGGATGACGAAGCGTCCGGCAGCGATGCGACGGAGGGGGACGACGCGTACGAGCAGGCGGAGTACAACAAGGTCGTCCGGCTGTTACAGAACCGGGAGTTCCCGGTCGATATCGAAGAGATCACCGTCGTCGCACGGAGCGCCTATAACATTGACAGGGAAACCACCCACGAGATCCTAGAAGCGTTGATCGACCGCGGCGTCGTCGAGGACAAAGGTGATCGCCTCGTCCGGCCGTAAGACCACAATCACTACACTCCTCGGGGCAGAACGTGATTCAAATGCGCTGTGGCGAGCTTTCCGAACGGCTGGACGAACGATTGAGGACCGGCGAGTACGCCGACGTCGACGCAAGTGCTAACGGACTGCAGGTCGGGCCGGCTGATCGGGAAATCGCTCGGGTCGCCGTCGCGGTTGACGCCGCCGCCTCGACGATCGAACAGGCTGTGGACGCCCAGGCGGACCTGTTGATAACCCATCACGGGGTCTCTTGGGGCGGGATCGATCGCGTGACTGGGACCGCCTACCGGCGAGTCGCACCGCTGATCGAGAACGGCATGGCACTGTACGCCGCCCATCTCCCGCTGGATGGTCACCAGCAACTCGGCAACGCGGCGGGACTGGCAGACTTGCTGGAATTGACCGACACGGAGCCGTTCGGTGAACTCGGCTCCGTCCACGTCGGCCAGCGCGGTATCGCGCCGGACGCCTACAGTGTCGACGCATTGCACAACCTGCTGGCCGGCGAACTCCCGCACGGCGGTGAAGGCGTACAGGTTCTGGAGTTCGGTCCCGAGAAGATCGAGGACATCGCCATCGTCACCGGCAGCGGGGTCGACTGGCTCGAAGCGGCCGCCGAGAGTGGTGCGGATGCTTTCATCACCGGAGAGGGCAAGCAGAAGGCCTACCACCTCGCCAAAGAGCACGAAATCCACGTCTTCCTGGCGGGCCACTACGCCACAGAGACCTTCGGGGTCAAAGCCTTGCAGAACTGTCTGGAGGGGTGGGGTCTCAAGACGACGTTCATTCACGAGCCGACCGGGCTATAAACGAATACTCTTTACTTTCGGGGACCGTGGCCGTTCCCATGGCCGCTGACGCTGGCTTCGGGGAACGACTCGAAGCCCAAACCGATTCGTATCTCGAACCGTTCAGCGACTGCATCCGACTGCTCCCGGACCTGCTCGATCAGTACGCTGCCGGCAAGGAGTACAGTGAGACCGTCGAGCGCATCCAGACCCTGGAGAGCGACTGCGACCGGCGTAATCGCGAGATAGTCGCCCTGATCACCAACGCCGACCCGAAGGACATGGGCGTGCTCAACACGCAGATCAACTACAACCAGTCGGCGCTCGTGGAGTTCTACAAGACTGTCGACGTGGTCGTGAACGTCACCGAGCGGATCGCTCAGGAACTGGAGATGATGCAACCAGCCCACGACAACAGGTGTTTCGAGGGGCTCCGAGAGATGGCCGAGGAAGTCGCAGAAACCACAGCGACGATGGAAGAGGTCGTCGAACGGTTCGTCCACGGTCTCGGAACGCTGGACAGGTCGGACACCCTGACAGACGAGATCCAGGCTATCAGGGACATGGAGAGCCGGTGTGACGAGATCCGGAACGACGTGATCTCGACGGCGTTCAGCGACGACCGGATCGAGCAGCCGCTGATGTACCGTGAGTTCGCGATCCTCTTTGACGAACTCGCGAACCAGATGGAGGACATCACCGATCAGATCATCATCGTCGCCAGCGACGCTCCCGGGATCGTCACCGAGGACGGGCCGGGCGGAGAGTAGCCCGCTTTCGCGACATTCTCATAGTGACTGCTGTAAGTCAATGCCACATCGACCGCCCGCAGTCGGGCGGTCGTACCGGTACATAGTTACAGCAGTCACTATCAGACCCCCTCTCCGGTAGATTCACTTCCGTCGTCGGGTTCCAGTCGCCGGAACGCGTCGACGATGGCCTGTTTGGCCACCGCTCCTCTGGTCGTCCAGTGGTGAGCATAATCGAGCATATCGTCGTAGATATCGGGCTTGCAGCCGGCCGCGCGGGGGTGGCCGCCGCCGTTGACCTGCTCTGCGACTTCGTGACAGCGCTCGAATGTCTCAGTTCCCCGCAGACTCGCACTGCCGGCGGGTTTGACAATCACAGCGGCGTCCGCGCCCTGCTCGCGCAGCGCTTCCGCGACCTCGTTCTGTGAACAGCGGCCGTATGTCACGCCGATGGTCCAGGGACCGATCTCCCGCAGTTCCGCACGCTCGACGGCTTTCGCAATCAACGCCTCCTTCTCGATACGTTTCTCGGCCAGGAACTCCTCGACCTCCGGCGAGAGGTCGGCACCGTGCTCGCTGATCACTTCGAGGTACTCTTCGGGTTCGCTCCAGTGGGAAAAGTCAGCGAGATCGTCGCTGCGCGGGTCCTCACGGATCCAGAGATCGTGATCGCGCGTGACCGCAACTAGATCCACCAGTCGCTCGTCGAAGTCCCCCTCCAGTTCCCGCATCGCCACGTCGGCGGAACACTCCTCGTCGGACTCTCCGACCACGAGATCGACGCCGGCCTCTCGGACGGTCGCGGCGAGGCCGTCGTTCCACTGGTGATGGTCGAACCATCGGATCTCGCCAGCTTGGTCAGCCAGAGCCGGTAGCGGCTCGAGATCTGACTCGCGATCGGGACAGAGATCACAGACGAACACGTCCGTACCGGGACCGACGTACTCGGTCGTCCAGGCCAGCCGGCGGTCGAGTTCGTGGGGGCTGGCGGGCACCAGCGCCGCGTCCTCGTGGACTTCCCGTACCAACGCCACGCAGGCAAGCCCGTCGGCGTCGGGATCGGCGACCACGACCGTGTCTGTGTCGGCGACGGAATCGGCGACTTCCTGCTCTTGCTGGGCCTGCGTGACGTCGTCGGGGCGGAAGAAACCCTCGCCTGGCAGGATCGACTTGCGCTCGATCGGCAGGCTTTCGGCGTCGATGAGCGACTCGTCCATGGCTTACTCCTCCGCGCCGCCGGGGATCGGGACGTCAGGCTCCTCGCCGGGTTCGAGCTGGCGCGCGGTCAGGACGGGAGCCGGCGACCGGCGGACGACGGCCTCGGCGACGCTTCCCAGCAGGAACGCGTGCTCGCCGTGACGACCCCGGGTCCCCGTGGCGACGAGATCGGCGTTGACCTCCTCGGCGTAGTCACAGATCTCCTGGGCGGGTGACCCCTCCCGGATAGTCGTAGTGACGTCGTCCGCATTGTCCTCGATTTCGGCGAGAGCCTCTTCGCCGCTCTCTCGCAGTGCGGATCGGAGATCCTCGCGCACGCGGCCGGGAGTGGCCTCGATCTCCTCTTCGTCGACGACGTATAGAGCGTGGACCGCCGCATCGAAGCGATCAGCGAAATCGAGCGCGAGCGTGACGGCCCGTTCGGTGCTCGCCGACCCGTCCGTCGCGAGCACAACTGTGTCGAACATGTAGCTACCTACTGGCGGTTACAGTATAAAAGGGGTGGAGACGTCTCCCCGCCAGCTCGAACCTCGGTGGCTTTTTGCCACTACCGGACGGAGACGTTGACGATGGCCGTCGCAATCGACACCGTTCTCGTCCCCGTCGACGGGACCGACGAGGCAGAACTCGCCGTCGAGTACGCCGTCGTAGTCGCCCAGCGGTACGACGCGAGCATCCACGTGCTGCACGTCTTAGACGAGACTGTCGCGCGCGGCGTCAGGCGTGGTGACATCGAGGCCGACTCCGTGGCGGACGAACACCGGGCGTTTATGCGGACTGTCCACGAGGAAATCAAGAACGCCGACGGCGAGGTCCCGGTCAGTCAGTCGACAGTCAGGGGGTTTTCGTCGACGCAACTCAGCCAGCATCCAGTCAGCGTCGTCCTCGACGCCGCCGAGGAGATGGAGGCCGACCTGATCGTCGTCCCTCGTGAGAGCATTAGCGGCACACCCGGCGCGATGCTCGGAAAAGTCGCCCAGTACGTCCTCTCGTACGCGAGCCAGCCGGTTCTCTCGGTCTAGTTGAGCCGGATCGACATCTCGATCTCGAAACTCTCGGCGCTACAGACCTCAAAGCCGACCTTCTCGTACAGTGCGATGGCCGGCTCGTTCCACCGCTCGACAGTCAGCCAGAGCGTCTCGATATCCTCGCGTTGGGCGTGGCCGAGCAACGTTTTGAGCAGTTCGGTTCCGATTCCGGCCGACTGGTGGCTGCCGAGCACGAAGATCGCCAGTTCGTAGGCGTCCTCGTTGTCGGGGACGAGCATCGCGTGTCCCACGGCGTCGTCGCCGTCCCACGCGATCACGTTCCGGCAGTCCTCGGCCAGTACCGTGTCGAGCCAGTTGTCGATGGCGTACTCCTTGACCGGCGGGATCCCCTGGGCGCGGTCGGCTGGATTGAACTCCGCATACATATCGACGAGCGCGTCGCGATCAGACGGCTCCGCGACTCGGATGTCGATGTCGCGGGCCTCCCTGTCGGTGATCGTCCGCGGGGGACGCGGGAACTCATCGGCGACGGTATCGGGATACGTTCGGTTCCGCGTCATCTAATCAGGGTCACCGGGGTTTCGGAGTTAAGGACGACGAATTCGGCGACGCTTCCTAGCTGTATCTTTCCGAGTGTGCTTCGGTCCCCGCCAGCGATCACGAGCCGGTCGAAGTCCTCGCCGTCGCCGAGTTCGACGAGTGCACCTCCGACGTGACCCTCGATGTGACGGAGTTTGGCATCTATTTTCGAGTCGTCGAGTTCGTCCTTTACTTCCTGCTCGATCTCCGCCGGTGTGGTTTCGACCCCTTCGTCGTCGTAGATCGCGATGGTCACCTCGTCGTCGGCGGCCGCCGCCCGCTCGATGGTCTCCCGGAAGGCCTTCCAGGAACTGTCGCTCCCGCTGTGGCCCAACAGCACTTTCATATCTCCCTCCTTGGGTGCCGAGCGGTTAAGCGTCGGGGTCCCGACAGCCTCCCCCGACTGTCAGCTCGACGCCGAGCGGCGACACGCTTTTTCACGGGGGGACCGCACAGCCACCTATGACGACCGACGACGTCGACGACGATTCAGCACGCGAGAATACGGACGGAACTGACGATCCCCGCGACGACAGCGAGACGTCAGCGTCCGCGACCGACAGCGTTGCGGTTGACGACGCCACGGAGGTCAGCGACGAGTTGGCAGCCGATACCTCCGAGGACCCAAGCGACGGCTCGTCGACCGAATATAAGCGGGACGTTCCCGAGGATTCCGACGAGACGGCCCCAGCGAATCAGTCGGCCGGTCAGGGCGTGCCCGATGACGTCCAGAAGTACGACCGGTTCAAAAAGATCGATGGTGGGACCTACGACCGGGCTAACGACTTCCTGCGCGAGCGCACCTATATCACGGCCCGCGAGTGGGCGATCGCTCGCCTGTGTGCTGACTTCCGGACCGAGACGGGCGTGGAGATGACCAAGATCGGTGAGAATCTGCCCGAACTCGTCCCCTTCATGACCGACACCTACACGCCCCAGGCGGTCAACCAGGCCCGGGCGTCCTTCGAGGAGAAGGTCCGGAAGGCTGGAGCGACGTTCCTCTATGGGGCGATGTCTGACTTCTTCACGGCCGAGGAACTGGACGACGTGATGTACGAGGCCACCGAGGTCGCGAAGTTCCTGCTGGAAGTGGAGGGTGTCGATCTGGCCGTCGAAGAGGAACTCGAAGCCGAGGACCGCATCTCCACAGTGATGCGGGAGGTACGGGAGCATTCGGCAGCGCTGCGCCACGACGAGGTGACGTGTCCAGAATGTGGGCACGAGTTCGAGGCAGGTGAATAGCGGGGATACGGTTTCGATCCGTCGAATCACGACACAAAAACGCACAGATGGGAAATCCTTTTGCTCACGGTGGCCCCTGAGCCGATATGGACATCAGCGAAGAACTGCTGGAATTGCTCGAGGAAAACGCCAGGTATAGTATCGACGACCTCGCCCGGTTGACTGACGCCGACCCCGAAGCGGTCGAGTCCGCGATCGACCAGCTCGAAGAAGACGGCGTCATCCGGGGCTATCAGGCGGTCGTCGACTTCGAGAAGACCGAGCGCGAGCGCGTCCGTGCCGTCGTCGAACTCAACGTCACGCTCGACCGGGAGACCAGCTACGGCGACATCGCCGATCGAATCGTCCAGTTCCCCGAGGTGCGTGAACTCCGGCTAGTCAGCGGCGACTACGACTTCGACATGGAGGTTCAGGGTGATTCGATGCGGGAGGTCAGTCATTTCATCAGCGACAAGATCGCCCCGATTCCGGAGATTACCCAGACGGTGACCCACTACCTGATGGACACCTACAAGAAACAGGGGATCGTCCTCGGCGACGGGGACGACGACGACCGGCTCTCGATCTCGCCATGACGATCGAGCCGTCCGAACGCGTGCAGACTGTCCCGCCATCAGGCATCCGCCGGTTCTTCGAACTCGCCGAGGAGATGGACGACATCATCTCGCTGGGCGTGGGCGAACCGGATTTCTCGGCTCCGTGGGCCGCCCGGGAAGCGGCGATCGGCTCGCTGGAACTGGGTAAGACCTCCTATACGGCCAACCGCGGCCGGCGGGATCTCCGGGAACTGATCGCCGAGGACGTCGACCAGCGCTACGATCTCGAGTACGATCCCGACGACGAGGTCCTCGTGACCGCGGGCGCCAGCGAGGCCGTCGATCTGTCGCTACGGGCGATCGTCGATCCCGGCGACACCGTCGCAGTAGTCCAACCGAGCTACGTCTCCTACGTACCCGGCGTGATCTTCGCCGGCGGTGATCCCCTTCCCGTGCCGACCACCCAGGAGACGGATTTCAAGCTCACGACCGACGCCCTCTACGAGGCCGGCGCCGAGGAGGCCGACGTCCTGGTCCTCTGCTATCCGAACAACCCCACGGGAGCGACGATGACCGGCGAGGAACTGCAGCCGATCGCGGAGTTCGCCCGCGAGCACGACCTGATCGTGTTGAGCGATGAGATCTACTCCGAACTGACTTACGAGCACGATCACACCTCGATCGCGACGCTGCCGGGAATGCGTGAGCGGACGATCGTTTTCAACGGATTCTCGAAAGCCTATGCGATGACTGGGATGCGACTCGGCTATGCGCTCGGGCCGTCCGAGGCGATCAATGCGATGAACCGAATACACCAGTACACGATGCTGTCGGCCCCTACCACGGCCCAGTACGCGGCAATCGAGGCGCTGGAGAGTTGCGACGACGCCGTCGTCGAAATGCGAAAGCAGTACAATCGCCGCCGTCGGCTCGTCCTCTCGCGGTTCGAGGAGATGGGGATCGAGTGTTTCCCCGCGAAAGGTGCCTTCTACGCCTTCCCCAAGAGTCCCTGGGAGGACAGCGGCGAATTCGCCGAGACGCTACTCGAGGAACAGCGCGTCGCTCTGGTACCCGGGACGGCCTTCGGCGAGGGGGGTGAAGGTCACCTCCGAGTGTCTTACGCTACAGGGATGGACGATCTCAAGGAAGCGATGGACCGCATCGAAGCATTCATTTCCTGATATAAGAACGACCGCGGCGCTACACGCTTTCACTTAAATGCGTTATCCCCAAACTATCGGACCCCAGGATTCGATTTCCAGGTGAAATCTCTGTATTTCTACGCTAATCCTAATGACAGCAACGAGACGGTCCTACAGTTCGCCCAGCTTCCGGAGGACCTGGCCGCGGTACTCCTCGTCGCTCTCGACACCCTTCCGTTCGAGGACGTTCCGCTGGAGTTTGTCCACGGCCACGTTAAACGCGGTCGCAGCGCCGTAGCCCTCGCCGGTGCCGGCCACCTGGCCTTTGTTCGTACGGAGCCGGATCTGACACTTGATCAGCGGCGTCCCGCGGAGCTTCTCCTTGTGCTCCTGGAACCGGACGTGGGCGTGCTGGACCTGCATCGCCTGGTACTTGTCGGCGACTTCCTCGATCGAGATCCGGATGTCCTCGCGAGATATCGTATCGAGCAGCTTGATGTTCGTGATCTGGACGTCCATGTGGTCCTCTTCGGTGAACGTCAGCGCCCGGAGCACGTCCGTTTTGGTGATGATCCCCGCGACGAGCGAGTCGTTCTCTTCCGGCGTGACGACCAGCCCAGCGTAGTCGTTTTCGAGCATCGTCCGCACGGCTTCCTCGACTGTCGTCGAGAGCCGGGTCCTCTCGACGGGACTGGTCATCACGTCGTAGATCGGAAGATCGAGGATACGATCGACGTCACCGGCCCGTTCCCCGACCGTCGACTTGTCCATATCTCGAACGACGACGTCGACGATATCGTGACGGGTGACCATCCCCGAAAGGCGGCCGTCCTCGTCGACGACCGGGAGCCGGGAGATACCGTTCTCCCGCAGGAGGTTGATCGCCTGCCCGACCTGGGCGTCCTGGCCGATCGAGACGACGTCCTCGGTGTAGATCTGCTCGACAGTGAGCGCGTCGAGATTGTCCAAGACGGCCGTGAGAATGTCGTCGTCGGTGATGACGCCCCACAGCCGGTCAGCTTCGAAGACAGGCCCGACTTTGATCCCGCCCTCGACGAGGACGCGGGCGGTCTCGCGGACGTCGGCCGTCCGATCGATCTTCGGCGCGTGTTGCATCATCGCGCCGGCTTTAGTTCGGTCTTCGACGTGCGACTGTACCAGCTGTTTCTGGGTTATCACACCCGCGTAGTCGCCGTCGTCGGTCACGATGATTCCTTTCGGATTCCCCCGCTCGAAGATCGAACGGACCTTTCCAAGACGTTCATCGACATCGACATCGACGTACTCGCTGGTAGCAATATCGGCAATATCCATCGTACTCCTAGAGATTGGTTGTCAAGGGTAATCAAAGTTGGCGCTAGTCACTGTTTCCGGGTCCGTCATCGTTTCGTATATCGAACACGTGACGCGACTGTGCTTCCCGATATCAGCGTCTTCGGTCAGTACACGTATCTCGTCACGGAACTGCTCTGGGGGACGGTCGCAGTCGCGCTGGTCGCCTACGCGGGCGTCTACCGTCAGGCTGTCCGGACGATTGCCATCCTCTACCCGTTCGCGCTGGTCTGGGACTGGTACACCCTGAAAGTCGGGGTTTTCGCGATCCCGCTACGGACAGGCATCGAGCTGCTCGGCGTTCCGCTGGAAGAGCACATCTTCATGCTGGTCATCCCCGCGATGGTTGTCGGCACCCACGAGACACTCGCGATAATACTCGATGAGCCTGAAGACAGGGACTGACTCCGCGAAAAGCCGCGTCAGTGTCGTGCCAGTCCATCCGATCTGACACCCATACTGTCCCTTTCGTCGACGTGTCTCGATCTTTCCTGTCTCGTGATACCGCATAACAATACATTTATTGCCGATAGGTTCAAAGGTAGATTATGTCTCAGCGGTCCGCGGAGCGCCAGACCTGCCACGCTTGCGGGACAGCCGTTGCCGTCGAAGCGGCGGTGAAAATCGTCGTCCAGCGCGGCGACGAGCAGGTCTGGACCGTCCTCTGCCCGGACTGTGCGTCCGTACAGTGTGACCACTGCGGGCACGAGGTTCCCGTCGAGGAAGCCGTGTTCCCCGAATCCGGCCCCGAGCATCGGAACGTCTCTACGACGACCTGTGCGAAATGTGGCGATCAAGTGCCGATGTCAAAGGCCGCTGAGCTCCGCCAGGAGAACGACCCCGGCTATAGCAAGACGCTCTGTCCGGAGTGCCTGGGCAATGTGGGCGTCCCGCCGGGATTCTATGTCGAGCGCGATCTGGGATCGTAGTCACTGGCGCGGATCGGTACGGACTCTGATAGTGATTACTGTAGCGATTTACCGGTACGACCGCACTCAGTCGTGCGGTCGATTCGGAACAGACCTACAGTAATCACTATGATTCGGCCAGAATGTACAGGGGTGTCTGGTACCGACAACGACGCAGAGTACTGCGCAGAGATA
The DNA here is from genome assembly GCA_036628575.1 of Halapricum sp. Lineage (GTDB taxonomy): Archaea > Halobacteriota > Halobacteria > Halobacteriales > Haloarculaceae > Halapricum. The sequence continues at coordinate 26,331 of JAZKRQ010000005.1, forward strand.
GCTTTGAGTGTGTCGTTTGTGGAATCTCTAACGAAGAGTATCAAGAACGGTTCGGACGAGGGCTCGAGGCTCATCATATCGTTCCCGTCCGTCTGTTCGTCCCATGAGATTCGCCGGTCGGTGATGCTCACACTCGCGGGAATCTCGTGACACTCTGTCGCACGCACCATCCAGATGCCCCGGTACCTGTCGGACCAGATGGTCAATCTTTCGATAAGTACGTCTTCAAGGAAACCCTACGAATCATAGTGATTACTGTAAGTCTGTTCCGGGTCGACCGCACGACAGCGTGCGGTCGCACCGGTAAATCGTTACAGTAATCACTATCAGACGGTAAAATCATCGAAAGCCAATAAAGTTTAAATTCGAGTATGGGTTCGGGCGGATTTGAACCGCCGGCCTCCTCCATGTCAAGGAGGTGTCATAACCGACCTAGACCACGAACCCTCGCTGGGCGAGTGCATCCTGTCGTAGAGGACACGGGTAATTGAAGGTTTCGAAACGGCGGTCACGTCTGGCGGTCGTCCCCATGTTACTACTTCGCGAGATCGCAGTCCCGAAAAGGCGTCGCGGGCCGAGTCACCTACTCATCGGGAGGATCGCAGCCACCGATTTGCGGTTCGATACCATGTGACAGTCATGCAGCGGGTGAGGTCACGATGCCGACCCGTACCCGACACTCTTAAGTCGATGAACGGATTTGTACACTATAACACGAATCAGTCCATTGGTGGCCATAATGAAGGAATACATAGAACGCGTGACAGACGGGGGAGATCTCACAGTCGAAGAGGCACGGGCGGCCGCGACGGCCGTCTTCGAGGACGCGACGGAGGCTCAGATCGGAGCGCTGCTGTCGGCGCTCCGGTCGAAAGGCGAGACAGAGGCCGAGATCGCGGGCTTCGCACAGGGGATGCGCGAGGCAGCACGCACCATTTCGCCGGACCGCTCGCCGCTGGTCGATACCTGCGGTACGGGCGGGGACGACTACGACACGATCAACGTCTCGACGACCAGCGCCATCGTCGCCGCCGGCGCAGGCGTGCCGATCGCCAAACACGGCAACTACTCGGTGTCCTCCTCGTCGGGCAGTTCCGACGTGCTGGAGGAGGTCGGAGTCACACTCGAAAGCGATCCCGAGTCGGTCCGCGAACACGTTGAGTCGCTAGGGATCGGCTACATGCACGCCCCGGAGTTCCACCCAGCGATGAAGGCCGTCATCGGTCCACGAAAGGAGTTGGGCGTCGAGACGATCTTCAACGTGCTCGGGCCGCTGACGAACCCTGCCGGCGCGGACGCCCAGGTGTTGGGCGTCTACGACACTGAACTCGTTCCGCTGATCGCCGACGCCCTCGCGCGCATGCCCGTCGAACACGCGCTGGTCGTCCACGGAGCCGGAATGGACGAGATCACTATCCACGACGAGACGACCGTCGCCGAAGTCGACGACGAGGACGTCTCCGAGTACACGCTTGCGCCGGAAGATCTGGGACTCGAACGCCACGACATCAGCACCGTCTCGGGCGGCAGCCCCGCCGAGAACGCCGCAGATTTAGAGGGGATCGTCCGAGGATCGGTAAACAGTGCGAAACAGGACATCGTCCTCGCGAACGCCGGGGCCGCAGTCTACGTCGCGGGGCAGGCGACTTCCCTCGAAGACGGCGTCGAAATCGCCCGCCAGGCCATCGAATCCGGCGCGGCTGCCGAGAAGCTCGACGACCTGCGCGAGGCCAGCGCATGACGCGGGTCAAAGTTTGTGGGTTTACCGACGACCAGGACCTCGAGGCAGCGATCGCAGCCGGTATCGACGCCGTCGGGCTGATCGCCGGAGTCACTGTCGACACACCACGGGAAATCGCTCTCGATGAGGCTGCGCGGCTGGCTGATACGGTTCCGCCGCTGGTTTCGAGCGTCCTCGTGACGATGCCCACCGACGCGGCCGAAGCACTCGATCGGATTCAGAGGGTCGAACCCGACATCGTCCAGCTCCACGGACTCGATCCCGATGCGGTCGCCGCACTCGGAGGCACACCCGCTGACGTGGTCGTCGCGGTCGATCCAACCGACCCAGAGCTGGACGCCTACGCCGAAGTCGCCGACGCGCTGCTGGTCGATTCGATCGACGCCGAGGGTGGCGGCGGCACCGGCGAGATCCACGACTGGACGCGTACGCGAGAGATCGTCGACTCCCTCGATGTGCCCGTGATCCTGGCCGGGGGACTCACCCCGGAGAACGTCGCCGCGGCCGTCGAGACCGTCGACCCCTTCGCTGTCGACGTCGCCAGCGGGGTCGAGCAGGAAGGGGGCATCAAGGATCACGACGCCATAGAGACCTTCGTCGAGCGGGCCACCCGAACCCGGGTGGCACCATGACCGACGGGAGGGGCGTTTCAGACGAGATCGGGGCACCTCGTGAGGGCGAGACGCCGTTCGACCGCTCGCGAGAGGGGTTCGTCAAGCTGGCTACCGGAGATCGGCCGGCCGTGGTGCGGGCCGAAGCCGATCTGGACGTCGACGTCGATCCGCTGGAGGCCTACGCCGCACTCACCGGTCGGACGACCGACGTCGAGGGGGCCGACTACACCTTCCTGCTCGAAAGCGCCGAGAAGGTCGCCTCCAGCGATCCCGACGGCGCGTTCGCGCCGACACCCGACGACCGCCACGCCCGCTACTCGTTCGTCGGCTACGACCCCGTTGGCCTCGTCACTGTTGACGAGAAAGCGACGGTCGAAGTCTTCGACGAGCGTTACGAAGATCTGCTGGAACCGAACGGAGGAGACGTCCTCGATAGCCTCCGAGCGAGTCTGCCCGACGCCGAGCTAAGAGGATTCCCCGAACATGACCGACAGCTACTGGAGGGCGGACTCGTCGGATTCCTGGCGTACGACGCCGTCTACGACCTCTGGCTCGACGAAGTCGGGCTCGATCGGCCCGATTCGCGGTTCCCCGACGCGCAGTTCGTCCTCACGACGAAGACGCTCGTGTTCGACCACGTCGAGGAAACTGTCTCACTGGTGGCGACACCGCTGCTCGGAGCGGATCACGACGCAGGAAAACGATACGACGAACTCGCCACTGAGGCCGATCGGGTCGAAGACCGACTCGCCGACGCGACCGAAGTTTCGACCGACGGGTTCGACCAGCGCGTGGAGACCGCAGGGCCCAAAGACGAATACGAGAGGGCCGTTCGCTCGGCCAAGGAGTCCGTGTTGGACGGCGACATCTATCAGGGCGTCATCTCCCGCAAGCGGGAACTGTACGGCGACGTCGATCCGCTGGGGTTGTACGATGCGCTACGCTCGATCAACCCCTCGCCGTACATGTACCTTCTCGATCACGACGATCTAACCGTCGTCGGGGCCAGTCCCGAGACGCTGGTCTCTGTGGGCGGCGACCGCGTGATGGTCAACCCGATCGCGGGCACCTGCCCCCGCGGGACGAGTCCCGTCGAAGACCGCCGGCTGGCCGGCGAGATGCTGGCCGACGGGAAGGAGCGAGCCGAACACACGATGCTCGTCGACCTGGGTCGCAACGACGTTCGGCGGGTAGCAGAACCCGGCTCGGTTCGAGTCCAGGAGTTCATGAACGTCCTGAAGTACAGCCACGTACAACACATCGAATCAACAGTGACGGGGACGCTGGCCGAGGAATCGGACGCCTTTGACGCGGTCCGGGCGACGTTCCCGGCGGGGACGCTCTCGGGTGCGCCGAAGATCCGTGCCATGGAGATCATCGACGACCTCGAACTGGCACCGCGGGGACTGTACGGCGGCGGGGTCGGCTACATCTCCTGGGACGGCGACGCCGACTTCGCTATCGTTATCCGGTCGGCGACCGTCGAAGCCGACCAACCGCTATCCGACGAGGGCGGCACCGCCGACCGGATCACAGTCCAGGCCGGTGCCGGGATCGTTGCCGACTCCGTACCGGAAAGCGAGTACGAGGAAACCGAAAACAAGATGCAAGGTGTGTTGGACGCTATCGAGAAGATTCGGATCGAACCCGAGGAGGTGTCCCCATGAGTGCGACCGAAGCCGCGCGACAGAAGGTACTGTTCGTAGACAACTTCGACTCGTTTACCTACAACCTCGTCGAGTACGTTAGCGAGCATGCCGAAACCGAGGTAGTCCGAAACACCGCCACCCTCGAGGAGATCCGAGCCTTCGATCCCGACGCGATCGTCATCTCGCCCGGGCCCGGCCATCCCGAAAACGACCGCGACGTCGGCGTCTCATTAGATGTCCTCAAGGAGGTAAGCCCGGAGGTGCCGACGCTGGGTGTCTGTCTCGGATTGGAGGCAGCAGTCTACGCCTACGGCGGCTCTGTCGGCCGCGCGCCCGAACCGATCCACGGAAAGGCCTTCCCGATCGACCACGACGGGAAGGGTGTGTTCGCGGGGCTCGATCAAGGCTTTCGAGGCGGGCGGTACCATTCGCTCGTCGCTGCCGAGGTGCCTGATCCGTTCGAGGTGACGGCCACGACTGAGACTGACGACGGAACCGAACTCGTAATGGGGATCCGCCACCGCGAGTACCCGATCGAAGCCGTCCAGTTCCACCCCGAATCCGTCCTGACCGCGGTCGGCCACGACGTGATCCGTAACTTCCTGAACGACGCTGACCAGAGCCGTTAGATCTCCACCCGAAAACCCCCTCCTGTTTCCCCTGGGAACCACACGCTGGCGATAGATTGTGTCTCCCGCGTTTCACTTTCACTGCGGTTTGGACACCATTATTAGCGTCCGTCCCTATCAATCTCAGCGTACGCGTAGAGCCCGCGAGGCGTCGCTGTGAGCGAGAAAGATATGAATAGTGACACGTTCCTTGTGGGCGAAAAAATCGCGAGGCGACGGGTTAATTAGGGACCCACGAGTAACAGACTTCCGCTACAAATGATACAAACGAATACGCATCTCACTGGACGTATCGACGGACGGCGACGCGATCTCGTCGGGGGGGCCGAGGCGTGAGCCAGCCGGACCTCTCCGCGGACGAGATTTCGCTACCGATCAAACGAACCACAGGCGACACCCTGGAGGAACGCCTGACAGCCAACGCGTATCACAATATTCTCCCTGCGCGGTATCTCCGGAAGGACGCCGACGGCGACCTCATCGAAACGCAGGAGGATCTGTTCGATCGCGTCGCGAAGAACGTCGCACTGGCCGAGGCCGTCTTCGAGGCCCGGAAGGAAGACACAGAGATCACGGTCACACCCGACCAGCTCAAACCCGATCATCCTCGTCGAGACGAACTCGCCGAAGACGTCTTCGGGAAGGGGACCGCCGTCGGAGACGACGCGGAGACGAGGCTCTCTGTCTACAACGTCAACAAGTTCGCCTACGAGACTATCGTGCCTGAGCTTCCCGTGGAGATCCGTGAGCACGTCGAGGAGACCGCCGAGGAGTTCCAAGAGTCGATGGAGCAACTCTCCTTCATGCCGAACTGCGTCCCACCTGAGTCGCGAGTCGCAGCTGATGGGGGACTCAAACCGCTCGGAGATATCGAACCAGGGGAACGTGTCTACGACGATCAAGACGGGACCGCCCGTGTCGACTCGAAGTTCGAGAACGGTGAGAAACTGGTCACGGAGATCGAGACAGATTCGGGTTATACGGTTCAGGCCACGCCCGAACACTATTTCCGAGTTATTTCAGAGAAGGGCGAGTACGAATGGCGGCAGGTGAAAGATCTCGAACCGAACGACGTGATCGCGCTCCAGAAGAACTTCCTCGACGACGAGGGAACGACAGCCAGCCTGCTCCCGCCGACAGCAGCTGATGGAGGGACAGTCGCTGCGGAAACGACTGGCCTTGGCAGGCCGCGAGAGGGCATCGATGTGCCTGAGTCCATGACGCCTGCACTCGCGGAGTGGCTGGGCCTTTACGTCGGTGATGGAACCGCACGAGAGAGTGGCGTCAGAGTTGCGTTCGACGAACAGGACGACGACCTCGTCGAGTACTGGGATGAACTGACGGAGTCAGTGTTCGGGTTCGAACCGACGACACGACATCGCAACGATGCAGCGTGCGTGATCGGTCAGGCCGGGAGGCGTGATCTGTACGATTTCCTCGATCGAAACGGTCTCTTGAAAGATACCTCGAAAACTGCCACGATTCCGGACGCAGTGCTCGAATCGGGCCGGACCTGTGTCGCAACGTTCCTCAGCGGACTGTTCGAGGCAGACGGTACCGTTGGTGAACGAGCAATCGAGCTATACACGGACAGCGAACCGCTCGCCGATCAGGTACAGAAGCTACTGCTCGGTCTGGGCATTCGTTCGTCCGTGAGCGAAAAGCGGGACAGGTACCGGGTGACGGTCCGCAAGAACGTCTGTGGCAAACGGTTCGTCGATCGCGTCGGGTTCCTGAGCGAACGAAAGCAGACGGACGCGAAACGATTCGAGAACGTCGCCGAGAACGCTACCTCGGTAAAAATCCCGAATCAGACTGACCGTCTCCACGAGTGGTTCCAGCAGAGCGATCTCGGCCACGACGCCTACCGTGACCTCTCGCAATTCCTGATCGACCCGGACTCGGAGTATCACCAGGAAATCGGCGTCGGAATATTCCGTCGCTATGCGGAGAAATATCCCGAACTGTGGGACTCCCCGGTCGCCGAGTTCGTCGAACGCAACCAGTTCTACGAGCGGGTTTCGACGGTCGACGACGTGGGTCGAATGGCCGTCGAAGACATGCAGGTCCCGCGTCGGAACACCTACGTCGTCGAAGGGTTCGTCAGTCACAACAGCCCGACGCTGATGAATGCCGGCGACGAACTCCAGCAGCTATCGGCCTGCTTCGTCGACTCACCCGAGGACGACATCGACGATATCCACCAGACCGCGAAGGAGGCTGCACAGGTCTTCCAGTGTCTGACCGAGGACGCGCATGTATACGCCGAAGGGAAAGGCGTCGTCTCTATCGCCGACGTCGAACCCGGTGATCACGTCGTGCAGCGTGACGGGGACGACCACCACGTACAAAGCGTCGAGGAGACCCATGCCTACAACGACTCGCCCGTCAGTCGAGTCGAAACGGAGGCTGGGATCACGCTAACGGGAACGCCGAACCACGAACTGCTCGTCGATGGAACCTGGACGCGAATCGATCAGATCGAATCGGGTGACACGCTCTCGCTGCGACTCGGCTGGATCGACAGCGAAGACGTGACCACCGAACTTACCACCGTTGCCGGGGGCGCACAGTGGTCCGAGAGCCGGACCGTCTCGAACGACGAGATCCTCGAGCTCTACGCTGAAGGGCTCAGCGACTACGAGATCGCAGATCGACTCAACACCTCGGCCTCAACGATCCAGCGCCGTCGCTCTCTCGAAATGGGGCTAGACCCCAACGGGAGTGGTGGACGATCCGGTGGAGACGTGAGCTTCGACGAGAACGAGTTCGAGACGCTCTACGACGACGGACACTCCGACGGCGATATCGCTCAGGAACTCGGTGTCTCGACACGGAGTGTCGCACGGTTCCGCGAGCAGAAGTCACTCGAATCCAATGGACAGGCCGTCAAGACCGTCAGGCAACCGACCGAGTTTACCCCCGAACTGGCGGAACTCGTGGGTATGTGGGTCGGCGACGGTTCGAAACACGAGGACGGGATCCGCCTCCATCTCAACCGTGAGGAAAGTCTCGAACACGCTGACCGGCTCTGCCGGGATCTTTTCGACGTCGGTCTGGACTGGCGCTGGGACGAGGGGTGTTACGACGCCGTCCTGCACAGCCACGAAATCAAGCGCTGGTGGCTCGCCAACTTTGGCGACGCCAAACCGGACGCGACGTCGGCATCCGTCCCGGAGTCCATCTGGCGGGCCGATCGCGAGACGATCGGTGCGTTCCTCCGGGGTCTGTTCTCGACCGACGGGAGTCTCCAGAAGGACGTCTACCCGCGACTGTGGAGTTCCTCGGACGGTCTGATCGAGGACGTCCAGCAGTTGCTCCTCGGTCTCGGTGTGCCCGCGATACAGTGGGAGTACGACACCGACGAGCGCGATTATTACAACATCGGTCCGACGGGTGAGCAGGGGCTTGAGCGTTTCCTCGAACAGGTCGGATTCGTCGACGCCCGATCGGAGACGATGGCCGAGACGCTCGAGACGATCGACTCGGAAGGACCCAGCGTCGGTACGCTCGAGGGATCGACCTGGCACGTCCCCGTCGAAACTGTCGAAGACGCTGGAACGGCGACCGTCCACGACATCACTGTCGCGGACGATCACGAATACGTGGCGAGTTCGATCGTCTCGCACAATAGCGGCGGTGGCATGGGCTACGCCTTCTGGAAACTACGTCCGTACGGCGACGCCGTGGGCTCGACAGGCGGGATCGCCTCTGGACCGATCACCTTCATGCGAACTTACGACCAGATGTGCGAGACCATCGCCCAGGGCGGTGCCCGTCGCGGCGCCCAGATGGGCGTCATGCGGGTCTCCCATCCGGACGTCATTCAGTTCATCCACGCCAAGAACAAGGACGTCTCGCTCGCGCACACGCTCCGGCTGAACGACCCCGACGACTTCACGCACAACTCCTTTGAGGGAGCCCTCGAGGAGGCCCGGGAACTCATCGACGAGGACGGTAGGGTTCCGGAGCACCTCCGCAACGCCGTCGAAGGCCACCTCTCGAACTTCAATATCTCTGTCGGGGTCACCGACAAGTTCATGGATGCGCTGGAAAACGGCGAGGAGTTCACGTTCACGAACCCCCGGACGGGCGAGCCCCACGTCACGACCGAGGAGACCAAAGAACTGTACGACATGTTCGGCCTCGGCGAGTACGTCGAGGTCGGTGAAGTCCTGTCGGTGCCCGCCGAGGAAATCTGGGACCACATCATCCAGGGTGCACACGAGAACGGCGAACCCGGAGTGATCTATCTCGAACGCGCGAACAAGCAACACAGCTTCGATGTAGAAGAAAATCCAGAACATCGGATCCTCGCGACGAATCCCTGCGTAACGGGAGACACCCTGATCAGCACCGAAGACGGTCTCATTCCGGCTGAGGAGCTGTATGAACAGGGCGTTGCGCGTGACGTCGTCGTCGACGGCCGACTTAGCGAAGATCGTATCAAGGAAGCAAGCAGCGTCTTCAAGACCGGCGAGAAGGACGTCTACGAACTCGAAACCGAGGAGGGTTACGAACTCCGTCTGACCGCAGATCACCGGATGATGACCGACGACGGCTGGGTTGAAGCACAGAACCTCGAGCCCGGCGACACGGTCCACGTCCAGAATCAGAAAGGTGGGTTTGGAAACCACGGATCGGCCGAAGAGGGGCGTGTCCTCGGGTGGCTCGTCGGTGACGGACACCTCAAACACGGAGAAGAACGCGCTGTGTTGAACTTCTATGACGAAGATGCGACGATCTCCGACCAGTTCGCTGAAGACGTCAACGAGGTCGTTCGATCGCCTACCGGCAATGCCGACTACGAGATCGGCGTCAGCGAGATTGCTCGAAGCGACGACTACCGCGGGCCGCAGGCGGTCGAACAGCGCATCCGCTCGGCGCGACTCTACGAATACGCTGAACAGGCTGGACTTGCCGACGAGAAACTCCAGGTCCCCGATGCTGTTATGCGCGGAAGCGAGGGGATGGCCCGCGGGTTCTTGCGGGCACTGTTCTCCGCTGACGGGAGCGTTCAGGGCAACGTCGAAAAGGGTGTCTCCGTCCGGCTGGCGAGCGTCGACGCGGACTTCCTCAAGGACGTCCAGCGACTGCTGGTCAACTTCGGTATCGCGAGCAAGGTCTACGAGGACCGAAAAGAATCTGGGACCGTGGAACTACCCGACGGAACCGGCGACACGGCGGACTACGAGACCGACGGGTTCCACGAACTTGTCGTCGTCAAAGACAATCTCGTTCGGTTCGCCGAGGAGATCGGATTCCTGCTCGATACCAAGCAGGACGCCCTCGAGGAGCGTCTCGCCGACTACGATCGAGGCCCGTACAGCGAACGATTCGAGGCGACTGTCGAGTCCGTCGAGTACGACGGCCACGAAGCAGTCTACGATCTGACCGAACCGGACACACACTCTTTTGTCGCGAACGGACTCGTCTGTCACAACTGCGGCGAGCAACCGCTGGAGGAGTACGAGGCCTGCAACCTCGGTCACATCAACCTCTCGACACTCGCCGCGGAGGACGCCCCCGACTGGCGGGTCTGGTCGGATCAGCACGCCGACGATTACGGGACGACGGAGGCGGCCATCGAGGCGTTCCTCGAGGAGGCCATCGACTGGGAGGAGTTCGATCGCCGCATCGAGATGGGGACCCGGTTCCTCGAGAACGTCGTCACGATGTCCGATTTCCCGGTCGAGGAGATCGAAAAGAAGGTCCGGGAGATGCGCAAGATCGGCCTGGGGATCATGGGGCTGGCCCAGCTGTACGTCCAGCTCGGGATGAAGTACGGCGAGTCGGTTTCCGACGAGGTCTCTCGACAGTTGATGACCCACATTAACCACCGCTCGAAGTGGACCAGCCACGAACTCGCCGAGGAGCGCGGCACGTTCGACGAGTGGGAGAATTCGAAGTACGCGGATCCGACCGAGTACCGCGAGTGGTTCGAACACCACACCGGACTCGACGCCGACGAGTGGTCCGACGGCTTCCCGATCCGCAACCACAACACCACGACGATCGCGCCGACCGGGACGACCTCGATGGTCGGCAACACCACCGGCGGCTGTGAGCCCATCTACAACGTCGCCTACTACAAGAACGTCTCCGACGACGTGCAGGGCGACGAGATGCTCGTCGAGTTCGACGACTACTTCCTGCGTGTGCTCGAGGAGAACGACATCGACGTCGAGGCCGTCAAGCAGGAGGCTCAAGAGCAGATGGCCGAAAACGAGTTCGACGGCATCGACGGCCTCTCGACGGTGCCGGACGCCATCGGCGAGCTGTTCGTCACGACCGGCGACCTGGATCCCGAACAGCACGCCTCGATCCAGTGTGCCCTCCAGGACGGGGTGGACAGTTCGATCAGCAAGACCGTCAACGCCCCCAACGACTCCACGGTCGAGGATGCCAAGGAAGCCTTCGAGTACATCTACGAGCACGGCGGTAAGGGTGTCACTTACTACCGTGACGGCACCCGCAGCAAGCAGGTGCTGACCACGCGCGCCCAGAACACCGAATTCGCCGACATGGACGAAGGCGAGATCGTCGCCCAGATCGAGGAGGTCTTCGACGGCGTCGAGGGCTTCCTGGAGAGCGAGGAAGTCCAGGCGGCGCTGGACGAGTCCATCGCCGAGATTCTCGACATCGCCGACGGCGAACATTACGCCAGCAAGCGGCCGCGTCCGGACGTCCTTCACGGCGTCACCCAGCGCATCGACACCGGCTACGGGAAGCTCTACGTCAACATCAACGAGGACGAACAGGGGCGGCCGTTCGAGCTGTTCGCCAACATCGGCAACTCCGGCGGCTTCACTGCCTCGTTCACCGAGGCACTGGCGAAGACTATCTCGACTGCGCTCCGTTCGGGCGTCGATCCCGAGGAGATCGCCGACGAGCTGCAGGGTATCCGGTCGCCGAAGGTCGCCTGGGACAAGGGCGAGCAGATCCAGTCGATCCCGGACGCGATCGGGACGGCGATGCGGCGGTACCTCGACGACGACATCGAGCGGGCCTACCCCCAGCAGCAGAACCTCACCGAACTCGAAGACGAGGTCAGGGAAGGCGAGGCCGAAGCAACCGTCGAGTCCCAACCGGGACACGCCGGGGCTGCGGCTTCCCAAGAGACGACGACCGGCGATCAGCAGGAGCTCATCGAAAACGGCGAAAGCCCAGAGTGTCCTGAGTGTGGCTCGATGACGCTGTACTACTCCGAAGGCTGCAAGACTTGCGAGAGCTGCGGCTGGAGCGAATGCTGAACTGACGCTAGATCCGTTTTCGCGGTTTGTTCGTCTCTGTGACTAAGAGCGAAGGGGCCCGTTATTGCATCGTCACGTACGTCAGGAACGCGAACGCGACGGTTTCCAGGGCGCGCATCG
>JAZKRQ010000006.1:0-38234 GCA_036628575.1 Halapricum sp.
ACCGGGCCTTTCGCGAGCTAACAGAACGGTTGTAATAAAGACGTTTGTGATCTCGCGAGCAATTCCGCCGCTCTCTGATAGTGACTGCTGTAAGTCAAAGCCACATCGACCGCCCGCAATCGGGCGGTCGTACCGGTACATAGTTACAGCAGTCACTATGAGCATAGCGTCACGGAGGCACAGCCGGGAGTGTGAGCGTCACGTCTTTCTGCACGCCCCGATAGTCTCCGGTATGGACGAAAAGCGGGAACTGACGAGTGTCGACATCGCGGCGTTGGTCGGCGAACTCGGCCGGTATCGCGGCGCGAAAGTCGACAAAGTCTATCTCTACCCCGAGGAGGATCTGTTGCGCTTCCGGATGCGGGACTTCGATCGCGGTCGGGTCGAACTGTTGATCGAGGTCGGGGAGAACAAGCGGGCTCACGTCGCCGACGTGGAGAACGTCCCCCAGGCACCGGAGCGTCCGCCCAACTTCGCGATGATGCTGCGCAACAGACTGTCTGGGGCCGATCTCGCGAGCGTCGAGCAGTTCGAGTTCGACCGCATCCTCGTGCTGCGTTTCGAACGCGACGACGCCGCCACGACCGTCGTCGCGGAGCTTTTCGGCGACGGTAACATCGCCGTCCTCGACGAGAACGACGACGTAATCGACTGCCTCGAAACGGTACGGCTGAAGTCTCGGACCGTCGTTCCGGGATCGCACTACGAGTTCCCCTCCGCCCGGTTCAATCCGCTCACTGTCGATTACGCGACGTTCACCGAGCGGATGCGCCAGTCGGACAGCGACGTGGTGCGGACGCTGGCGACGCAGTTGAACTTCGGCGGCCTCTACGGCGAGGAACTGTGTTCACGAGCGGGCGTTCCCTACAACCAGGACATCGACGAGACCGACGAAGAGGATTTCGAGGCCCTCTACAGGGAGATAGAGTCGCTCTCGACGCGACTCGGTGAGGGCGACCTCGATGCTCGCGTCTACTACGAGGGCGACGGTGAAGACCGGGTTCGCGTGGACGTGACGCCGTTCCCCTTAGCGGAGTACACCGACCGCAAGAGCGAGCCGTTCGATACCTTCAACGAAGCGCTAGACGAATACTTCGCGAACGTCGACGCCGACCATGACGACCGCGGCGAGAGCGGAAGTGGTCGACAGCGACCCGACTTCGAGGCCGAGATCGAGAAACAGAAGCGGATCATCCAGCAACAGCAGGGGGCCATCGAGGACTTCGAGGACGACGCCGAGGCCGAACGCGAGCAGGCCGAGCTGCTGTACGCCAACTACGACCTTGTCGACGAGGTGCTTTCCACTGTGCAGTCCGCCCGAGAGGACGGTCACTCCTGGGACGATATCGAGGCAACCTTCGAGGAAGGGGCCGAACAGGGAATCGACGCTGCCGAAGCCGTGGTCGGTATCGACGGCAGCGAGGGTACAGTGACGATGGACGTTGAGGGAACGCGGATCACGCTGGATGCGGAGGACGGCGTCGAGAAGAACGCCGACCGGCTCTACACCGAGGCAAAACGCATCGAGGAGAAGAAAGAGGGTGCGAAAGAGGCGATCGAGGATACTCGCAAGCGCCTCGAAGAAGTCGAGGCCGAGCGCGAGGCCTGGGAGGCAGCCGACGGCGAGGAAGGGGATGAGGAGGACGAGGAAGACGAAGCGGAGATCGACTGGCTCGCCCGGTCGTCGATTCCGATCCGCCAGAACGAGCAATGGTACGAGCGCTTCCGGTGGTTCCACACCAGCGATGGATTCCTGGTGATCGGTGGTCGCAACGCCGACCAGAACGAGGAACTCGTCAAAAAGTACCTCGATCGAGGGGACCTATTTTTCCACACGCAGGCCCACGGTGCACCGGCGACGATCCTGAAGGCGACCGGACCCAGCGAGAGCCCAGACGACGACATCGAGATCCCGGCGTCCAGCCGGGAGGAGGCTGCACAGTTCGCGGTCTCGTATTCGACGGTCTGGAAGGAGGGGAAGTACGCTGCCGACGTCTACACGGTCGATCACGATCAGGTGACCAAGACTCCCGAGAGCGGCGAGTACCTCGAAAAGGGGAGCTTCGCGATCCGGGGCGACCGGACCTACTACGAGGACACACCCGTGGGCGTGGCCGTCGGGATCACCTGCGAACCCGAGACGCGGGTTATCGGGGGTCCACCGAGCGCCATCGAACCGCAGGCGGAGACGACCATCGAGGTCGAGCCGGGTCGGTACGCCCAGAACGACATCGCCAAGCGACTCTACAGGGAGTTCAAAGGTCGGTTCGCCGACGACACGTTCGTCCGGAAGGTCGCCAGCCCCGACCTGATCCAGGAGTTCCTGCCGCCCGGCGGCAGTCGAATGGTCGAGTGACGACCGTCTGCAGGGTTCGAACAGAGGACTGGGTTTATCGGTGATCGACGTGTCCATTCCCGGGTTGATCGTACAGAGCTACCTCTTCGGTCGGGGATACGCTGACGCGACCGCCGAGGCCGCACAGATTTGATCACCTAGAATCAGCAGGCACTTACCCGCCTCCGCCGGACTACCGTGTATGCGAATCGCCGAGCGCCAGCGCGTCGAGGGCGGGGGCGAGCGTATCACCGTCGTCCCCGAGAGTCTCGACGACCTGTGGCACCTCTCCTACGTCATCGATCCGGGCGACTACGTGGCCGGTGACACCACTCGTCGCATCCAGCGGAACGACGAGGACCTCCGGGACACCGGCGGCGAGCGCGAACACCTCTGGGTCAAACTCGATGTGGAAGACGTCGAGTTCGCGAAGTTCGCCAATCGCCTGCGTGTCTCGGGGGTTATCGAGGATTGTTCCCGGGAGGATCAGCTCGGGCAGCACCACACGATCAACGTCGAGGAACACACCGAACTGGACATCGAGAAGGTATGGAGTTCGGATCAGATCGAACGACTGGAAGAGGCCCAGGAAGCCACCGACAATCCCGACGTCGCCGTGGCGACCGTCGAGGAGGGCGAGGCGTACGTCCACACCATCGCCCAGTACGGCACCGAGGAGCGGGCCTCGATCACGGGCCCGACCGGCAAGGGCGAGTACGCCCGTCCCCGCGAAGAACTGTTCGGGGAACTCACTTCGGTATTGAAGCGTCTCGACGTAGACGCGATCATCCTCGCCGGCCCGGGGTTCACGAAACAGGACGCGCTCGACCACATTGCGGAGGAGTCTCCGGATTTGACGGAGAAGATCACGACCGTCGACACCAGCTCTGTGGGAGACCGGGGCGTCCACGAAGTGCTCAAGCGCGGCGCCGTCGAGGACGTCCAGCAGGAGACTCGTATCGCTGAGGAAGCGTCGCTGATTGACGAACTGACTGAGCGTATCGCGACCGGTGCAGAGGTCGCGTACGGCCCTGAACAGGTCGCCGAGGCGGCCGACTACGGTGCGATCGAACACCTCTTGATCCTGGACGACCGACTTCGATCCGAACGGGCCGGCGAGGGTGAATGGGATATCGACGTCGATCGGATCGTCGAGACGACCGAACAGAAAGGCGGCGAGGTAACGGTGTTCTCCGGCGAATTCGACCCTGGCCAGCAGTTGTCGAATCTTGGCGGGGTCGCGGCACTTCTCCGTTACCGCCTCTCTTGAACCACATGCATCCCGAAACGGTTTTTTGCCCCCATTCCCATACGTCTGTAATTGAATCCGATGACTGTATAAATGTCATTTGAAGAACACCCGGATTTCGCCCGGCAAGTCGCCGATCTTAATAAGTACGGACAGGCACTCAACAGTTGTGAGACCGTCGAAGAAGTCGTCTCGCTCACGCTGGAAGCCGTTACGCTACTGTTCGACTTCACGTCGGCGACGTTCATCGAAGTCAGGGCCGACGAGCCCGAGATCATAGAGAGCACGAACCCACGTCTCTCCCCTGGTGATCCCCCGAGTGCCGTGGCTCTCGAGGCCGTCGGGGCGAAAGAGACGATCGTCGAAACCGGGGCTTCGGCCGGCGTCTCCGACGACTCGCCGGTCACTGCGACGCTGGCCGTTCCGGCGAAGATAGTCGACGACGTCATCGTCGTTCTGGTCATCCGAAGTACGACTACCGAAATGGTTGGCGATCAGTACGCCACGCCTCTGGAGATCCTGGCCTCCCACGCGGCGACGGCGATCAGTAACATCCGCTCGCGACAGGAGCTAGAACGTGCCCGGATGGACCTCCAGAAGCGCAAGGAGATGATCGAACTGTACGACAAACTCCTGCGGCACGACCTGGGCAACGATCTGCAGGTCATCACTGGGTTCGCGGACGCGCTCGCGGACGATCTCGACGGGGAACACGAGCGGTACGCGACGAAGATCCACCGTGCGGCCGACAGTTCCAACGAGCTCATCGAGCGCGTGGGTGACCTCGTTTCGACGCTCGAAGCCGAAGAAGAACCCGAGCCGAGGTCACTGGAATACGTCTTCGGCTCGGTCGTCGAGAACGTCGATTCCCAATACGAGTCGTTGACGATCGAGTTCGATCCGTCCGCGTTCGACTATCAGGTGTACGGCGGAGATCTACTCGATTCTGTCTTCCAGAACATTCTCTCGAACGCGTCCGTTCACAACACCGGCCCTGTCACGATTCGAACGTACGCTGAGGAATTCACACCGGACAGCGTCGTCGTGGGGATGGCCGACGACGGCAGCGGGATTCCCGAGGCAGTGCAGGACGACCTGTTCGAGATGGGTAAAAAAGGGCCCGATAGCAGCGGAACCGGTCTCGGACTGGGATTCGTCCGTGCGCTGACCGAATCCTACGGCGGCGCGGTCGAGGTCACCGACAGCGAGTACGGGGGTGCGGAGTTCCGTGTGACTCTCCAGCGCGTCTAGTCGAGGCTGACCGTCTGTCCGTCCTCGGGGAAACGAACCTCGCCGCCGTAGTAGTCAGCGACCGAGTCGAGCATCTCCTCGTGGCGACCGTCAGTATGCGGATAAAGGTGGGTGAGGTAGACACGTCCGACATCACCGTTGGCGTCCGCCAGCGCGCGGCCGAGCTGGCTCGGCGTCGCGTGGTTCGAGATCCCGGCGTCGTCAGGAAACGAGCAGTCGTGGACGAGCGCTGCCGCCCCGTCGGCAAACGCTATCAGGTCGGTGAACGCCTCGCTGTCGCCGCTGAAGACGAGATCCCTATCGCTGTCTGGGTGTCCAATACGATAGGCGAACCCCTGCATCGAATGTCTGGTCTCCATCGCCTGACAGTCGAATCCGGCCAGCGAGAACGCGCCTTCAGTAAGATCTCGGATCGCCAGATCCACGCGCCCGTCCAGGTAGTCATGAACGTCGAGGAGATCCCGAACGAGGGTCGACGTTCCGGGGGGGCCAGCGACCGCAAGCGAGTCCTCTTCTGCGAGCCACCGGGCTTTCAACAGGGCCAGCAGGTCCGAGACGTGATCGAGGTGGTGGTGGGTCAGCAGAACTGTGTCGGTCCCTTCGTAGCCTGTAGGCGTCCGGGCGAGCGCGTGAAGGACGCCACTGCCGCAGTCGATCAACAGCCGATCGCCGCCGGATTCGACCAGCAGACCGGTCTGGAAGCGATCGCCGGTCGGCATAGCACTTCCGGTTCCGAGGAACGTCAGTTGCATAGCCGAGTCATCGGGCTACCGGCGAAAATGGGTGGCGATCGATCCGACGGGGCAAGACGCAGGTCAGACTCTCAAATCGATGCTACCAAGAGTTAAGGGGCCACATATCGAGACATCGCATATGGCTGTCGACAGAGAGACGACCCCTTCAGAGATTACGACGCTGGTCGGTCGCGAAGTCTACTCTAACAACGGCGTGTTCGTCGGCGAGATAGAGGACCTGCGGCTCGATCTCGACGCCGAGAGCGTCACCGGGCTCGCGTTGCACCAGCTCAACCAGGAACTGTTCGATCAGGAGATCCGGAGTTCGCGAGGCGTCATCGTTCCGTACCGGTGGGTCCAGGCGGTCGGTGACGTCGTGATCGTCAACGACATCGTCGAGCGGCTGCAGCGCTCGGATGACGAGTCTACCGAACCGAACGACGGCGAAGTACGGGCTTAACTCCCGTTACTGTTGTCGCCGCCGGTCTCGACGCCCATCGCCTCGAACAACTTCGTCTTGACGGCCTCCTCAGTCAGTGACAGCAGCAGGTCGCGGTTGTCCTCGCTGGCGTCGATACCGGTGAAGATGCCCAGCGGAATTTCGACGCTGGCGTCCGTCGAGTGGCCGGCGGCCTCACCGATATCCGAGAAGGCGTCGCTGAGGACGTTCCCGATGTTCAGCCGGATGTCTTTCGACCGTGCGGCGAGATAGATCGTGTCGTCGACGATACCGAAGACGGCGGTCGTCGTGATCCCTTCGAGATTGAGTAGTTGCTGGGCGGCCTGTGTGAGCGCCTCCCGATCGCGGATGTACCCCGCGTTCGAGATGAGATGGCTCCCGCGGACGTCGCGGTTACGGATCGCTTCCGCGAGGACGTCCAGCGTTTCGGGGCTCATGGATGGTGATTCGACCTGTTCGAGCGTATCGTGGTCGGCAAAGGGATAGAGGTAGGCGGCGGCGGTCAGGTCCGCCGGCGTCGTATCGCGCTTGAAGTCCAGGGTCTCGGCGCGGATGCCGTACAGCAGCGCCGTCGCGACCTCCTGGCTGAGGTTGAGGTCGAACTCCTGGACGTACTTGGTGAGGATCGTCGAGGTGGCCGAGACGTTCGGCCGTACGTCCGTGAACGTCGCGTCGATCTCGACTTCCGGTTCGTGATGATCGATGAGGATGTCGACGTTCTCGTCCGGTGCGGACTCGGTGTCGCCGGTCTTCGAGTAATCGACCAGTGCGATCGTGTCGTAGTCGTCCATCTCGACGTCGGCACGGGAGACGAGTTCTATCCCGAGAAGGTTGACGAACGCGCGGTTCTCGTGGTGGCCGATCTCGCCCTCGTAGACGATGTCCGCGTCGACGTCGCGCGCCTCTGAGATCGCCTGCAACGCCGCTGCGCTGGCGATCGAATCCGGATCGGGGCCGCGATGGATCAGGATCCCGAGCCGGTTTTCGGTTCCGTCGATCAGTCCGGACAGCTGTTCGGCACGGTGTTCGAGCTCGCCCGTCTCCAGCGAACGCAGTGCGGAGTCCGCGATCACCGCCGAAGGGTTGATGACGACATCGGCCCCGAGTTCGGCGAGTTCGTCCGCCGAGACGGGGTCGGAGGCCCGTGCGACGATAAAATGGTCGCTCTCGACGTCCCGGAGCGTCTCGGCGGCGGCCTTGTTCGCCTCGACGTCCGAGGAGAGGATCAACACCGCGTCCCGGCCCTCGACATGCTCGACTATCGAGGGGTCCATGATGTCGTTTACCTGGGCGTTCAGATCCTGGTCCCGGAGTGCCTCCACGCGCCCCTCGTCCTTGTCGAGAATGAGTACGTCTTTGCCCTCCTCGACGAGTTCCTCGGCGACGGCGTGGCCGACGCTTCCACACCCGAGAATTGCGTAGGAAGACATCGACGCCATCGTAATCCCGGTGCTCATGGTGTCTTGCCCGTGGTGGTCGAGGGTCTTATAACACCGACTTTCTTCTCGTCCGGTTGCGATACGGGATCAGCCCCGGGCCGGCCGCGCTCGCGCCGTCAGGACGATCCCGGCCAGCACGACCGCGCCCCCGACGACCGTCAGTGCGGGCGGCACCTCGCCGAGCAACACCAGCGCCAGTAGCGTACTCCCGACGGGTTCGCCCACGAGCGTCACACTGACCACGCTGGATTCGACGTGGGCGAGCGCCCAGTTCACCACCGTGTGGCCGAAGATGCCCGGGCCGACAGCCATCCCCAGAAAGAGCAGCCACTCCCGGCCCGGATACGGGCCCAGCGACGCACCCTGCAGGAGCAGCCACGCGAGCAGCCCACCCGTGCAGACGGTGTAGACGATGGTCACGTACGGGATGAGAGGCAGCCGCTGGCGTAGCGACCGGCCTGCGAGTACGTAGCCGGCGGCCATCACCGCCCCGAGCAGGGCGAGCGCGTCGCCGTAGAGGGGGTTCGCGCCAGCGAAGACCGCCCCCGCAAGGAAATCACCGGCCGAGAGGACGACGCTACCCGCCAAGGCAACGGCGATCCCGACGGCCATCCGGCGGTTGACCCGCTCGCTGAGCAAGGCGACCGCTCCGACCGCGACGAAGACGGGCTGGGTCTGCACCAGGGTGACAGAGGCGGCGACGGTGGTCCAGGAGAGGCTCTCGAACCAGGCCGCAAAGTGCGCGGCGAGCGCGAGCCCTGAGGCGGTCGCGACGAGCAAATCCCGGGCGGTCAGTCGGCGGAACTGCTCGCGGTAGCGCACGATCCCCACCGGCGCGAGCAGGACCATCGTGAAGAGCACCCGATAGAACGCGGCGACGATGGACGGGGCGTTCGACCACCGTATCAGGACGGCGCTGGTGCTGACGGCGACGACGGCGACAACCAGCGCTGCCAGCGGTGGCACGACAGGCGATTCGCGGTCCACGGTGGGATCTCACCCGCATGGATGTTCACGGTTTCGTTCGTCCGCCGAGCAGTTCCTTGGTCTTCCGGTGGCGGTAGAGGAACATCGGTTCGAAGCCGACCCAGGCCAGCGGACTCACCGCCCGACCGGCGACGCCGCCGGGGAGTTCGTACTCCACGAAGTCCCGAACCACGGTCGCCTCGCCGTCGCCGTAGAAGGAGTGGGTGTGGACCCAGTGTGGGAACGGTCCCTCGACCATCTCGTCGCGGAACATCGCGTAGTCGTCTCTGCGCTCTCGGGCGACTATCTCCGACACCCAGCGCTGACGCGGTCCAATCCCGAACGGCCGGACGGTCGAGACGATCCGTGAGCCGGTTTCGAGCACGTCGGGGTCGGGTTCGCCGTCTGGACCCGTTTCTTCCTCGATCCGGAGGTTCATCCAGTTCGGCGTCAGCGCGACGAGGCCGTCGCCGGTCGAGTGGAACTCCCAGACGTCCTCCAGCGGCGCATCCACGCGCACCGACCGCTTGTACGTGGCCATACTGTTCGTTTGGACGCCAAAGAGATATACTGTCGGCTGACTGCTATTCGTCGTCGAGACGCTGCTGGACGAGATCAACGACTCTTCGGCCGCCAGTACGGGACCGGATCGAGGTCTCTGATAGTGACTGCTGTAACTATGTACCGGTACGACCGCCCGACTGCGGGCGGTCGATGTGGCATTGACTTATAGCAGTCACTATGAAGGCGGCCACCTTTGCCGAGACGCGCCGGGTTCAAGAGCGTGAGATACTTACTCAGGTCCGATGAAGATACGTCAGAACGTCCGCCACTGGGCCGCCAAACAGGCGTTGACGATGCCGGTCGTCGGACGGTATGCCATCGACAAGCTGGTGGATATTCACACCTCTGTCTTTCTGGATCGCGCCGAAGACAGCCGGGAAGACGAACGCCGCGACTATCTCGACGCGTTCTTCGAGGCGACGATGGACACCTACGTCGCCGCGCTGGAAGCGGGCTATCCGGAGGCCGAGGCCCGCGAGATTACCCACATCCAGGCCAACTTCGCGTTCTACAATCACGGCTGGACGGAGATGATGGAATTCCCGAGCGACGAACTCGACGTCCACTACAACCGCTACGAGGAGTTCTTCGAGAGGCACGACATCTCCATCGACGCTCCACTCGGGGAGTTCCACCCGGAAGACGGGCTACCGTCCGCCCCTTCCACCCCAGCGAAGTTGGAGGAACCCGAACACCCTTACGCCGAGGGCGGATTCGCCGACGACGTGTACGTCGAGACCAACGGCGGCGAGCTCGTCGTCGGCGGTGACGAAGAACCCGAGGACGTCGACATCGAGGCTGCGCCCGGTGTAGACAGGGAGAAAATCGAGGGCTAGCGATCAGTCTTCGGTTTGTTCGACCCTGAAGATGCCGACACACTCGACGTGACCGCCAGAACCGTCCCGCTCAAAGAAGCCGTCCACCACGAGCGCGTATACGCCGTTCTCGAAACCGTGCTGGATCCGGTGGTCCGGACCTCCCTGTGAGGACTCGCTGAACTCGACGGCCACCTCGTAGGTGTACGTTCCGCCGGGTTCGAGCATCTCCATCGGCTCCGGGGTCGCGTCGGGTGCGACGTGGACCCATCCGGTGTCGGTGTGGCGCTTGAGCGCCCAGCCGTAAGGATTGAAACTGAACGCCGAGTCGGACTGGTTCCTGAGAGTGAGCGCGAACATATCGGCGGCATCGCCGTCAGTTATTAGCTCGAAGATTGGGGATTGCTCGGGTTCGAGCAGAACGGGAGCCGAGTCAGTGTCGGCGGTCGTCGAACATACCGTCCGGTCGGCGGCCTCGCTGAACGAAGGGCAGGAGACGTCTTCGAGCGCGACCAAGGCGTCAGTCTCGGACGTTCCGGTGAGTGTTGGGTCCGCTGAACCCTCTCCGTCGGTCGGCGTCTTCGTATCGCCATCCGTTGGGGTCGAAGTGTCGTCGTCGGTCGGCGTCGAAGCGTCACCGACCGGGTCGTTGGTACTCATACAGCCGGCAGTTACGGTTCCAAGTGCCCCGCTGAAACCGGCCAGGAGCGTGCGTCGTCGCATACCTGTGACGACAGTCTCTCGGATAAGGTAGATTGCGTAAGCTGAAACGGCGATTTGAGGGATAATATCGATTCCTGATAGTGACTACTGTAACTATGTCCCGGTACGACCGCCCGACGTGCGGTCGATGTGGCATTGACTTACAGCAGTCAGTATGAAACTAGTCGCCGATCAGATCTGCACACGCGTATCCGGCTTCGATCCCCCCGTCGAGCGAGCGCTCGGGGTACTGCGCTCGCGAGGCCATCCCGGCGTAGTAGACGCCTTCGGCGATGTCCTCGCCCAGATCGTAGGGAACGACCATGTCGAGATAGCCCCGTTCGTAGACAGGGGCAGTCCGGGGATTACGCGAGATTTCCATCCAGTTGACTGATTCGCGGTCGAACTGGGGAAACAGGTCAGCGACGCCATCCAGCCACAGGTCTTCGACCTCCTCGTCGGTCCGCTGCCAGAGGTCTTCCTCGTAATCCTGGACGTAACTGGCCAGATAATAGAGGTTTTCGCCGCCGTAGCGCTGTTCCGGAATGAAGTTCGTGTGCTCGATGAGGACGCCGAAGGGCGCGTCGTCGATGAGGTTCAGCCAGTAGGTGTCAGTCAACGATTGATCGAGCGAGAGCACCGCACAGACAGTCCCCTGAAAGTCAATTTCGCAGGGGTAGCCCGTCAGCCCTTCCAGGACGTTCGGCATCGCGGCGACGACTGCGGCGTCGACCTCGTGGGTCGCCGTGCCTTCGTCGGTCTCGACGGTTAGCGAGTCGACAGCGCCGTCGCTGGTATCGAGTGCCGTGACGCGCGCACCTGTCTGGATCGACTCACGGCCGACGGATTCGACCAGTTCATCCAGCAGGCGACCGAAACTCCCCTCGACGTAGCCCAGTTGTTCGCCTTTCAGGAGATCCCGTTCACCGCGGAACTTAACTCGTCCGAGCAGCCAGGCCGCCGAGACGTCCTCTTTTCGTGAACCGAACTTCGCATCGAGAAGCGGTTCCCAAAAGTACTCGTATACCCCCCGAGTGGTGTGTTCAAGCAGGAAATCCTTGATAGGGACGTCCTCGAAGTCTTCGAGGTTCTCGTAGGTATCGAAGCGAGGCCGTCCACCGCGGACATCGATCTCGCTGACGAGCATTCCCAGACGGAATTTGTCGTAGAGGCTCAGGTAGGGATACGCCAGTATCTCCCACGGCTTGTCCATAGGGTGGACCTGTCCCTCGACGTAGAAGGCGTCGGACTTGTAGCGCCACTCGACGTCCACGCCGAGTTCCGCCGCTAGTTCGAGGATCGTCTCCTCGGACTTCGAGAGATGGTGGTAGTACTTCTCGATGGGATCGCCCGCGGTCTCGTAGGTGGCCGCGAGCCCGCCGAGATCCTCACTCGCCTCGAACACCCATACCTCGTGGCCACGTTCCTGGAGGCGGTAGGCGGCCGAGAGGCCGGCGATTCCGCCGCCGACAACGCCGATCATACCCCTGCGTTCTGCGGTATCCCGAAAAGGCCTTTTGTTCTGTGGGTGTCCCAGTGGCTGTTGGCTGAGAATATCATATAACTATTCACATACCCACCCGTCACGACAGATTGGGTTAGATTACGAGCAGCGGCATGCACCCAGATATCATATCGGAATATAAATTCGTAGGGGAACAATAGTTGAGATGAAGACAGAATCCTAATATGAGTTCCTACGACCCACATGAGGAAGAATCGACTGGATCGAGCCGAGACCCTGGGGTCAAAGAAAAAGAAATAACCGACGAACGTGATTTTAGCGATACCTTTGCGAAGCTTGATCGAACGGATTATATCGTGTTTGGTACATTATTGGGCCTTCCTGCGGGTGCTTTGACGATATTCCTCGTGTTGCATTTTGTGCCGGGATTCCCGGACACGGCTGAAGCTCTTCTCCGATGGCTCTGGGATTTGCTCCCCCGTGTGTAGTCGTGGTACAATAGTCACTACCAGTCCGCTACCTTTTTGCGGGTACTCCGGTTACGGCAGGGTATGCTGACGGTTCGGGCCCCCGCGACGAGTGCCAACCTGGGGAGTGGCTTCGACGTCTTTGGCGTCGCGCTCTCCCATCCGGCGGATGTGGTCCGCGTCGAGCGTGCCGACCGGACGTCGATCGAAGTGACGGGGGCCGGCAGCCAGTACATCCCCGAAGACCCCGAGAAGAACACCGTCGGGGCGGTCGCGGAGGCGCTGGACGCCCCTGCCCGAATCAAAATCGACAAAGGAATCCGACCGGCATCCGGGTTAGGTTCCTCCGCTGCGAGTGCTGCCGCGGCCGCCGTTGCGCTCAACGAACTGTACGACCGGAGCAAGACACGCAAGGAACTTGTCCCCATCGCCGCCAAAGGCGAGGCCGTCGTCTCGGGGGACGCCCACGACGACAACGTCGCGCCCGCGATCCTGGGCGGGTTTACCATCGCTACTCCTGACGGCGTCAGTCAGGTCGACGCGGATGTCCCTCTTGTCGCCTGTCTGCCGGAGATTGTCGTCTCCACGCGGGACGCCCGGAAGGTCGTCCCCGAGAACACCAGTGTCGACCAGCTGGTCGAAACTGTGGGCAACGCCGCGACGCTCACGACGGGGATGCATCGCGACGACCCCGAGTTGATCGGCCGCGGCATGGAGGATACGGTCGTCACGCCCGCACGCGCCAAGCTCATCGACGGGTACAGCGAGGTTCGACAGGCCGCCCTGGAGGCGGGAAGCACGGGCGTGACGATCAGCGGAGCCGGACCGGGGATCCTTGCGGTTTGCCGCGAAGACGACCAATCCCGTGTCGCCTCGGCGATGCTCGACGCTTTCGAAGACGCTGGCGTGGACGCGCGTGCCTACCAGACCCGGATCGGAAAGGGCGCGACGTTCCACTGATCTTAACAGTGAAGTACCTCGGGGACAAGCCCCGAGGCTTCACCGTTTTGGGTCTACACCGCACCCGCAGGCGAATTTAATTCCCTTCGACCTCGTGCGTTCGCACTTGGCTGGAATTAACACCCGAACACGCCGTTTCGTGTCCGTGAGGGTCGGTCGCTCCACCACGACCCGATAGTGCCCGTCTCACCACGTCGAAGACGTGGGTTTTGAGAGGCACCACATTTCCATCGGATTACCTCAGTCAGCATTGGATTAAGGTCTTTAACCCGTCTTTGAGGTTTTCTGACTGTACTCTACTGTACGAAACGTGGTTAATTAAAAGTTCGTGTCGGCTTCACCCTCGGGGTCAAGTGGTTCGAGAATCGGAGATTCTCGTCATCACGGAAATCTTCGATTTCCGTACGACCCCGAGGCACTCGCCTTGCTCATCTGTAGACCAGATCGAACCACCGAGATTGATGAGTCGTCACGGCGAACAACCAACGCCATGGCGATGTCTACCGTCGAGATCGGCGTCCGTCTCGTGGCGGGGATCGGACTGATCCTCGGGAACGCCTTCTTCGTCGCCATCGAATTCGCGCTGACTCGGACCCGCCAGTACGACGAAGTGGAGTTCGTCGACGAGGGATCCCGTGGTCTGCGTCGGGCCTGGGAGATGACCGAGGACCTGGAGATCTATCTCACGAGCTGCCAGGTCGGGATCACGGCGACCAGCATCGCCGTCGGGATCGTCGCCGAGCCGGCACTGGCGTTCCTGCTGGAGCCCGTGTTCGCCAACACGGCGCTGGCGTCGGCGGGCGCCGGCGGGATCGTCGCCTTCCTCATAATCAATCTCGTGCACCTCACCCACGGCGAGCAGACGCCGACGTATCTGGGGGTCGAGCGCACGCGCATGGTCGCCAAGTACGGTTCGGAACCGCTGTACTGGTTCCACTTCCTGATCTCGCCGATGATCATCGTCGGTGATACGGTCGCGAAGTGGACGCTCAAACTGTTTGGGATCGAGATGACAGGCGCGTGGCTCGAAGCCGAAACGGAGTCAATAGATACGCGGGCAAACCTTCGCAATCGTCTCGGATCTGTTCTCGAAAAAGGGGAGTTGACTGAGGAGCGCCGTACAGAAGTACTGAACGCGCTCGAAATTGGGGACAACACCGTCGCCGACATCATGGTCGACCGCGAGGAGATAATCGCGCTATCGACGGAAGTCGATCTGGAGACGAATCTCGACCGCATGGACGGCACACCACACGTCCGCTTCCCACTGGTCGAAGACGGCCTCGAGGAGTTCGTCGGGGTGATCTACGCTCCGACAGTGCTGCACAACATCGACGAACTGCGGGCGGGAGAGACAAGCCTCGAGGAGCTGGTGACGCCGCCGATGACTGTCGCCGCAGACACAGCAATCAGCGACCTCATTGATCAGTTTCAGGCTGAGAATCAGGAGCTCGCGCTCGTGCTCGACGGTGGGAATGTGGTCGGACTCGTCACCGCGACTGATGCCTTCGAAGAAGTACTTGGGGAGTTAGATGATCCGATGGATCTCCAAGCGTTCTAGACGCCCCGGCCCTGCAGTTTCTCTTCCTCAGGCAGGTCGGCGTTGGCATCGCCTTTCATGCCAGAACCGATATTCGAGGAGATCTCGGCGAGTTTCTCGGGGTCGTCCCAGTTGTTGACGGCCTCGACGATAGCCGTCCCCATCGCCTCGGGATCCTCGGCACCGAAGACGCCGCTGCCGACGAAGATGCCGTCACAGCCGTGGTGCATCATCAGCGCGGCGTCGGCGGGCGTCGCGATCCCGCCGGCGGCGAAGTTGACCACGGGCAAGCGCCCCATCTCGGCGGTCTCGTGGACAAGGTCGGCGGGCGCTTCGTGCTCGCGGGCCCACTTCTCGCGCTCCTCGTGGGCCATTCCTTCGAGTTCGCGGATCGCGCCCTTGATATTACGCTGGTGGTGGACGGCCTGATTGACGTCGCCAGTGCCGGCCTCGCCTTTCGTGCGGATCATCGCCGCGCCCTCGTCGATGCGGCGCAGTGCCTCGCCGAGATTACGTGCGCCACAGACGAATGGAGCCGTGAAGTCGCGCTTGTCGATGTGGTAGCGGTCGTCCGCGGGCGTCAGGACTTCCGACTCGTCGACCATATCGACGCCAGTGGCCTCGAGGATCTGGGCTTCCTTGGTGTGGCCGATCCGGGACTTGCCCATCACCGGGATTGACACTTCGTCGATGATTTCTTCGACGTCCGCAGGGTCGGCCATTCGGGCGACACCGCCGCGCTTGCGGATGTCAGCCGGGACGGCTTCCAGGGACATGACTGCAACTGCGCCGACGTCCTCGGCGATCCGGGCCTGTTCTCTGTTGACGACGTCCATGATGACGCCGCCTTTCTGCATCTTCGCGAAACCACGCTTGACCAGTTCGGTCCCGCGCTTGAGGTCTTCGAGATCTTCGGGCATGCACCTCCCTTTGGAGTGGCCCCACTTAGCCGTGTTCTTTGCCGGAAGTCACTCCCAGAGGACATAACAGTCGTCTCGGGGCACCGCAGTTACGCGCTCGCGGTCCGTCTCGACGACTGGATCGCCGTCTACGAGGTGACCCACCACCGCCGCCTCTATCCCAGCGTCCGCGAGGTCTTCGAGCGCACGCTCGCGGTCGTCCGGGTCGACGGTCGCAAGCAACGCTCCCGATCCGAAGATCCGCAACGGGTCGACCTCCATCGCGTCACAGATAGTCCGGGTCTCCGAACGGATGGGAACGGCATCGCGATCGAGTTTCACTGTCGCGCCGGCCGCCTGGGCAAACTCGTAGACGCCCGCCAGAACGCCTCCCTCCGTCGGGTCGTGTAGTCCCGTCGCGGTCGGCCACAGTGCCCGGGCGGCTTCGAGGACGCTAATCTCCTCGAAGAACTCGGCCGCCCGGTCGAGCGTCCCTTCGGAGACTGAATCGAGCGACTCCCGGAAGTCCGTCGCCAGAATGGCAGTCCCTTCGATGCCCGCGCCGTCGGTCAACAGTAGTTCGTCGCCTGGCTCGGCCCCGCCGGTCGGACAGACGTTCTCGGTCCGACCCATCGCGGTCAAAGAGAGCAGCGGCCGCGAGAGGTCGTCTAGAACCTCGGCGTGTCCGCCGACGATTGCCACGTCGAGTTCACGGGCGCTCCGATCGAGTTGCGTTGTAACGGTTTCCAGCGGCTCGACGTCGTCGTTGGGCAAGAAGATCGTGCTGGTAAGCCACGCCGGTTCGGCCCCGGTCACGGCGACGTCGTTGGTCGCAACCGGGACCCCGAGCGTCCCAGCGGCCTCCGCGGCCAGCGAGATCGGATCGGAACTAACTACCAGCGAATCCGGCCCGAGGTCGATGGCCGCCGCATCCTCGCCGGGAGCCGGACCGAGCGTCACGCGTTCGTCGGGCGCGCCGGTCCTTGAGAACACGTGCGCTTCGAGAGCCTCAGGATCGAGTTTGCCGACCATGCGACCCGCTACGGGACGGGCCCCTTTAGCGACTCGGGAACGCTACACGCCGCCGAGAGCCGCCTCGACCCGATCGATCAGTTCCCGATTGCCGAGGAAGGTCGGCGTCCGGGCGTGGAGGTCCCCCGGCTGCACGTCCAGCAGTGACCGCCTCCCGTCGCTGGACGCGCCGCCCGCCGCCTCGACGAGGTACGCCAGCGGCGCGGCCTCGAAGTGGATCCGGAGTTTGCCTTCCGGGTACACTGCCGTCTCCGGATAGCCGAACAGCCCACCGTACTCCAGCACCTGTGCGAGGTCGGCGACCGTCGCGCCGCCGTACCGTAACTTGAGGTCACGTTCGAGGTCCTTGGCGAGGCTGTTGACGTCCTCTGAGCGATCGCTCGGCTTGCCGGCCAGACCGACGACGGTGTAGTCTTCGGGGAGTTCGAAGACCCCCCGTCGCTCGTTGTGGCTGTCCCGAAGCAGGTATTCCTGGACCACGTCACTGTCGTCTCGTGCGACCGTCATCGTCGTGTAGGGCCCGTGCAGTACCATCATCGCAGCGACCAGATCGCGCCCTGTCGTCGGCAACTCCCCGTCGTAGACGCCGACGATAGTTCCGACGGAGTTGTTCGACGCGAGGTTTCCAGACCCGTCCAGCGGGTCGATCGCGACCGCGTACCCTTCCCCGCAGTCGATTGTTTCGTTGCGTTCCTCACTGGTGAAACTTCCTACACCGTCCAGCGGCGCGAGCGCGTCGTAGAATAGGTTGTCTGACCAGACGTCCGCTCCCGTCTGGATCTCGTCACTCGGGTTCGTCTCCCCACGAGTACCTGCGTGGGTCCCCAAATTGCGCTTTACGTAGTGTGACGTCTCTCTGACTGCCCGCTCGATGCGGTCGATCGTATTCATACTCTATCCCCTGACAATGGGGGCCCCGTGGTGGTCATACGATCCATATGAAGTGAATGAAGTTACATTCTTCTATTATTATGTTTCCAGTCCTAGAATGACGCCCGTTCACATCCACTACCGTTTAGTCGATGCCGTCCCGAGCCGACGACATGGCAACCGCCGGCGTTGGTCGTCGCATCGAAGAGATCGTGGCACGTTACTTCGACGGGCCGGTCCCGTCCTCGGAGGATCTCCCGCGATACGTCGCGCCGCTGCCTGAGTGGCTCGAAGACCTGGGTTTGCGGCTGGCCTGGCCGATCGTACTGGTCAACCTCGTCGGGACGCTCTTTGGCTTCTGGTACTACGCTGGTCGGCCAACGACACTCGCACTAGAGGGGCAACTCGGCGCGGCGCCGTTGCTCGCCTGGCCGTTGATCCCCGACAGTCCGGTGGCGACCATGTTCATCGGCCTCTCACTTGCCGCCTGGCGGCTCGACGTCGACGCCGACTGGCTACACGCACTGGCCTTTTTCGGGTGTATCAAACTCGGACTGTGGACGCCCTACGTTCAGCTCGCGCTGAACGGCCCGGAGGGGATCGCACTGTGGCTTTATCTCTTCCTGGTCGGAAGCCACCTCGCGATGGTCCTGGAGGCGTTTCTCATCCACCGCTATGCTGATTTCTCGGTATCAGCGGTCGCGGTTGCCGTTGCGTGGTACGGGTTCAATGACGTGGTCGATTACTTCTGGCCGGTTCTGGACGGCCCACACCACACCTGGCTGCGGGCCGAACCGTTCGTGGCGTCCGCCCCGGGTATCGCCTTAGATCACTCCGTGATAGCACACGACCTCGCTGCGGCGTGTGCGGTCGTGCTGACGATAGTGGCGACGTTCCTAACGCTTGCGACGCGAGTAGAGAAAGAGAGGCGGGCCTAGCGCTATTCGCGCTCGTCGAGGATGTCGAACCGGAGGCCACTGGCCAGTTGCGTGTCGGCGACGCGGCTCTCGCGGCTGCTCCAGAGATGACTCGCCCCGTCAGTCCAGCGGGCGTGCTGGTACCGGCGGGTAATCTCGCGGCCACTCCGGGTAACCTCTTCCTCGTGGATCTGATACGTGTCTTCACCTTCGGGGAGGTGTTTGTCTTCGGGACGGAGAATCTCACCCAGGGGCCGGGGTAGTGAGGCGATCGGGAGCCCCAGCGTCGAGGCATCGAGCAACAGCGCGCGTTCGAGTTTGAAGTTCCACCCCTGTTCGGGCGTGAACGGGAACCAGTAGTCGGGCACGTCCGTCGAGAGTCGGTAATCGGCCAGCGCGTCACTGGGTCGCGCGAGCAGCTTCTTGACCACGACCCGATCGTCTGCGTTGGAGATGGTCACGGCCTCACTGTCAGTCCAGGCCGAGGCACTCAACCCTGCTCCGATCACGTCGGGCTCTGGGGCGGCTCCGGTATACACTCGGAACGTCTCGCCCGGGCCGAGCGTGCGTTGACCGAACGTGTACACCTCCGTAGCCGTTCCATCGGTTTCGGCCGCTATCGTGTGATCGTCGATGACCAGTCGGTCCTCGCCGGGGTTCGCGAGTTCGACGTACTCCGCGTCAGGGTCGCTGTCGGCGACCACGCGGTCGATCACGAGTTCGGGCTCCTGGAACTCCGTGCGATCGAGCGCCTGTCCCGTCGGACTCTCGACGATCCGTTCGATGGCGAAGGCGAGATTGGCCATTTCGTCGCGGGTGAACACGACCTTCTCGACGGGATCGCCGGTCACCGAGTCAGCTAGCGTCGGCGGGACGAACAGTCCTGGCTCGTCGTGACGTGGCAACTCGTGCATGAACATCTTCCAGTCGTCCTCGATTGCTGGCTCTGCCGTCTCGGAGACGCCGAAGGAATCCGTCACCGTGAGATCAGTCAGGCGGGTGAGCGTCCCGACGGGCGTGTCGAGGCCGATACGGAACCAGTCGTTGCCGTACTGGGCGGCGAACTCGACGAGCAACAGCCGCGCGAGGCTGGCCCCGTCGTCGGTGGCCTGTGCGATGTCGACGTCGCCATCCTCTAACTCCCACCAGCGATTGGCCGGCATCCCCGGGAACGAAATCTGTGTCGGGACTACCGTCTTGGATCGATGGACTGTCGAGACGTTCAGTGGCAGCGACTCGATATCCGAGAGGTCCATGTCCCCGGTCGCTCCGGGGGCTGTGACTCCCGCTGGGATATCCAGTTGGCCGTCGTCCGACAACTGACCCTCGGTTGGGGTCCCTCCCTGTTCCGGTGTTCCGAGGCTCTCGGCTTCCTCGGCCGAAGAGAACGCGTACCAGTCGAGGTGGCCGCCGTGGTACTCCGGGGCCTCCAGGACCGTTTCAGTCCCGCCTGCGCCTGTCGCGACCGCGAATCGATACTCCAGGCGGGTCGGGTCCCACGCCGATCCAGTCTCGGTCGTGGGCTCGTCGTACAGCCCGACGTACCAGCCGTAGAAGTCCTCACAACACTCGTCGAACGTGCTGTTTCGGGATTCTTCTGTGGGAACTGGGAGATCGCCAGCGCTGACGCCGGACCACGAACTCGCCTCACCGGCGACAACGTCGTCGATGTTGCCCACTGCAGACCGGATCGCTCGCGCGACCTCGGTCCCATCGAGCGCACGGCCGTCCATCAGTTCGACGTAGCGACGGTCGGTCGATTCCAGTGGTCGCTCCGGGGCCTCCAGCCGTAGTGCCTCGGGGAAATCCCCGGCGCTGTGGCTGCCGTAGCCGGCGTCGGCGAGCGTCCGGAGGAACTGCTGGCCGGCCTCGGCCCGGAGTCGCAACGGCGGACCGTCGTCGTCGGTCATCACTTCCTCACGCTCGACGATCGACTCGAGCGGCCCGCCTTCGTAGTCGAACGGCCCTGCCGGCTCGCCCTCCTCACCGCGACCGCCACCTTTGAGATCGACCCGCGTCAGTCGGTCCTCTGCGATGTCGAGATCAACCTTGACCGGCGAACCGCCGTCCTCGCCCTGAAACTCGCTGACCTGCCACTGCCGGGAGAGCATCCACAGCGGGTCCCGGATCGGCGCTCGAAGCGCGTCGGTCATCTCGTCTTTCCGGGGACGGGGCTCCAGTCGTGACCAGACGGTCCGATCACTCATCGTCGGATCCCTCCTCGAAATTCATAATCAGGTTCGGCTTCAGCAGACGCATCTCTATCTGTCGATCGTACCAGTCGAGCATCTCGAAGGCGACCGTCGGCGTCGATGGCGTCGGATCGCGCTGGGAGGCGAAGTACAGTCCCGGGAACAACCGGGCCGCTTCGTCGACGTCACCCATATCCATCGCCCGGCGTTTCATGTACTCGCTCGTCTCCGCGACTGTGGCCGCCAGGTCGTCTAGCGTCCACTCACCGTCGTCAGGTGGCATCGCCACCAGAACCGACTGCGGGGCCCGCATGCCTGGATCGTCGTAGTTGAGTGCGACACCGGAGGTCTCGGTGCTCTCGGGCACGCCCTCGGTGTACTCGTCGACGAACAATCCCGTCATGGGGGCGTTCGTCGAGCCGGGCGACGCCTCGAGCGGGAACTGTGCGACAAGCGAAAGCTTGCCGGCGGCCGGCTCGACCCCGTCGACACCGACCCAGGTGTCACCTGATTCGTATGGTACCTGGCCGATCGTCAGCGGCGTGGTGAGCTTGTCATCTATCGTTTCGCTGTAGGTCCGGGCCTCACGGAAGCTATCGACGTTGTCCCGGAACGAAGCCGCCCGCTGGAGCCACGTCTCCGCAGCCATCGAATCGTCGTCCGGGACCAGCTGGCCGTCGGTGAACGTCGCCGTCAGCTCCGCCCCGTTCGAGGGCGTGAACGGCGGCAGAACGGTGAAGCCGTCACCGAACAGCGTCTGCAGACGGTCCGTCTGGTCTTCGACGCGCTGGGGGACCGGCCGGGTACTCTGGCCGCTGACCAGCCGCGGATCGAGTGCCGCGGCCTCAGTGAGTCGTGTTCGGAGCCGTTTCAGCAACGCCCGCGCCTGTTCGACGAGCGCCACCTCGTCGTCGGGTGCGCCGCCGTCCGGACTGCGCGGTGTCCCGCCGAAGACGCCGTAGGACGCGGCGACTGTCATCGGTTCCCGGAGCCGTTCGAGGACGATCCGCCGGAATGATCTATCGGCCTCGCTGCCGACCACTGGCGAGATCGCACTCTCAACGCTGTGGGCGTCACTTGCCAGGTCAGTCATCGCCGCGGACGCGTCAGCGTCGAACGTCGATCCCGCCGGCGATGGATCGGGGATCGCCGGCGCGCCGGTCCCCATCGTCGAGGCGAGACCCTGGAGGTGGATCTTGAACGTCTTCAGAGAGGAGTTGTCGTCGACGGTGGGCAGACCACGGAACAACACTGCCAGCGCGGGGAGATCCGTGACGACGGTCGCCAGATCGTGGACCGACGTCGCTAGATCGCCCGTGTCAGCCACCTCCGAAGGAGTGTACAACCACGCGGACAACTCCTGGATGAGTGTCGCGGGTGCTTCGATCTGCTCGTCGAGGTAGCGAACCAGCCAGGGCGGGGCCGACAGGAACGCGTCGAGGTAGGCCGCGATCTCGTCACCGCCGTCCATTCCGTGGAGCAACGCTGCCGAGTCGTGATGATACGAGAGGAGCCACGGTGCGACCCCGGCGTTGTACAGCGCGGGGTTAGCCAGCAACCGGGTGATACGGGCCCGGACGTCGCTCAGTGCCTCCGTCGGGCCGTACCAGTAGGCGACGTCACTCGGCCCGCCCTCGCCGGCGACGTCCACGATCCGGTCGAGTCCGAGTCTGCTCACCGGTCCAACGGCCGTATCGACCGCGCTTGCGAGCGCCCCCGGATCCGTGCCCTCGACGGCCAACATGTCGTCCACGGCATCGATGTCCTCCGTCGTGATCGGACTGGATGAGGGGTCAGCGGCGTCACGTTCGTCACCCATCGCGTCGAAATCGGCTAACGAGAGCGCGAGGTCGAGGTCCGCGGCTGACCCCGATAGCGTGTCGTACAGGGGCTGGCGCGCACGCAGCCACAGCAACTGCCGGAGGTTCGGGCAGTCGTTCTCCAGGACTGACTGGGTGCTCGTAGTGACGTCACCGACGACCCGACCAGTACCGCTGTAGACTACTGTTCCATCGACGATTGCGACGACCTGGAACGGCGTTCCGGGATCGACGTCCGAGAAGTCCAGGTCGACGCTGAACGATCCGTCCGCGTCGGGGGTGGTCGTCGTCTCCCGCTCGAACCACGAGAGCCCGTCGGTCCCCCAGGCGCGGATCGTCGCCGTAGCTGTCGACCAGTCCGGCGTTGGCTCCGTGTCGTCCCCGCCGGACGTATCGTCGGTATCGCCTCCGTCGTCTCCCGTCTCCCCACTGTCGCCGCCGGACAGGTCGCTCGTCCCCCCGAACTGCAAACTCCCTTCCGAAAGCGTCACCGAGTCGAGGGTCTCCCCGTAGTACGTGCCGCCGGTGTACTCCGTTTCGGGCAGGTCGGCCATGTCGATCGTGTCGTCGGAATCGCCGCCGGTCGACCCGGGAATCGTCGTATCGAGCTGTCCGCCTTCCGGCACCCAGGCGATCGGGCCGCTACTGTCGGCACCGTCGCTTCCGTCCTCACCGTCGTCGCTCGTCCCGCCGTCACCATCGGCCCCGTCCGTCTCGTCGCCGGTGCCGACGTCAGGGACTTCGACCGGTTCGCCGAGCATGCCTGCGACGGATTGGCCCGTCGCTGACTCGACGGTAACGTCGGCCCGAACGGCGTTCGGATCGGCCAACCCGGCGGGGAGCGTATCGAGTAGCGCCGAGAGTTCGTCCCTGATACTGCCCGCATCGATGCTGTTCGCGACCGATTCGGCGGTCGAGAGAGGGACTTCGTCGTCGACTGCCTCGATCGCGTCGACGAGATCGCTTGCCTGTTCAGTCACCGTCGGGTCGGGGACCGTGAACGCCGTGTCGATCACCGGTGCGTTCTCACCGGGGAGAGACACGCCGCCTCCGAGATTGTCCCACGAACCGCCGGACTGTCCGGATCCGATGTCGTTCCCTCCGTCGGTGCTGGCCACGTCAGTCGCGTCCAAGTCGTCGACTGCGTCGCCTTGCTGGTGGTCGCTATCTAGCACCGAGAGCCGTTCGTCGACCTCTCTCGTGACCGACAGCAGCCGATCCTGGGCAGTGTTCGCCCGCGCGGCCAGCGTGTCAGCCGTGCTGACGTCGTAGCCCTCGCCGGCCTGATCCGTGGGATGGGCGAGGTCCTCCGCGTTTACCGGTCGGGCGGCCTGGACTAGCTCGCGGATGCTCCGAGTCAGTTCGAGCAGGTCGGACATCGGGATCGCATCCGAGGTCTCGGTCTCGGTGAGTTCGAGTTCGACCTCCGCGTCGGCGGGCACGGCTGGGCTGTCGGGACGGTCCCGGATCAGATGGTAGACGAGCCGCTGTTCGAGTTCCGAACGTGCCGGCTGACGGTCGGCTCCGAACAGTAACAGGACGTCGAGCGCGTCGAGGTCGAGTTCCGCGAGCGTCACGCTCGTCTCGTGGGACTGCTCGACTTCGGTCTCGTTTCCGTCCACGTCTGTCGTCGTCTCGGTCCACCGGAGCGTGGCCAGACACTCCACGGAATCGTGGCCGGGCAGTAGTTCTCCCACCCACGCGGAGAGTGCGGGTTCGGCCCGGGAACGGGGGGTAGCCCCGACCTCTGAGGTGGGCGTTCCGAACAACAGACACTGCCTGTGGGTCAGTCCGATCTCGCTGCGAGGCGTCCGGGCGATCGAGGGGTCGGGCAGCGGTTCACCCTTCGCCAGCGCGTCGACCGAGCCGCCGGCCTGCTCGTAGTTGCCCTGACCTAGCTGGTGGACGCTCTCGGCAGTCAGAAGGTCGCCGGCAGCGTCGACCTCGTCGGCCAGTTCAGAGACGATGTCGTCGATCGCCTGGTACTTATCGGTGCCAGTCTCCGGCAGGCTGTCGCCCCGCTCGAAGGGGTAGTCCGACCAGTTCTCGACTAGCTTCCGCCCGTCGACGACGTCCCGGCGTGCGAGGTCTTCCTTGCCTTCGGTCTTGCCCTGGCTTTGCACCTCGTCAGGCCGCTTCATCTTGTCGAGTTTCGCCGGAAAGACGACCCGAAAGACGTCGGCGTACTGCATCACGTCGGCGTCGCCTGCGAGGGTCTTCTCTCGGAGCCGTCTCTCGAAGCGATAGCCCAGTAGCGCCGAAAGCGACTGACCACGACGGACGCCGCGGATCAACCGCATACCCGTCCGGACTCGCTCGGCCGAGAGATCGATCTCCAGCAGGTTCTCGCCCTCGTCCGCGTCGTGAGCCTCCGCACCGCTGCGCAGGACCGCGGCAGTCGTCGCGTGCTGTTCGGACGGTGCCTGGATGTATTCCGGGCCGTCCTGACCCTCGACGTCCGCCGAGAGATCCTCGACGAAACCGTACCCACCCACGTACACACCCGGATCTGACTGGACGCGGCTGTCGAGTTTCGACGGATCGCGCAGTCGGTCTCGGGTCGCAACCTGGCCAGCTTCCTGGAGCGTCGAGAGATCGACGGTCCCGCTTCCCTGCCCCGACGCCCCACTGGCCGCATCTTGACCCGACTGCTCGTCGTCCGAGGACACACCGGAGAGATCGACCTCGGCATCGGTCGCATCGAACCCGCCGTCGGGCTGTGATTCGCTGCTGGTGGTATCGCTCTCAAGCTGGATATCCATGTCCGCGATCACTGCGGGATCGAACTCGACCGCAGAGTCGGACCCGCCGGCGGCTACGTCACTCCCGACGGTACTGTCCACGCCTCCGCTGACGTCGCCGGTACCTTCGGTCTCCGAGTCATCACCCGCGCCGGTTTCGAGCGTGACGTTCGAAAGCAGGCCCGGATCGATAGTCGCCCGCGGGACGTCACTGCCGCCGCCGCTCCACTTCTCGTGGTCGAACCCGCTCTCGGTGTCGTAACTTCCCTGGGCTTCCCGGAGTTCGAACAGGTCCTTGGTCGCCAGGGAGGTCCACCAGGCGTCGAGGCGATGGCTCGATAGATCCAGCGTCTCCCGGGCAAGCGTCGCCAGCTCGTGCGGTTCAAGACCGCCGAGATACCGGAGACTATCGGTGAACTCGCTGATCCGGGGGTCGATCGACGTAGTGGAGGTGTAATCCAGCGCCGCGTCCTGTAGCGCATCGACGTAGTCGTACGCGTCCCCGCCCACCGTCGCCATGCTACCGATGTTCGGGTGCGACCGCAGGGCCTTCGGGGCGGTGTTTTCCGTTCCCCGAAGCGTCTCGAGCGGCCCGTTCTGGCCGTCGTAGTAGGCCGGATCCGGCCAGGCATCCGGCACGTCGTCGTAGGCCAGACCGAGCCGCCGTCGGGCGGCGACGTATTCCTGAAGGGTACCGTACTGTAACAGCAGCCGCAACAGCGACCGAAGCGCGCCGGAGTCGTTGTGCCTGGTCTGGTTCTCTGCGAGCTGGTACAGTTTCGACCGCCCCGGGAAGCCCGAGCCGGCGTCTTTCACCAGCGTGTCGACGAAGGTGTTCGGATCGTCGGCGTTTTCGAGGCCGTTAACGATCTTCTGGCGACGCTCTTCGTCGGTGAGCCCGCTCCAGCCGTCAATCCCTTCAATTGCGTCCGCGTTCAGGTTATCCGGTTTGACCGAGATCGTGTGCGAGAGTTTCCTGACGTCCGAGAACGACGACTCCAGCAAAACGTCGATGAACTGCGTGACGTCGGCGTCGACCATCTCGTGGGGCTCGATCGTTCCCTGTCTGTCGAAAGTCCGGAGGTAACGGTAAAACGGCGTCCGTCGGCCGGTTTCCCCCCGCTCTTCCTGGTACGCCTCGATCTCCTCGCGGGAGATGTCCTCCAGTCTGAAGTGACCGATCCGCGGGTCGAGGTCGACTGCCCCCTCGGACATGTCCTGTGTAAGCGACTGGATCGGCGAACCGCCGCCGTACAGGTATCGAATCTGTTGGTTCACCCAGTCGTAGTGCTCGGTCGGTTCCGCCGAGAACGCCATCGTTTGCTGGCGGATGTCGGCTGACAGCCCCTCGCGCTTCAGCGCGTTGAGAACGCCGCCCTCGTCGGTCGCTCCGGAGAAGGGTGCGTTCGCGGCCGCCTCGCTCCAGTGTTTGCCCAGTCCTCGCAAGCGCCCCCGGAGGTCGCCGGGTAACTGGTCGTCGATCGACAGCGGCCGCACGACCGGGACGCCGGCCGCCACGCCGCCGTCGGTCTCGCCGGCCTCTGTCCCCTCGGTATCGTCGCCGGGGACGACGTCCGCCTTCTCCGGGAGTTTCGGGACGGCCGGGTCGAAGCTGAACGAATAGAGATCCCGCTCCGCCTGGTCCGGGTCTTCCAGGACCGTCGCTGCGTACTGCAGCCCGCTGAGAGCGGCATCAGCGACGTCGCCGGTATCGGCTTCACCTTCGACGACGTCTTCGGCGAGTTGATCGACGTCGACCCCGGCGACTTCGAGTTCGACCGAGGCGAACCCGGCGTCGAGCAACTCCTGTGGTTCGAAGCCGTGATCGAGGAGATCCTCGGCCGCCGCACCGGTGTCCTTGAGCGTTCGTGCGTCGACGCCGGCGTCGGCCAGTGCCTTCGAATCGGTGCCGGCAGCTCTGAGTTCGCTGGGATCCATCCCCGCCTCGACGAGTTGCTGCGTGGAAACCCCTGCGTCCTTGAGTTCTCCGGCGGTGTAGCCCGCCGCGACCAGACTGGCCACGTCCAGCCCCGCATCGAGTAGTTGATCGGCACCGTAGCCGTTCGCCCGGAGGCGTTCAGGGGGGTGTCCCGCGGCCAGCAGTTCATCGACGGCCCGACCGGCGCCCTCCAGGGCCGCGGCCTCGACGCCGGCCGCAGACAGCTCCTCCTGTGAGAAGCCGCCGTTGAGCAGTTCTTCGACGGTATAGCCGGTGTCGAGGAGTTCTTCGGCGGTATAGCCGGCAGACCGCAGCGAGCCCGCGGCCTTTCCGGCTTCCCGGAGTGTTCCGGCGTCGACGCCGGCATCCCGGAGCTGGCTGGGCCGGGAACCACCCTCTGCGACCCCGAGTGCGTCCGCACCCGCTTCCAGCAGGTCGAACGCCGTGAATCCTGCCTGGACGAGTTCCTGTGCGGGGACTTCGCCTCCGGAAAGGTCTTCGACGGCTGCACCGAGCCGGGCCAGTTGCTGGGGCGACGCTCCCGCTTCCAAGAGGTCCTGAACCGGAACCGTCCCCTTCGCGGCGATCTCAGCCACGTCCAGCCCGGCGTCTACGAGCCGCTTGGGCGCGATTCCAGCCTCGACGAGCATCTGGGGATCGACGCCGGCGTCGACCAGCGCCTTCGGCGAGAGACCCTCTTCGAGCAACTCCATCGGCTTGAGCCCGGCGTCGAGCAAGTCCCCGAAGACCGAGCCGACGTCCGAGAGCACGTCCGGCAGCACGCCCGCCTCGGCGAGCGCGTCCGGCGTTACACCTGCCTCGACGATGTCTTCCGGCGAGACCTGGCCGTTCAGGACTGCCGCGGGAGTGATGCCGGCCGACTCCAGTGTCTCGGGCGTGATCCCGGCATCCCGGAATGACTGCGGGAGTAGTGCGTCGGCGAGGTTTTGCGTGTTCAGCCCTGCCGTTTCGAGATCTTCGACCCCGACGTCGCCGTTGAACAGGTCAGCGAGATCGACCGCCTCGCCGACCTGCTCGGGCGTGATACCGAACTCGACAAGCTCCTGTGGGAGGAGGGCTTCCGCCAGGGCTTCCGGAGTGACCCCCGCCTTTTCGAGGTCCTCCGCACTGACCGAGCCGTTGATCAGATCGCGCGGCGAGACGCCCGCGTCTTCGATTTTCTTCGGCGTGATACCCATGTCCCGGACTGCGTCGGGCAGGACGACGTCCGCCACGGCGCGGGACGAGAGCCCCAGCGCCTCGACCTGTTCGGCCGAGAGTTCCCCGCGCAGGAGTGCACCGGGCGTGACGCCTGCCTTTTCGAGCGTGGACGGCGTGATGCCCAGTGATTTAGCCTGTCGCGGTAGCAGGACCTCCGCGACTGATCTGGTGGTTACGCCGGCCTCCTCTAGTTGTTCGTCGGAGACCTCGCCCCGGGAGAGCGCCCGCACTGTGACTCCTCGCTGCTGGAGATCTTCGACCGGGACGCCCGCCGATTCGAGTCGCGACCGGGTCACACGTGAGGTCTTCAACAGGCCGATGCCGTCCTGCGTGAGTGAGTCAGGAGTGAGATTGGTCTCCTGGATGATCGTCCTCGGTTCGACGCCACCGGACATCAATTCGTCCGGTTCCGCGCCGGCTTCGAGCAATTGCTGTGGTTTCGCACCGGCGTCCATCAGAACGGTCGAATCCACGCCGCCGTTGACCAGGGTATCGAGATCGGTCCCCTGGGCCTGGACGTCCTCGATGGTCCGATTGCCGAGTTCCAGATCCGCCACCAGTTGCTGATCGAGGATAGGAACCTCTCGCTCGGTCTCGATCGCCTTCGCTGGCAGGATTCCATACGGTTGCTTGCCGACCCGCAGTGCCGGGAAGGGACCGCGGCCCCGGACGTACCGGACGAAGTGTCGCCGGTAGGCGTCGTGCCACAGCATCAATCGGTTCAGCCGCTGTCGGCGATCCGAACCAGTGAGATTCTTCCCCATGCCGCCGCCGAAGACGCTGGGATTGCTCGTCAGATCGTTGTGGATCATGAGATCCTGGAAGAGATAGCCCAGCGTGGCCGGCCACAGCGCCGAGTTCATATGTCGGGCATCGCGCTGTTCTGTCTCGCCGGCGTTCTCGATATGTTCGAAGACGTGATCGGTTTCGGAGTCGATCGCCAGCGCCCGGGCGAGCAGGTCGCCGTCGCTTCGGTCGCCACTCTCGACCAGCGGTTCGCCGGCTTCGATTCCCATGCTCTCCAGGGGATCGTCACTGCGGGAATACCCCGAGGACTCGTCGTGGTTGTTCGTCGGCGTCCCCTGGGGCAGGAATTCGAGCCCGTCGGTGTAGTGATGGGCGTCGATCAAGTCCGAAAGCGCCTCTGGCGTCCGGTCTGTGTCCATCGATGCCTTCACTCCAACCACCGTGAGTTTCGAGAATCCACG
Source organism: Halapricum sp. (assembly GCA_036628575.1). Taxonomy (GTDB): domain Archaea; phylum Halobacteriota; class Halobacteria; order Halobacteriales; family Haloarculaceae; genus Halapricum. The sequence continues at coordinate 29,787 of JAZKRQ010000006.1, forward strand.
GTGGGGGTCGAACCCCGAGAGGCTCGTCAGCCGGAGCCGCAATCCCATCCCGACCGCTTCGGCGTCGTCGAACTCGACCATCCACTCCGTCCGGTCCTGTGCGGGTGAATCGGTTCCCTGACCGGCTAACTCCTCCTCCGCGACCGACTCCGGACTCGGGCCGAGCGGGAGCGGTTCGCGGATCGGGTCGCCCTCGACGGCGTTGCGTTTCGTCTCCCCGCTTGCCGTCTCCCACTCGGCGATCGCTATCCATCGGTCCGGCAATAGCGCCGCTCGCGGCTGCTGTGTCCACGATTCGGGCTTGCGCGGGACCGATGGGAAGGACAGTTCCGGGAGTTTCTCCGGCAGTGACTCGGTGGGCTGGAGATCCACGTTTTCGATTGCGCTGGCGTCGATCTCGGTTTCCGTCTCGGCCACAGCCTCGTTCAAGTCCGGCTCGGCCCCCGCGGTATCGAACCCTTCGACCATCGTCTCGTCGTCGAGTTGAGCGGCGACGGCGTCGGTATCGAGTGATCCAACGAACGGGCCGGCGGAACCGGACCCGCCCCCGCTGTCGCCGTCACCGTCGCCGCTGTTACCGCTGCCGTCCGGGGGTTGTCTCGGGGCTTCAGGCCGGGTCACCAGGTTGCCGGCTAGTTCATCGTCGGTCGGCTCCAGCGCGTGGACGATGTAGGCCGCCCGCTCGCGACTGAACCGGTCTAACAACTGCTTCCAGGCCCGCTCTTTGCACTCGCGGTAGCGTTTGTGATGTGCGTCGGAGAACTTCGAATCGTCGATCCCGGCGACCAGCTCGCACAGTCGCTGGTTCGGCAGCCGCTCCTGCAGATACGACGCGGACGGATCGTCCGGAACGACCGACTGGTCGGGGTGGCGGGCGTACCACAGGGTCGCCCAGAAATTCTGCCCCCACAGTACCTCGTCGTCGGTCAGCTCCTCCTCGTGTGAGTCGCCGTGGATCTGATCGGGATAGACCCGGATTAGCAGCTGTGACAGGTCGCCGTTAGTCGTCCTTTCCTGATCGACGAACCGCGTTTCCAGGCGGACCGGGAGCAGAGTGATCGGCTGCTCGTCAATTTCGGGGATCGGCGTGTCGGTCTCCTCGTAGGCATCGGCCAGTACCGACTGGAGGCTGTCGGCCCGCTCCTCACGTGCGGCGATCCCGGCCTCGATCGCGATACCGAATAGCGCTACCACCTGCTCGAGCGCACTCGTATCGATCGCCATCGGACCGTCCGGTGGCTGGAGGAGATCCGTGACCGCGCTCGTGACGGCCGACCAGCTACCGCCGTCGACGTAACCGGTCAGCGCGCTCGCGACGGCGTCGGCCGCGGGCATGACGCCCCGCCCCTGCTGAAACGCGGCCTGCACAGCCCGACCCCCGTCGAGAACCGGCTCGGTGAGAAAGTCGAGTGCGGCCCTTCGGTCGTCGCTCTCGCCGCCGAGTCGCTCGACCGAGTCGAGCGCTTCCGTGATCGCCGCGTCGCCGGGCTTGTTTCGCCTGAGTGCGTCGAGCGTCGTCGAGAGGTCGCCGTGGACGGCCCGCAGCCTCGGGAGTTCGTCGTCCGCTCGCCGCCAGGATGCACGCGCGTCCGCGACCGCATTCCAGGGATCGGTCGTCGAACTCACAGGTTCCCACCCGTGTTCACGACCATCCCCTGGGTGTCGATTTGCACGTTACGCCAGTCGGTCTCGTCGGTCGGGGGTTCTTCGGGTATCATGTCGTCGGCGTGGATGCTGATTCGAACGGGCAGTTGCCAGGTCGCCCGGGCCATGTGAGCGCTGTTGAACCCCCACCTGTCGGGCCCGCCAGGGCTCGACGAGTCGCCGTCGTCGCCGGTGCCTGTGGCCTGGCTGTCTTCGACGGCCCAGTTCTCCTGGCCAGGTCTGGTGCCGTCGATGTCGACGTAATCGACGCTTGCCGGATCCGTGCCCTCCTCGACGAGATGCGCCCACGAGAGGCCGTTCCAGCCCCGCTCGACCTCGTCGGCCATCTCCGCGCTGGGCACTCTAGGCGTCGCGGGATCGTCGGAGTCCACTCCGTAGGGAGTCTCGCCGACGTCCTCGTCTGTCCCGACGTCCATACCGAATCGCGTCTCAGCTGGCGGTTCCTGCAGGACGAAGAACCAACCCTCGTCGGGATGGTCGTCCGGTTCCTCTGGCCCCTCGTGATAGGGATCGTACAGCGCCTCGTCCGGCGATAGATCGAACCCGAAGAACGTCAGATCGGGGTCGAGTTTCCCGCGGAAGACCGGGAACTTGACGTCCGGACCCTCGTCGTCGCGGGAGACGTGCGTGTCAGGCAACGCGGGGACGCGATCCGGCTCTCCACCGGGATCGTCGCTGTCGTCCGCGGCGGCCTTGGCGGCGAAGATATCGGTGTTGGGATACCGACGCAGTAGTTCGCCACGGATCAACAGCACAACTTTGGCGTGGTTGTCGTGAGGGCTGTTCTGGCCGAGATCGTTCTCGTCCCAGGTGTGGATCGGTTCGATGTCCGCCAGCGCCTCCAGGTTGTCGCTGTCGATCTCAGGGTTGCCCTTTCGCTCCCAGAACCGTCGGAAGTACGTGCCGCGTCGGTCTGTCGGGAAGTTCCGCCACTGAAGCTCGCGGGCGAACTCGTGGTTGAGTCCCGTCATGAACGCCTCGATGAACTCCGGGTTCGTCTGGAGGACACCGATGCTATCATGGGGGATATCGCCCACCCCCGGCAGGAAGTACTCCTGGTTCAACTCCGCGAGCAGTTTGTAGGTCGTGTCGGTGAAGGTGGGTGCGGCAAGCACGTCCTCGACCGGATCCTCCCGCTCGGGCAATTGCGGGATACCGATCACGTCCGCGGCCCGTTCGGGTAACTGTACCTTCGGATCGATCCCTGATACCACCGAATCACGAAGATCGTCCTTCGAGGGCAATTTGATACTCTTCGGTGTCGATTCACCGATCTCCGGCACGTTCACTTGCTCGCCTTCGAGGGCAGTACCGCTCATCATCGCTGACATCGTCTCCATCGGCGGAGCGGCGCGCGGCTCCGTCGCGGATCGAAGATCCGCGCTGGTCCGCTGTAGCTCGCTGACCGCCTCGCTCGCCCGGTCCAGATGCCGATTGACGGTCCGGGCCGGCTCGCCTGTCGCGAGTGCGACCATCGTCGATTCGACGGCATCGACGAGCCGGCGCTGGGCTCGATGTAGCGATTGCAGGTGGCGATTGGCCGCCGCGCGGTCGAAACTCTCGGGGAGTTCTTCCGGCCGCGGGTCGGTCAGCGTCTTGGAGATAGCCCGCGATAGAGGGTCGAAGGTGTTCCGCCCGACGCTCTCGCAGTGATCCAGTACTGTGGGAGTGTCCTCGACGAGATCACGGACCGTCTCGGCGTCGTTACGCCGCACGGCCGTCGATAGGTCGGTCACGACGCTGTCGGCCGTGTCCGCGTGCGCGTCGAGGCTGTCGAGCGCCGTCAGCACGCGCTGGAGGTCGGGACCCGGCTCTGGAACTTCTCCCATACCCCCCGGAGGCGGCCCGCGTCCAGTGGGGACCGCCTCCGAGGGTCCGCCAGGCTGGGCTTCGAACTGCTGCATCGACGTATCACCTGGCGGCTGGTCCCCCGCCGGTTCCATCTCCCGGTCGCCGGCGATCTGGCCCTCCATGCCGTCCATCGCGGATTCGGTTGTGAACGAGAGCCCGTCGGTCAGCCGCGGGACGCGTCCGGTCTCCAGGTGCGTGACGAACTTCGTCGTGTCGACGGACGTTCCGGGCCGGCGTGCCAGCGGACCGTTCGACCGAGTCAGTCGCCGGAAGGAAGTCGAGGACAGCGCAGTCGGCAGATCACTTTCGAGGGACTTCGCGTGGATCGTCTTGGCGTCGCTATCGGCGTCGAACAGCGTCCCGTGCAGCGGAGCACTGAATCCGAGCAACGATCCGGTGGAGTACGACTCCAGTTTCTGGTGTCGCATGGTGAGAATCCGCTCTGCGAGTTGCACGCGTCGAAGGTACCTGTTGGCCAGGTCGAGATCGCCGAATTGCTCCCAGGCGCTGGCCATCAGCCGCTCCTGTTCGTCCTGGATTACCTGGGTGCCATAGCCCGCAGCGATCCGGTTGCGGGGGTCGCTGTTCAGCGTGTTGAACCACTTCGGGTAGTAATAGGCCTCGGTGTCCATCTGGGGCTCCGGTTCGAGTTCCGGAATCCCGACGTGCCACTGGCCGTACAGCGGTGGTCCGACCGCCCCGTAGTCGGTCTCCTCGACGACCTCGTTGGGCTTGTTTAGAACGTCGCGCAAGTCCGACCGCATCGACTCGGCGTAGGCGTCCGGTTCGGCACCGATAGATTTCAGCGCGCCGCCGATGCCGACCGTTCCCTGATCGGTCGAGGCGTCGTACGGGAGTTTCAGGTCCGTCGGGCCGGGGTTGCTCACGTCGATCGTCCGAAAGCCGACGTCCGGACCGAACTCGACGGGGTCGAGTTCGCGCGCCAGCGACTCGAAGTCGCCCCGCTTGGCGCTGGTGAACACCCAGGAGTGATAGACGGGTAGTCGAACGGTGTCCTCGTCGCCCCACGCCAGATTGATCTCGTCGTCATCGTTCGGATACGGGTCCAGTCCCAACCCCGCGCGTCGACCGGGTTCGAAGGTGGGGACTACACAGGCCCGGTACTTCGTCTTGGGATCGAGATTCCGGGGACACAACAGCCGGGAGACCGTCCGGTCAGAGCGCGAGCCGAAGATCGATTCCGGTGAGTGACTGCCCACTACCTGGGCGTGCGCCCAGGCCCAGCTCTCGCTGGCGTCTGGCAACTCGTCGGTCGGGGTCTCGATGACCGGACACGGACCAGTGCCGGCAGGCTTGTACGTGCTCGCGCGATCCTCGACGACGACCAGACAGAGCCAGGGCCGGTTTCGACCCCTGGAATCGGCCCGCTGCGGGCTGAACAGCCAGGGGAGTTGCGGACTGTCGAACTCGACCAGCGGGAAGTAGTTCGGCGGGAACGCCGTCGTCTCGGGTTCGGGCTCCATCCGAACGATCTGGTCGGTATCCAGATTGGTCACTTCCCCCGGCCCGTATATCCGGAGATCCACACCAGGCGCTACGGTCTCGGTCCCTTCCGGGCCAGTTGCGGTCAACTCCAGGTCGATCCTTGCTGTCCCGGCTTCGTCGACAGCCGGCCCGTCTTTCGAGAACGGCTCTGCTGGTCTGTACCCCTCTCTGACCGATGGATAGAACGTGAACGTCGATTTTTTCATGCTGAACCCTCCCGCGTCGTCCGACCCATGCCACGTGTCCGTGGTGGCATACGCGACTTCGTCGCCCGACCCATGTCACGCGTCCGTGGTAGAATAGGTGATCTCACAGGCTGACACCTCCAGAACCATCTGACCGCGTGCGGCGGGCCTCGACGACCCGCAATTGCTTGCCCGCCTCCGGATTATTCTCTTTATATCGTGACAGCGCTCGCTGCGCCTGTGACTTTGACATCTCGCCGTCTACGGTCGGGATGTCCGCCTCGCTCATGTCGCTCGCGTTTGCGACGACGTATTCCGAGTCGTTCATCGACACGGAGCCAGCCAGACCGCCGACGTCCGGGTCGGATCCGCCGCGGACGACCCGCCGGGTCCCGTTCGCGTCTGTTTCGTCGCCGTTCTGACCGTCGATGTCGATCTCGGTGGCCAGACCGGCCACCTGGGCGTCGACGATCTCCTGTTCGTGCTTGGACAGGCGGAAGCGCCCGCTCCCGCTGGTCCGGATCGGGGAGTTTGCGACCGCGCTGACCTCCGCCAGCGCGTCGTTGTAGTCCTCGTCCAGTCCGGAGATCGCGTCCAGTCCCTCGACACGGAAGCGTCCGAGATTCTCGAGCGCGGTTCCCCAGTTGTCCTTCGTCCGGTCGATGACCGTACACTCGTAGCCGAACTCCGTCTGGCGGCGGTTCCGGTCACGTTTGCCTTCGGGATAACCACAGTAGACGCCCGCATGGCGCATCTTCCGCCCGGCCGGATGGTCCTCGAAGGACGGGCTGTTCATCTTCTCCGAATCGCTCATCTTCGAGAACTGGGCCGGGGCGAACCGCTCGGTCGCTTCCTCGCCGAACTCGATCGCCGAGGACCCGGCGACGGTCACCTCGGTTATCTCGAATTTCGTGTACCCTGATGGCTTGGCGTTCCCGAACTTCTCCAGTTCGTACTGCAGAGGTGCGACCGTCTGGCGAACGCTAAGCTGACCCATCGGATGGGCGAGCACCTCTCCTTCCGCGGTCTCGATCTCACGGATCGTCGCCCAGCTCGCCCCGCTCTCGGGCAACTGCGCCGTCCAGTTTGCGGGCTTGCCGAGTTCCGCTTCGAGTTTCGGAAGGACCCGTGCTCTGGGCATCTCCTCTTTGTCCTTCGAAGGTCCGATCGTGACGTCGGCGTTGACCGTGATATCGAAGAAGAGAATCTCGATGTGTAGCGTCCCCTTGATCCGGAACGGCCCGGGGCCGCTGAGCGTTCCGTCGACCCTGATCGACAGGCCCTTGCCCTTGATCTCCACGGACAGCGACGCGTTGAAGTCGACGATGAACTTGAACGGGTTGAACTGCAACAGCGCGTCGAAGGCGAGTTTGCCTTCGATCTTGGCAGGACCCGCCTTGGCGACGGCGTGGACGCCCGCGCCGGCCTGAACGGTGTTGGACGTCACCGCGAAGTAGCCGGTGTACTCGATACGAGGGTTGCCTCCGGGGGCACCCATGCTGGCTTTCACCGGCCGGAGTTCCGGGAAGTCTTCCGGTGGATCGTACCGTGGGTTCCAGCCCCCGACGGAAAGCAGGAAGCGTGGCTCGTCGCCCCAGTTCGACCGCATCGCCATGTCGCCGCTGACCGTCCACATGACAATCCGGGAGTCATAGAGGCTGGCGTCGATTTTGAGTGACTGCTTCTCGGTGTTGAGAAAGCCGGCTACCGACAGATTCAATTCGATGAGCGCGGCTTTCTCGTCCGGGAGCACCGTCGAGAGACGTCCCAGCAGGGCGATCTTCCAGGTGGGAATCTCCAGGACGACCGCGATATCGGCAGTGATCAGCGTCGGCGTTCCCCAGCCGAGTCGCGCCATCGGTCCGAAGACGTGCGTGTCGGTCGTCGGTGGGAAGATCGTCCGGAGGTCGCTGATGATCCGCTGGGCGTTCGCAACCGGGTTCTCCGGGAACAGGACCGAGTCCATCGATCCGGTCCGGGCGGCCTTCCCCAGGGGCTTGCCCTTCATCGACCGGTTCACGCCGACGATCCCGCCGACGCCGTTGAGCGTGAATCCAAATCCCAGTTGCACCGGCGAGAATTCACCAGAGATAATGAGCAACAGCGAGAAGCCGTCCTTACCGCCAGGCAGTTCCGTCGTCAGCAGGCCGACGGCGTTGATCGTCAGACTGCCGGCCTTGATCTGGAGGACGCCCGCGTACCGCTCGTTCTCGTGATCGAACTCCAGATAGCCGCCGCCGGTGACTGCACCGGCTTCGATCGATATGCCGACTCCCTCTGGCGGCTTGAACCCAATTTCGAGCTGTGCCGGCCCGAGGTTGCCGCCGTCTTCCGGGAACGAGACCTCGCCTTCGACGCCCATCCGCTTGACCGTGGCCTTGACCGGCCCGAGCGTCACCGTCCCGGAGGCCGCACCCTGGATCGTGACCGTTCCCTCCTGCAGGTCGACGTCAGCGCTCGCGGACGCGTCGACGTCCGCATCGGCGTCGACACCGGAGCCATTGCTACTACTATCGCCGTCTCCATTCCCGCTGGAGGACGCGCCGTTTCCGTTCCCGCCTGAGGGTGAGCCGTTTCCGCCCCCAGTACCTGCGCCGCCGGCACTGTCCTCGGGCCCGACTGCCGCGTATATCTCCTCGAGCAGGAGCGGGCCAAGGTTCTTGTTCTGGGCGATCGACATTTCCAGGGTCCCGCCGCGATCGAAGTAGAACCCCGAGTCCGAGGACCACCCGACGGTGGCGTCGAAGTCGTAGGCGACTCCGTCTGGGACGACTTTCTTCAGGAAGCCGCCTTTCGGCTGAACCTGAATGCGACCGCGTGCAGGAATCTCGACGACGAATACGACGGTTTCACCGTCGTAGTCGATTTTCGCGTGAGTCTGGAAGTACCGGACCCCGACTCCCGTCTCTTCTGGGTTGCCAAGGATCGGAGTGATATCGGGTTCCCCGGGCGGTTCGTAGGTGATTTTTGCGTCGGCGTGGGCCTCCTTCTGGACCGGCGAACTCGTATCGAGATCGATCATCTCGGGGGCGAGCCCCCCGCTGGTGTCAGCCGTGACCTTCATCATCCAGTTGGCGCTGCCCGACACCTTGGCGTTGAACGTCCAGCCCGGACCCAGTTTCTCGCTGACCTCGGCTTGCCCCTGCGTGTACGGCCTGATTGCCAACCCTGGGAGGTCGCTGTTCTCGCCCGGAACGGGAATGATGTGGATCCCCATCTCGCCGGACCCGGAGCTGTCGGA
>JAZKRQ010000007.1:0-36130 GCA_036628575.1 Halapricum sp.
GACTGTCCTGGCCGGGGGATGCTGCCGATTTGTCCCCCGGTAGCATGCCAGCGATCTCATACTGCCGGCTATAAGTTCGGAAAGATATTCGTCATCCCGTCGTGCCGAATCATTTCGAAATGGTATAGCCGGCAGTATCACTCCGGCCGCGGTAGCGGTCGCTCGCAGGTCCCGTTATACCGCAGAATCGCTACATACTGATTCGCTCGCAACTCCTGCTCGTCGGCGTACTGATCGCTATGCGGGTAGATCCCCAGCGCGAGTATCGATCTCAGCGACCCCGTCTTCGGACGATCCGGCACGGGTTCCGGGTTCGAGACGCCCTCCGAGGGACGATCGCCGAACTCCGTGACGACCTCGTAGTCGTAGCTCCCGTTCAGCAGGGCACGGACGTGTGCGGCCCGCGCGTCGGTGTTCTCCCGGACGTAGGAGGTTCGCTGGTCGTCAGGAACGTCTCGGAGATACAGCAGGTCGCGGTAGCTGAGTTGGACGTACTCGGGACAGGGCACGAGCGTGGAACGGTCGTCACCGGCGTAGGGGTACTGGACGTCGATCCAGTGGGGGGTCGCGGACTCCTCGAACCCGCGGGTGTAGAACTCCATCGTGGCGTTTCGCTCGACGTTGTCGTCCATCCAGTTGACGGCCTCTCCCCGCGGCATCGAGGCGTACCCCACCGCACCGACGGCCGCGTACGCCCCTGAGGTGACAAGCAGGACGGCGACGGTAACGCGGGCGACGACGGGTCGGTACTCGTCCAGTCGGGACAGCGCCAATGCCAGCAAGACCAGGATAAGCGGGAGCGTCGGCAGGAGATGATGTGGTCGGAAGTCGTGCCAGCCGGTGAGCATGAACGTATACAGGCCTAGGAACGCCAGCAGGACCCCTGACGCGTCGATGTCCGGGAGCCGCCGTCGGAACCGGACCAGTGCTGCCCCGACTCCGGCCACGCCCGCCAGGAACAGCGGAAGCCCGAAGGCGTTGAAATACCCGCGGAGGAACCACCACCAGATCGGCGCGTCCGGGCCTTTCGTGACCGCGACTCGATAGGCCGGATGGCCGATCATCCTGGCGAGGAACTCGACGAAGCCCCCGACCAGCAGCGTCGGGAACCCCAGGAGGATCACAGCCGCGCCGACGGCCGCTCCGTCGACGATGAAATCCCGGTCTTCGAAGATCCTGCGCCAGTCGTCGCCCTCCCGATAGACCCGGATGAGGTGCGCGATCGGGATCACGAGGACGATCGGCGCAACTGTCAGCTTCAGCGTCATCGCCGCCGCGCCGACGGCGCTGGCCTCGAAGAAATACCGCCGCCGCCCCGTCTCGACGTACCGTATCAGGAGATACAGCGAGAGCAACAGGAGAAAGACCGCGGGAACGTCTTCGCCCGCCTCGTGGGCGAGCGTGATCAGCCCCCAGGTCACCGAGAAGAAACCGGCGGCCAGCCGACCGGTCGTCCGGTCGCGCAGTTCCGTCCCGATCCGGTAGGTGAGATACACTGCGCCCACGGCGAAACAGACGCTCAGGAACCGACCGATGAGTAGACTCCACGTCCAGATCCACTCCGGCGTGGTGTGCCAGACCCCCCAGAAACCGAACGTCTGCTCGTGGGCCGGTAGTCCGAGCGAGGCGATGGCGTCGAGGTCGCCGCGGACGGCAGCCGCGAGCACGACAGGCAACAGTGCGATCCCGTAGAGATAGAAGGTCGCACCGAACGGCTCCCGGCCCCAGATTACTCCTTCGCGGAGCGCGCCGAGACTCGGTTGATCGATGATTCGTCCGTACGCGACCAGCGGATCGAGGAGCCGGTCGCGCTCGTCCCAGGTGGCGAAGTTGGGGATCTCGTGCCAGAGGTAGAACCCCCCGAGGATCAGCGCCACCAGGAGGACGACAGGGAGATACGGATCCGAACGGAGGTCGTCGAGGATCCGACGCTTCGCGCGACCGGCCGTCGAACGGAGACCCAGCATACGCTCGGGAGTCCCACCAGCGAGCGCAAAAGAGTTACTTTTCGGGGTTGTTCCGCAGGCCTTACTGTGCGCGTGCCGTCACCCTCTGCATGGAGCTCCCACCAGTCGGACTCGGGACGATGGGGATCGAGGACCCTTCAGTCGTCGAGACGGCACTGGACGTCGGATATCGTCATCTCGACACCGCACAGATCTACGGGAACGAGCGCATCGTCGGCGACGGGCTGGCCCGTAGCGACCTCGAGCGCGAGGGCGTGACACTGGCGACGAAACTGTGGGTGGACGACCTCGCACCCGAGGACGTCGAGACGGGCACGCGAGCGAGCCTGGATCGACTGGGCGTCGACCGCGTGGATCTGCTGTACGTCCACCGGCCACGCGGCGGCTACGATCCGGAGGGGACGATGCGGGCGCTGGAAACCGTTCGTGGGCAGGGGTTGACCGACCACATCGCGGTGAGCAACTTCACGCCCGAGCAATACGAGCAGGCACAGTCCCACTGTGACGCGCCGATCGTCGCAAACCAGGTCGAGTTTCACCCCCTCTTTCAGCGGGCGGAACTCCTCGAACACGCCCGGGAACACGGGTACACGATCGTCGCCTACTCGCCGCTGGCTGGCGGTGAAGTCTTCGAGATCCCGGAGGTACAGGCGGTCGCCGAGAGGCACGGGACGACGCCTGCGGCCGTCTCGATCGCCTGGCTACTCTCCTACGAGGGGGTCGTGACGATCCCGAAGGCGTCGAGTCGGACACATCTGAAAGCGAATCTGGAGGCGCGGGAGCTAACGCTTGCTCCCGAGGACGTCGAGCGAATCGAGGGGATCGAGCGCGAGGTCGAGCTGTTTCCAGAGTGATACAGCCGACAGTATGAGCCGCGGCTCACTGGTCGGGATCGCAGGATGTCCGCAGTGAGGAGAGGTCGTCTAGCTGTGGATGCCCATCGCCTCGATCTGTTCCTGGTAGCGGTTCCGGATGGTGACTTCGGTCACCTGTGCGACGTCGGCGACTTCGCGCTGAGTCTTCTTCTCGTTGCACAGAAGCGAGGCGGCGTAGATGGCGGCGGCGGCGTAGCCGGTCGGGGACTTGCCCGAGAGCAAGCCCTGTTCGGCGGTCTCCTCGATTATCTCGTTGGCTTTCGTCTGTACTTCCTCCGAGAGTTCGAGTTCCGAGCAAAAGCGGGGAACGTACTTTTTGGGATCGACCGGCTCCATCTCCAGTCCGAGTTCCTGGGAGATATAGCGGTAGGTGCGGCCGATCTCTTTCCGTTCGACCCGGGAGACGTCTGAGATCTCCTCCAAACTTCGGGGAATGCCTTCCTTGCGACAGGCGGCATACAGCGCCGAGGTAGCGACGCCCTCGATCGAGCGGCCGCGAATGAGGTCGTCGTCGAGCGCGCGCCGATAGATCACTGAGGCGACCTCACGGACCGAGCGCGGGACACCCAGTGCCGATGCCATGCGGTCGATCTCCGACAACGCGAACTGGAGGTTGCGCTCGCCGGCGTCTTTCGTCCGGATCCGCTCCTGCCACTTCCGGAGTCGATGCATCTGGCTGCGCTTTTTCGAGGAGATAGAGCGGCCGTAGGCGTCTTTGTCCTTCCAGTCGATGGTAGTCGTCAGGCCCTTGTCGTGCATCGTCTTGGTGGTCGGCGCGCCCACGCGGGACTTCTCCTGGCGTTCCTGGTGGTTGAACGCGCGCCACTCCGGACCCGGATCGATGTTGCCCTCCTCGACGACGAGTCCGCAGTCGTTACAGACGAGCTCGCCCCGATCCGCATCCTTGACCAGATCTTCCGATCCACACTCCGGACACTCCTGTACGGTCTCTTCGTCCTGCTCTGTTTCCGTCTCGGACTCGCGCTCCCGCTGGCGGGTGGACCGTGTCATCGCACTTTTATAGTAGTATTTTCCCCTAACTTAAACCCTTGGGGTGCTACCGCATTTGACCTTTCGATAGCGACAAGATTTACAGGGTTCAGATATCGGAAGGTGTAAGCCCGTAGCTCGGTGATCCTCGGGAAAATGCCGGTCATCGAATGTGATGAATCCGTCGCGCGCGAGCGACTGGAGGCCGCCGGAGTCGCTGTCGAACCCGGGAATACGGACCACGAACGCTGGCGCGCGCGCCACGCCGGCGCGACGGCCGTGGCCTACGAGGGGAAGGTCGTCGTCCAGGGTGAGAACGCCGAACGGCTCGCGGGCCTGCTACGCGAGGACGGCGGCCGGGCCCACGTCTACTTCGATGGCGCGTCCCGGGGCAACCCAGGCCCAGCGGCCGTCGGCTGGGTCGTGCTCACTGGCGACGGGATCGTCAGCGAAGGCGGTGCGACTATCGGCGAAACGACGAACAACCGCGCGGAGTACGAGGGACTGATCCGGGCGCTAGAAGTCGCGTCCGACTACGGGTTCGAGGAGGTCCGGATCCGGAGCGACTCGGAACTGCTGGTCAAACAGATCCGCGGCGAGTGGGATACGAACGACCCTGATCTCCGTGAGCGACGGGTTCGGGCACGCGAACTACTTTCCGAGTTCGACTCGTGGTCGATCGAGCACGTTCCGCGGGAGCTAAACGAACGCGCCGACGAACTGGCCAACGAGGCACTGGACGATGGCTGACTTCCCCGAGGAAATCGTCGACGAGGCCGAACGCCTGACTCGACTGGCCCTTGAGGCCGTCGACGAGGCTGAGGCCGCCGCGTACCGCCGCAAGCGGGACGCGATCCTCGACGAACACGGCTATACGGCCCGCGTCCGCGAGGAAGACGACACGCTGGTCTGTTATCCCGAGGAGTGGACGGACGAGGCGGGGACTGTTCATCCCGAGACGATCGAGGACGTCGACCGCGGGATCGAGCGATCGCTGGCCGGTCCCGGTGACGCCGACGACTGGCAAGCCGTCGAGACTCACAACCGGGCGGTCGCCGAGACCGTCGCCGACGAACACGGTAACCCTCACGGAGCGACGGCCCACGCGCTGGCTGACTTCGCAAGCAACCACTACGCCAAGCCGATCGGCGATCTGACGGGCGCTGAACTGGCCGAGTTCCGCGAGGAGTACTTCCCGCGGAACGCCTGGCCGACCAACCGACAGCGCAGACGACTCTCCCAGTCCATAGAGTACGCGCTGGAAAAGGCCGAACGCACCTAGTTCGTCTCGTCGATCAGGTTGCGCAGATCGCCTGCGCGCTCGTCACTGGTGACGATGTTCGAGAACTCCCAGCGGAGCTGATCGAGGACGGCGTCGTAGCCGTCATCGGTCAGGGCGTACTGGTTGGTGCGCTTGTCCAGTTCGCTCTTCTCGACCAGCCCCATTTCGACGAGGTCATCGAGGTTGGGGTAGAGTCGACCGTGGTTGACCTCTGAGCCGTAGTACTCTTCGAGTTCGCGCTTGATCGCGAGTCCGTATCGCGGCTCCTCCGCCAGAATGACGAGGATGTTCTGCTGGAACGCCGTTAGCTCTCGTGCGATGCCCGGATCTTCCGAAACCGCTTGTGCCTCTGACATGATTGGGTGGATGTGACCGAGGTATTTAACGCTTATTAACTTCGTTAATATCCGTTTAGATTCCCGCAATAACGACCGTCTTCGGGCCGCTACTGCAGCAATACCTATTCGACCGTTCTGTCGGGACGGTTCAATATCATTGCTGTTGTGGTTCCGACGGTCGCCGATCGGACACGTTTTGATGTGTGCCTAACGAGGGTGTTTGGATTGCTGTCGAAAGGACTTTTTGGTCGCCTGTCGGATTCGAGAGTGATGGTGAACCTCTGGGAAGAGCTAGAGACCGGACCGAACCCGCCCGAAGAGATCTACGCAGTCGTGGAGTGTCTCAAGGGCGAGCGAAACAAATACGAGTACGACAAGGACGTCCCCGGCGTGGTGCTGGACCGTGTCCTCCACAGCAACGTCCACTACCCGTCTGATTACGGGTTCATCCCACAGAGCTACTACGACGACGGTGACCCCTTCGACGTGATGGTGCTCGTCGAGGACCAGACGTTCCCCGGCTGTGTCATCGAGGCTCGCCCCGTCGCCATGATGAAGATGGACGACGATGGTGAACAGGACGACAAAGTCATCGCCGTCCCGGTCGAGGATCCCCGTTACGACCACATCGAGGACTTGGAAGATATCCCCCAACAAACCCTCGACGAAATCGACGAGTTCTTCGCGACCTACAAGAATCTCGAAGAGGGCAAGGAAGTCGAGACCCTGGGTTGGGAAGACAAGCAAGCCGCAATGGACGCGATCGAACACGCACAGGATCTCTACGACGAGAAATTCGCGTAACCGCCGTTCTCACGTGTCCGTTTTTCCCGGTCGTATTCCTCGTGAGCATCACCGCCGACCCTCACATGAATTATGAGCATGGGTAATCTTTTGAGGGTGTAGCCCGTGCGTACAGATGTCATGGCGACCAAGCGTCCGTCAGCCGGTGTGGCGCATCCGACAGTCGTACCCGACGAGCAGCCGTCGACAGGTATCGATCACCCGACAGTCGTGCCGGCTAACTACGGGTCGCCGTCCGAGGAGAAGTAAGCGTTGCCGCTATCGCGGACAGTTCCCGAGAGCGACCGCGAAAAGAAGCTTCTTGTGCCCGTCACCGGTAGCGGGTAGTATGGGACTGTTCGATCGACTTCGCGGTGATGACGGCCCTCGCGTTGCGTTCTTCGGGATCGACGGGGTGCCGTTCAGCTTGCTCGACGAGCACAGAGACGAGTTCGAGAACCTCGCGGCGCTGGCCGAGGAAGGATCCGCCGGCGCGATCGACAGCATAGTACCGCCGGAATCCAGCGCCTGCTGGCCGTCGCTGACGACCGGGGTCAATCCCGGCGAGACCGGTGTCTATGGCTTCCAGGATCGGGAAGTCGGCTCTTACGATACCTACGTCCCTATGGGACGGGACGTTCAGGCGACCCGCGTCTGGAACCGCGTCGAGGACGCCGACCGTCAGGCCTCCGTTCTGAACGTCCCCGTGACGTTCCCGCCCCAGCGGGACGTCCAGCGGATGGTTTCGGGTTTCCTCTCGCCCGGCGTCGAGGAAGCCGCCTATCCCGACGAACTGCGTGATCGTCTCGATGACCTCGAATACCGGATCGACGTCGACGCCAAACTCGGTCACGACGAGGACAAATCCGCGTTCATCGAGGACGCTCACGAGACACTGGACAAGCGGTTCGAGGCGTTCAAACACTACATCGAGGCCGACGACTGGGACCTGTTTTTCGGTGTCTTCATGACGACCGACCGGGTCAACCATTTCCTGTTCAAGCACTACGAACAGGACGGCGAGTACAGAGAGGAGTTCTTCGAGTTCTACCGCAGGGTCGACGAGTACCTCGGACAACTCCGGGAGTTGCTGGCTGACGACGTGACCATGATGGTCGCTTCCGATCACGGCTTCACTAGCCTCGACTACGAGGTCCATCTCAACGAGTGGCTCGCCCAGGAAGGGTGGCTCTCCTACGCCGAGGACGACCACGAGGAACTCGGGGACATCGCCGAGGGGACGACCGCCTACTCGCTGATCCCCGGACGGTTCTACCTCAACCTCGAAGGCCGGGAACCCCGTGGGAGCGTCCCGGAGGACGAATACGATGAGGTTCGAGACGAACTCAAGGCTGAACTCGAACGCCTGGAGGGTCCCGACGGCAATCCGGTGGCCGATCGGGTAGTTACCAAAGAGGAGGCGTTCCGCGGCGACCACTCTGACATCGCGCCCGACCTCGTCGTGGTCCCCAACCACGGGTTCGACCTGAAGGCCGGGTTCAAAGGCGACAGTGACGTCTTCGGGACCGGCCCCCGAAACGGGATGCACAGCTTCGACAACGCGACGCTGTTCGTCGACGACCCGGACGTCACCATTCAGGACGCGGACCTGTTCGACATCGCGCCGACGATCCTCGATCTGATGGATGTCGAGTACGACCGCACCGACTTCGACGGCCGCAGCCTGCTCTGATCGGTCGGATACTTTTTTGTTCCCCCTGTCCGAACGTGTCAGTGGGCCTATGGGGGACCGACTTGAACTAGACGCTCGACTCGCGGATGCTCTCCGGGCAGACGCACGTGAACGCGGCTTCGCCGACGGGGAGGCGTACTTGCGCTGGCTCGTCCACAATCGGGAGCGGCTGTTCGAGCGAGCGATGCTCGACGATCGGCTCCGGGAGATGGAACGGCGACTCGACGGGATCGAGACAACTCTCGCGGACGAATCGAGCGGAGGCACCGACTTCTGGGCCGACGACGAGGTGACAGCCGTTATCGACAGTGCCCTGGAGTGAGAGTGGTTGGTGTGACTATATTCGATATTGGCTTGCAACAGCCACTACGGTTCCTTTCGAGGCACGGCCGATCCGCCGTCGTGTAGCTGCTGGGCCGTGTGTATTTATGGGACGACCGACGTAACGACTAACTGATGGCGGACGTTCCACTGGACCTCGATCCGGCGATGGTCGACAACATGCGCCGTGAGGCTGACGAGCACGGCTTCGACGAGCTGGACGGCTACGTCGAGTGGCTCCTCCGGCACCGCGATACTGTGCTCAACGAACACGATGTCTGGGACGCGCCACCCTCCGGTGTCGCCGATCTCGACGCCGATCTGAGCCAGTCAACCGGCCCCTCTATCGATCCCGACCTCACCGGAGGCGGCGACGAACCCTCTCTCGATCCCGACCGTGACGAATCCTCGCTGGAGCCGACCGAGGAGGCCGACGACGAGGACGACGCCGACCTGCCGGAGGAGGAGGCCGCCGACGACGACGATGTCGCTGCGGCTCTCGAAGAGATAGAGCTCGAAGACGACGAGGAGAGCTAGAACAGGTCGTCTAGTTGTTCGTTCTCGAATGCGTCGTTGGGGTTCTGCCCGGGTTTCTGAGCTTCCTCGTGGGCCTCGCGAGCGCGTTCGAGGAACTCGTCGATCCGATGGGACCGTTCGACGCCGCCAAGCAGTACCAGCACGGCCAGCCGATCCGACTCCAGGGGGAAGTCCCCGCCCCGAACTTCCAGGCTTCCGGTCTCGTCTTCGACCCAGGCTCGGGCGTGCTCGACGCCCTTGCGTGCGATCCGTTCGGGGTCGCCGGCCACGACCAGCAACGCCGTGTCGGCCTCGACCGCATTCGGCAGACTCGTCCCCGTCAACAGGGCGTTGCGGGTCGCGGTGGTGATGTTGTTGATGTTGTCGGCGCTGTCCTCGGCGGCCGCCACGGAGGCGTAGCCGATCGAGGCGATCCCGCCCGGCCGGAGCGTGTTGATCACTTCGCTGGAGTCGACGACGCTCTCACCGACGCCGTCGATGACTTCGCCCGCCGCCAGAAGTAGTCCAACGCGCTGGGCGATGTTCTGATTGATCGTCTCGAAGCCGGCCTGGATGCTCTCCTCGTTATCGTGCCAGGCGTCGTTGTCGATCAGGATCGTCGAATCTGCCTCTCGGGCGACAGTCTTCAGCGACCGCCCGGCGTTGGCCTGATAGATCGATCCCTCGTTCCGGCCGGGCAGGACGCCCAGCACGTAGACCGGGATATCATAAATACGGTTCAGCTCCCGCGAGAGCATCGGTGCACCACCGGAACCGGTCCCGCCGCCGAGTCCAGCGACGATCATGATTCCCTCCGCCTTGGAGGTGATCCGCCCGTCGAGTTCGTCGATCACTTCCGTCGACTCTTCGCGCATGATCTCCGCACCGAGCTCGTTGTCGCCGCCGACCCCGTGACCCTTCACGCGGTCACGCCCGATCAACAGCGTATCGATCTCTAACGCCTGCAGGTCGGCTTCCGCCGTATTCACCGCTAGCGCCCCCTGTATCGCGTCGAATCCCATCTCGTAGTCGTACTCGGCGAGGGCTTGGGTGATCTTGCCGCCGGCTTGACCGACCCCAATCAGGACGACCTTCATACCCACAGGGTCGGCACACCGCGTAATCAACGTTTGGACCCGAGCCCCTTTTCGATCGGCTCTAGCCGGCCAGTTCGGCGACGACGTCTCCGACCGGGACCTGCTTTTCTTCACCGCTGTCCATGTCACGAACCGTGACCTCGTCGTTTTCGAGGTCGCGCTGGCCGACGATCAGCACTGTGTCGGCGTTGATGCTGTCGGCGTACCCGAACTGCCCCCCTAGCCCGCGGTCGGCAAGGTCGGTCTCGACGACGAGTCCTGCTTCGCGGAGGTCCCCAGCGAAGCCAAGCGCCTCGTCGCGCACGTCGCTCGATACTGCTGCCACGTACACGTCCGTGGACAGCTCCTCGGCGGGCCACTCGCCTTCCTTCATGAGTAGCTCGCGCGTGGTGGAGTAACCGAACGCGAACCCGACGGCGGGGACGTCCTGACTGCCGAACAGGCCGACCAGATCGTCGTAGCGGCCGCCGCCGAAGAGCGCGCGCAGCTCGCCCTCGCTGTCGAACGCCTCGAACACGAGGCCGGTGTAGTAGGCTAGCCCGCGGACGATCGAGAGATCGAGCTTGCAGACGTCCGCGACGCCGTACGATTCGAGAGCCGCGGCCAGATCGGCCATGCGTTCGACCGCTTCGGTGGCCTCTTGCTCGTCCGGAGCGAGGTCGCGAAGCCGATCGATCTCCGCTGTGATCGGCCCTCGAATGTCGGTCAGCTCGTCGATTCGCTCGGCCGACTCGTGGGTAACGCCCGTGTTCCGCAACTCCGTCAGGAACTCCTCGCGTGAGAGTTTCTCCTTGTCGTCGATGACGCCCATGACTTCGTCGGTGTTATCGATCCCCTCGGCGTCGAGCAGGGCGTCAAGCAGCGTGCGGTCGTTGATCAGGAACTCCACGCGGTCGGCGACGCCCAGCCGTTCGTAGATAGTCGCGGCGACGGCGATGACCTCGGCGTCGGCCTCGACTGATTCGATGCCGAAGACGTCGATGTCGGTCTGGAAGAACTCCCGGTCCCGACCTTTCTGGACGTTCTCGTAGCGCCAGCGCTTTGAGGTGTCGTACCACTTTATCGGGGTCTTGAGGTCCTTTCGTTGCTGGACCAGCCGTGCACGGGTCGGCGTCTGCTCGGGCGTGAGCGTGACGGTGCGTCCACCCTTGTCCTCGAAACTGTAGGTCTGTTCGAGTAGTTCCTCGCCGGACTTGATCTCGTAGAGCTTCTGGCGTTCGACGGCTGGAGTGTCGATCTCGCGGAAGCCGAACTCCGCAGCGGTGTTCTCGACGACGTCGATGACCTCGCGCCAGGCGGCGAACTCCTCGGGATAGCGATCGTAAAAGCCTTTCAGGCTCTCGATGTCGGTCATTACTCCATCGTCGCCGCGGGAACGCAATAGTGGTTCGGAAACGCGACGCGATCAGGACCCGTCGTCCATCATGTCGTGTGGCGTCACCGTCACCTGAATCGCCTCGTCGACGGCCGGGTAGTCGTGGCCGTCCATGACCTCACTCACTCGCCGGACGACGCCGCCCTCGTCGTCGCCCTGGTCGGGGTTGTCCTGTGCGGGCGCCTGATCCGGCCCTTCGCCGGGCGGCTGGGCGTTGGGCTCGGTCCCGGCGTCGAAGAGATCGACGCCGTCGGTGACGTCCCCCTCGATCGGCTTGCCGTCTTCGGGCCACAGCACGAGCCCCTCGGATTCGGTCGAGAAGAACAGGTCGTTCGACGGGACGAACATGCTCGCAAAGGAGAGGCGCTGCCCGGGCTCGATCTCGACGTCGAACTCGAAGGCGCCACCGGGCGCGATGGGCGGCGCGCCGGGGTTCTCGTCCGTCGGATCGTTGGGATCCGCGACGGTGTCCTCCGGCGTGTACGCGCCGGCCGAGACGACATTCATGTCCCCACTCATGTCCTGTAGTTCGTCCACCAGGCCGGGCTCGCCCTCGAAGCCGGTCGGCGGACCCGCTTCGGCCAGCGCCTCCAGACCGATGGATGCGGTCTCGCCCTCGGTGTAGATCGGGTTCTCGTCGGTGTGGATCGCGAACGCGCCAGGCGTGATCCAGATCGCGCCGCTCGTCGGCGTCATCGATCCGTAGAAATCCGTGGGCGCGACGTTCTCGATCCGTACGGTCGCCGTCACCGGTCCGCTCATCGTCCCGTCGTCGGTCCCGGTCATCCCGTCGTCCATCTCGGTCGTGGTCATTCCGTCGTCCATGGAATCGTTTGTTTCGGTGGTAGTCATATCGTCGTCATCGCCTTCGCCACTGGAACAACCGGCCAGCACCGCTGCCGTCACGCTTCCCGCGATTGTGAGGAACCGCCGCCGGTTCATGTGATCTGACATAGCGCCTGGAACGACGACTTTCCACTTCAAGTAAACTTTTCAACATGGGTTCAGGATAGAATCGGAAACTCTCTAGAATTCGTCCGGGATTCGTCCGTTCGGCGTCGACGCCGGGTCTGGCCAGCAGTTACGATCGTAGTCGGTCGACGAGTTCCATGATCGTTTCTAGGGACCGACTGGTGAAGAAGTTCACCAGCGTCTCGCTCTGACTGTAGACGTCCCGGAGCCGACGGACTTTCTTCAGGTCGCGCTGCGCCTGCGTACCCTCCGCGTCTTCCAGTCGATCGACCGCCGAGTTTAGCGCTCGGGTCATGATGTCTATCTCTCGCGTCACCTCCCGCTGGAGGAACTCCTGGAAGATGTGCCAGAAGTCAGTCTCGGCCTCGAAGTACGCCTTCTTTCCTTCCCCTGGAATCGATCGCCGGTGGACGAAGTGATACCGTTCGAGGGCCTTCATCGCGGTACTTACCGTCGACTTTGCGTACTCGCTTTCCTCAGACAACTCATCCAGACTCATCGGCTCCTCGGCGAAGAAGAGGATACCGTACAGTCGCCCGTAACTACGTTTGAGGCCGTATACGGCCGCTGAACGGGCCAGCGCCTCGATGACCTCCTCGCGCGCCTTGGCGACTGCCTCGTCGTTTTCGCTCATATCTGTCTGTGGGTTCCGACAAGACTAAATCGTTTCGTACGGAATATTCACTATATGCCGAATATACCAAAACAAGCCCAGAGCGAGGGTACGGACATCTCGGGAGACGTCGTATTGCGCGCTGACGGCCTGAGCAAGACCTACGATTCGGTGCTTCCGTTCGTCGGTCGGACTGTCGAAGTGCTCAGTGGGGCGAGCGTCGAGATCGAAGCCGGTGAGATTGTCGGGATCGTCGGGGAGAACGGGTCGGGAAAGTCCACGCTACTGCGAATCTTGGTCGGCGCGCTCGCGGCCGACAGTGGCGAGGCCTCGGTCGACGGGTCGGTCGGCTGGTGTCCACAGGAGACGCTTCTGTACGACCGACTTACGGTTCGGGAAACGTTCCGACTGTTCGGGACCGCCTACGGCATGGACGGAGATGCGATCGCGGAGGCGAGAGATCACTACGCGGAACTGCTGGGCTTCGAGGAATTTCTGGACTACCGCGTCGATCACCTCAGCGGCGGCAACCGCCAGAAGATCAACCTCTCGGTTGCGCTGATGCACGACCCCGACGTGCTCCTGCTGGACGAACCGTACACTGGTTTCGACTGGGAGACCTACCTGGCGTTCTGGGAGCTGACCGAACGACTCACTAAACGGGGGACCGCGATCGCTGTCGTCTCTCATTTCGTCAGCGAACGCGAGCGCTTCGACCGGATCGTGGAACTCGCGGACGGGACGCTGACGGACGTGACAGACGCCGACCTCGCTACCAACGGCGGCCGCGGCTCGGGCCCGGTCGTGACCGACGAAGCCAGACAGGGGGCTGGGGCCGATGGCTGAGGTCGACCGTATCGAGCGGCTGCGGGTCGGGATCGGCGCGACCGTCCGGTCGTTCGTCCGTGAGCCGATTCAGCTGATCGTCCTGCTGGTCCTCCCACTGATCGTGATCGAGGGATACGGCTACGCTATGACGGTGTTCCCGGAGTTCCCGTTCATGGAGACGAGCGCGGAGACGATGGGGCGGCTCAACGGCGCGATCTACGCCGTCTCATTCCTCGCGGGGGTTACAGGCCTGTTCCAGGTTATCAGTGCCGTCCAGGCCGACGAGCGTCTCCGGTTGTGTGGCTATTCCCGGGCGGAACTGTTCATCAGTCGGCTGGCGACCGTGGCAGCCGCGAGCCTGATCGTCGCGGCCATCTCGCTCGCGGTGTTACTCCGGACCGTCACGGTCGCTTCCCCTGCGATCGCGTTCGTCTCTCTGACGGCGGCAGCACTCGTCTACGGGCTGATCGGAATGCTGGTCGGCGCGGGGTTGTCGCGCGCCCTGGAGGGCTCGCTCGTCCTCGTGTTTCTGGTCGATGCCGACGATTTCCTCTCCTCGGGGATGATCGATGTCGACTCGTGGCTGATCGAGTTGTTCCCGCTGTATCACCCCCACGAAGCGTTCCAGTCGGCGGTCGATGGCACGGCTGCGACCGGGAGCGCAATGGCGACGGGTGGATATCTGCTCGTCTTGCTTGCGGTGGTCACGGCCGTCTACGTTCGGCTGACTGCTGTGGGAGGTGGTTTCCGTGGATAGCGCCACTCGGATCGGACGGGCCTTCGAGATGGGGCTCCGCGAGTACGCCCGGACGCCGGTGTTGCTCGCACTGCTGGTGTTCCTGCCGGTCTATTTCGTCGGGATCTTCGTTTACGTGCTGCCGGTCAGCGAGATGCCGATCACAGTCCCCGGTGAGGGCCAGCAAGTGGTCGCGACTGCCGACCTCTATGGCGTGTTGCTCGTGCCGCTGCTGGCGGGGCTGATCGGCGGCATCGCCGGCATGTTCCTGATGCAGACTGCTCGCGATGCGGACGCCCGGTTGGTGCTGGCCGGCTATCGACCCTCGGATTTAGTCGTCGCCCGGTTCGGTCTCCTCGTGGTCGCGAGCGTCGTCGCGACGACCGTCTCGCTAGCGGTGCTCTCGGTTGAATACGTCCCCGAATCGCCGGCTATCTTCATCGCTGCGAGTCTCCTCGCAGGCCTGATCTACGGGCTTGTCGGCGTGCTCGTCGGGCTCGTTCTCGCTCGTCTCGCCGGCGTCTATACGATGTTGTTCGTCCCCATGTTGGACGTATTCTTCTTCCAGAATCCGACCGTCGAAGAACAGCTCCGGATCGCGACGTACTTCCCTGGCCACGCTGTCACGGAGATCGCTGTCGACGCCGGCTTTTCGACTGACGTGATACTCGCTCCGTTCGCGGAGGCTCTCGCGATGCTGCTGATCGTGAGTGTCTTCGCGACGATCGCGTTCTACCGGAGGACGCGGGTTCAGTAGCTTTCGTCCGGCGGAAACGTTAACGCGTTGCCGGACGGCGAAGAGAACATGACTGCGCCGGCAGACCGGATCGTCACGAACGTCGAGGGACACACGCTCGCCGAACCCGACGAGACCTTCGGGGCGGTCGCGGTTCGGGACGGCCGGGTCGTCAGGATCGGCCGAGCCGACGAAGTCGCATTCCTAGAAGGCGTCGAGACCGACGTGCTCGATTTCGGCGGCCGGACGCTCCTCCCGGGGTTCGTCGACGCGCACACCCACATGGACGTGCTCGGCCGCCGCCAGGCGAACGTCGACCTGGACGATGTCTCCAGCCCCCGCGAGGCCGTCGAACGGCTCCGAGAGGGAGCCGACGGCGACGGCTGGGTTCTGGGGTTCGGCTACGACGAGTCGACCTGGGACGATTCGCGGTATCTCACCCGCGAGGATCTCGATCGGATCGGTGGTGGCTGTCCGGTCGCGGCCTTCCGGGAGGATCTACACGTCGTTTCAGTCAACAGCGTCGTTCTCGACCGCTTCGCTGACGCGTTGCCCGAAGCCGACGTTCGGACGGCAGACGGCGATCCAACGGGCGTGCTCGTCGAGGATGCCGTCGGGGTCGTCACCGATGCCATCGCTCCCGACGCCGAGACGACTCGTGAGTACTTGCTTGCCGCCCAATCGACTGCCCTCGATCGCGGTGTCACGACTGTTCACGATATGGTCCGAAACCCCCACGTCCCGGGGGTATACCGTGACCTCGACCTCGAGGGTGAGCTTGATATCCGGGTCCGACTGAACTACTGGGCGGACTTTTTTGATGCCGTCGAAGACGTGGGTCTTCGGACTAACCACGGGAGCGCCCGCGTCCGGACGGGCGCGATCAAGACCTACACTGACGGCTCGATCGGCGGGCGGACGGCCAAACTCTCGTCCCCGTATGCTGACGCCGACGGTACCGGGACGTGGGTCGTCGAGCCAGACGAACTTCGGGACCTGGCCGCTGCTATCGACGATGCCGGCTTTCAGATGGCTATCCATGCGATCGGCGACGCAGCCATCGAGGTCGTCATTGGTACCTACGAAGGTATCGGCGGCGAACGCCACCGTATCGAGCACGCCGAGGTGCTGACCGACGAACTGATCGAGCGCCTCGGCGCGGCCGACGTGGTCGTCTCCGCGCAACCGAACTTCCATCGGTGGGCACGCGAGGGCGGCCTCTACGACGTCGCGCTCGGCAACGAGCGGCGGAAACGGACCAACCAGTTCGGGGCCCTTCGGGAAGCGGGCGCGCGCCTGGCGTTCGGCAGTGACTGCATGCCGCTCGACCCGTTGTTCGGCGTCGAACAGGCCGTCACTGCGCCGGAACCGGATCAGCGACTCTCCGTTACCGAGGCGTTGCGCGCCTATACTCTCGGCGGCGCTTACGCCGGCTTCGACGAGAGTCGTCTCGGGACGGTCGAACCCGGCAAGCGCGCGGACTTCGTCGTCCTTGCGGAGTCGCCGTGGGCGGTTCCCGACGACGAAATCGCCGATATCGGCGTCGCCAGGACGATCATCGACGGCGACCCTGTCGCCGACGAACGTGACTGATGGCCCGGGTTGTCGAAACGGCTATTCCTCTGTCGATCCAAATTCCCCCTATGGATCTCCAGATCGCCTTCATCATCATGGGCATGATCGGTTTCGTCCTGCCCGTGTTCTTCATTCTCGGTCGGGACCACGAGAGCGTCGTCGCCGATCCGGCTCTCGAAGAGATGAAAGAGAGACAGCGCCGGCAGGACGAACAAGAGTAGTCTCGCGAACTGTCTATTTCGGCATATTTTGCTTTCACTTGTCGATGTTCTTGAGAGTCTTCTCTCCCAATCCGATATTGAAGGCAAAATCTTTTCAATAACCGACTTCGTATGATGTGTCACTACAGGTGACCCGTAATGCCAGCCATGGATGCTGCAACTTTCGAGACTGATCTCAGTCTGTTCAAATACGACAATCTCGAACAGTTGCCGCCCGAATACCGCGATCTGGACGAATCGGAACGAACTGAACGCATCGAGGCCGCGCTCGACACCCTTGGCGACGACGTCGTCGTGTTGGGCCACAACTACCAGCGACGGGAAATCGTCGAGCACGCCGATTTCATCGGCGATTCCTACCAGTTGAGCAAACGGGCCGCCGAGACCGACGCCGAGTACGTTATCTTCGGCGGCGTGACGTTCATGGCCGAGTCGGCCGACATCATCACAGACGCCGCTCAAACTATCATCCTACCGAGCATGGAAGCGTCCTGTCCGATGGCCGGGATGGCCGAGGCGCTGCAGGTCGACGCCGCCTGGGCGGAGATCACCGCCGAAACCGATGCCGACATCGTTCCGGTCACGTACATGAACAGCTACGCCGATCTGAAGGCGTTCTGTGCCGAGCAGGGAGGGCTGGTCTGTACGTCCTCGAACGCTCACGATGCATTCGAGTACGCCTTCGAGCAGGGTGACAAGGTCCTGTTCATGCCCGACAAACATCTCGGGGAGAACACCGCCCACAGAATGGGGATCGAAGACGAAACCGTCGAGTGGGATCCCTGGGATCCCGACTCGAAGGACGCGAGCAAGGTCGTCGAGAACGACATCATCCTCTGGGACGGGTACTGCCAGGTCCACGAGCGATTCAGCGTCGAGCATATCCGGGCTGTCCGCGAGGAACATCCCGACGCCAACGTGATCGTTCACCCCGAGTGTCGCCGCGAGGTCGTCGAAGCCGCCGACGAGGCCGGCTCGACCGCCGACATCACCCGTGCCGTAGAGGAGGCCGATCCCGGCGAAACGTGGGCGATCGGCACCGAGATCCACCTCACCAACCATCTCCAGCGGTGGCACCCAGAGGTGAACGTCGTCCCGCTATGTGGTGATTCCTGTATGGACTGCAACGCCATGCGCCAGATCGATCCGAACTACCTGACGTGGGTGCTGGAGGAACTGGTGGAGGGCCGCGAGCGCAACGTCATCGAAGTCGCTCGGGAAGAAAAGGAACTCGCGGAACTGTCGCTCGATCGCATGCTGGAGATCTGAGTGGTGATGACAATGAGTGAACACACGACTGACGTGCTTGTTCTCGGCTCCGGGATCGCCGGTTGTGCTGCGGCACTCGCTGCGGCACGTGCGGGCGCTGCCGTGACGATAGCGACGAAGGCGACTCGTCCGGAGGGGGCCTCTTCCTGGTGGGCACAGGGCGGCATCGCCGTCTCAAAGGACGACCCCAAGCAGTTCAAGCGGGATATCCTGACGGCCAGCGACGGCACCGCCGATCCCGATGCCGTCGACGTGTTGGTCGAGAACGCCAACGACGCTGTCGAGGACGTCCTGCTGGAGACGCTGGACGTGGAATTTGACGAGAACAGCGACGGTCTCGATTTCGGACAGGAGGCCGCTCACAGCGACGAGCGGATCCTCCACGTCGACGCCTCTACCGGCAAGGCGATCCACGTCCCCTTCCTGAACTATCTGGACGCCCGCGAGGACGTCGAGATTTGCGAGGACACCGCCGCGCTGGAGTTGCTCCGTCACGAGGGACGGATCTACGGGGCGATGATCGAATCGGACGGCGAGGTCGAACCGCTTTTCGCGGGTACGACGATCCTCGCGACTGGCGGCATCGGCGAGGTCTATCCGAACTCGACCAACCCCGAGGGGATGACCGGCGACGGAATCGGGATGGCTGCGCTGGCAGGTGCGGACGTGGCCGACATGGAGTACGTCCAGTTCCATCCGACGGTCTGTATCGCTGACGACGACGATGTCTTTCTCGTCAGCGAGGCCGTCCGCGGAGAGGGTGCGGTACTGCGTAACGGCGAGGGCGAACAGTTCATGTCCGAGTACCACGCGGACGCTGAACTCGCGCCCCGTGACGTAGTCGCGCGCGCGGTGAAAGCCGAGCGCGAACGGACCGGTGAGGTTCGACTCGACGTCAGCCCCCTCGATTTCGCCGGTGAGTTCCCTGACCTCGTCGAGATGTGTGAGGACAACGACATCGACTACCGGGAGGGAATCCCGGTCGCGCCCGCGGAGCACTTCCTCTGTGGCGGCGTCGTCGTCGACGACCGGGGGCGGAGTTCACTCGATCGGTTCTACGCTGTCGGGGAGACCGCCAGGACGGGCGTCCACGGCGCGAACCGGTTGGCGAGCACGAGCCTGCTCGAAGGTCTGGTCTGGGGGCTGCGTGCGGGCGAGGACGCCGCCGAGGCGCTACGGGATTCGGGCGAAGTCCGGACGATCGACCCCCCCGAATTGCTGGAGCGCGATCCTGACCTGCCCGAGCGGTTCGCCCGCGAGAAGTTCCACCGCCTCCGGCGCGTGATGGACGAGTACGTCGGTCTCGAACGCACTCCTGGGGACCTCCGGCGCGCCCAGGGTGTGCTCCGTCGCCTGAAAGGTGAGGTCGACGCTTACGTCCGCACGCGGACCTCGCGGTCGCTGTACGAACTTCGCCACGCCACCGTCACGGCACTGCTGATCGCTCGGGCCGCAAGCGAGAACACCGAGAGCCGCGGCACTCACTACCTCGTCGAGTCCGCTGAGGCAAGAGCGGACTGACACCGTCCGATGATTCCCGATAGCAAAATCGAGACCTGGCTGCAAGAGGATCTGGGCCACCACGACGTCACGAACCACGTTCCAGGCGAAACGTCCGGCCGGCTCGTCGCTAGAGAGAGCGGCGTCGTCGCGGGACTGGAATCCGCTGCGGCGGTCTTCGAGTACCTCGGTGTCGACGTCGAGACGCCGGTCGAACCCGGCGACCGGATCGAATCCGGTGACGTTGTTCTCCGGACCGATGGGTCCGCCCGCGAGACGCTCCGCGGGGAACGCATCGCGGTCAACGTCGCCGGCCACGCCTCGGGGATCGCAACGCGTACTCGCGAGGCAGTGGATCGTGCCCGCGAGACCGTCCAAACGGACCCGGACGGGACGAGCGTCCCTGTCGCGAGTCGTGCGGTCCGGATCGCCTGCACGCGCAAGACCACGCCCGGCCTCCGCGGGATCGAGAAGCGCGCGGTCGTCGCCGGCGGCGGCGATACCCACCGTCTCGACCTCTCGCATATGGTGATGATCAAGGACAACCACGTCGCCGAGATGGGACTGGTCGAGGCGATCGAACACTTCCGCGACCGCGCCTCCTTCACCACGAAGATAGAGGTCGAGGTCGAGGAGCCGGAAGACGCCTCGCGTGCTGCCGAGGCCGGGGCGGACATCGTCCTCTTGGACAACATGGATCCCGAGACGACTGCCGAGGCCGTACGACGCCTCCGTGCAGCCGAGCCAGAAATCTCGGAACTGACGAGCGGCGACGCCGGAACTATGAGCAGCGACGCCGATCCGGACGTGATCGCGGAGGCCTCAGGCGGGATCACCCTCGATGACGTCCCGGACTACGCGGCAACAGGTGTGGACGTCATCTCGATGGGAGCGCTGACCCACTCCGCGCCGACTCTGGATCTGTCGTTCCGAACCGGATGATTGTTCCGGCTCCCGAGAATTTATAATTATTTAAAATGAATTATACGCCGATGCCGCAGCTAACGGTGTCCAAGGACCTGTACAGACAGATCGAGTTGGAGGCAGGTGACGGCGACATCGATGAAGTGCTGTGGGAGATGGTCGGCAGTTATCGGCGCGAAAACAACCCCGAGGCCGACATCGTTCGGTGAGCGGTCGGGCGATGTCGATTGCTTCCGTTGTCGTATCTATTCGCTAGCACGACCGTTTGCCAGTCCGCCTCGCAACCAGCGGACGCCTGCCCGTCTCATAGTGACTACTGTAACGATTTACCGGTGTGACCACACGCTGTCGAGCGGTCGACCCGGAACGGACGTACAGTAATCACTATCACTCCTCGTCGAGCAATCCCATGTCGTCGGCGACCAGGTCGGCGATCCGATCGGCGATGTCGGGATCGACCTGTGCTATCTCCTCGCCGTCGTGGCGGGTCTCGTTGTGCCGCTCTAACGTTTCTGCGAGCGATTCGAGCGGGACCCGCGTCTCCGTCCCGCACTCGGTGCAGACGATCGGCACGGTCGGGTCGTCAGTCATTATCTGGACTCTCTCGTGGACGGGAAAAGCGTGTGTCGGTTTGCGTCTACGCTTCCTTGCGGTCGGCCCCGGCAGTCCCCCGATCTTTCAGGGTCGGCAGTGCTTCTTTCATCTGCTCGATCTCCTTCTCGGAGAGGCGGACGCCGGACTCGATAGTCGTGTCGACAGATTCGCCGGATTCGACGTGGGTGGCCGCCGCCTCCAGAGTCCCGTCCGATTGGACCTCGAAGTCGATCTCCAGGGTCGGCTCGCCAGCGGGGGCTTTCGGGATGCCTGACAGGACCATCTCGCCGAGCTTGGTGTTCTGTTCGGCCTCGTCAGCCTGGCCCTGGTAGATCGGGAAGCGGACGCCGGTCTGGTCGTCCATCACGGTGGTAAAGCGGTCGTCACTCTGGCTGATCGGGACCTTCTCGTCCTGATCGACGACCGCGGCAAAGTCGCCATCGTGGAGTTCGATCCCGATCGGCTGTGGCGTGACGTCCACGAGAAGGAGGTCCTCTTCCTCGCCGGGGAGGACGTCGTCAGCGGTCGTATCGCCGCCGGTTGACATCAGTTCGGCCTGAGTCGCCGCACCGAGGGCAACGGCCTCGTCGGGGTTGACCGAGCGCAGTGGCTCCATCCCGAAATAGGATTCGACGGTCTCCTGGACCTGTGTCATCCGGGTCGCGCCGCCGATGAGCAGCACTTCGTCGACCTCCTCGATGTCCTTCTCGGCGCGGTCGAACAGTTCGTCGACCTCGTCGATAGTCTGGTCGAACAGGTCCGCCGTCAGATTCCGGAACTTCTCGCGAGTAAGCGTCGTCTCCAGGTTGTAATCGGGGCCGAGATACGGGATCGTAATCTCGGTCTGCTCGCGGCTGGATAGATCGTGCTTGGCGCGGACGGCGGCGTCGTAGAGCCGTTGTTCCTGTTCGGGGTCGCCCGCGACCTCGATGCCGCCCTCCTCGGCAGCGACCTCCGCGAGGTGATCGACGATCCGCTGGGTCCAGTCCTCGCCGCCGAGCTGTCGGTTACCGTCGGTGTTTTTGACCTCGATGTGGTTGTGTTCGAGGTCGATCTCGACCAGCGTCGCGTCGAACGTCCCTCCACCGAGATCGTAGACGAAGACGTGTCGTTTCTCGTGTGTTTTCCCCTCCTCAGCGTTTTCTGTCTCCTGCAGACCGTAGGCCAGACAGGCCGCCGTCGGCTCGGTCATGACGTGTTCGACGTCGACCCCGGCGATCTCGCCGGCGCTGCGGGTCGCCTGACGCTCGGCGTCGCCGAAATACGCCGGCACAGTGATCACGGCCGACTCGACGTCCCGGCCCAGATACGCTTCCGCGTCAGCCAGCAACCGCGAGAGGATGAGCGCAGAGATCTGCTCCGGACGGTACTCCTCGTCGTCGATCTCGACGGCGTAGTCGTCCTCGCCCATGTGACGTTTGATGTGCTGGACGGTGCGCTCGGTCTTGCTGACGGCCTGGTTGGCCGCCGCCTGCCCGACGACGGTCTCGTCGTTCTCGTCGATCATCACCACCGACGGCGTCGTCCGTTCGCCGTCGCTGTTCGGGATTATCTCGGGTTCGTCCCCCGTCACTGCCGCGATAGCACTGTTGGTGGTGCCGAGGTCGATCCCCACTGCGTACCCTTCTACCATACGGCTATCTGTTCGGTCATATCGTAAATGGTTTTTCCTTGTGTCGTCCGACAACGGATGGCTTTAGGGGCGGGGGCGACTGAACGTCCAAACGACCCCCGCACAGGTATGCTCGAACCTGACCCGGACGCGATCGATTATTACGCCCGGATCGGTGTACGGCCCGATGCCGACGCCGAGACCATCGAGCGCCGCCGCAAGCAGGCCGATCGGCGGTTCTCACCGATGGGGACCAGTCCCGACGCCGATGAGAAGCGTCACATGCAGATCAACGAGGCCAGCACTGTCCTCGAAGACCCGGATCGGCGTAGCCGTTACGACGACCTCTACGAGGCGCTCGGCCCGATCAACGGGACGTTCGCATACGAGACCCTCCCGGCGGATCTGATCGACGAGGTCCGCGCCGACGGGACGCTGTGCGACCATCTCCGCGGGTTCGTCGAGATCCTCGGACCGAAAGCCGGTTCCCGGGAGTTTCAGCGCTACTACGACGACCTGGCGACGCCGCTCCCGGAGGAGATCGGCGACCATAACTTCCCCAACGGGTACGCGGTCGAGGACGCTGGCTTCGGGATCGCCGCCTGGAGTTGGCATCGCTCCGAGCAACCCTGTCCGCTCTCGCTGTGGCTGACCGGCGGTCGCGACCTCTGGCGGACGGCGTTGCTCGAACCTGATGCCGTCGACGCGCAACTCGAAACCCTGCGGGACGCCGGTCCGGCCAGGGTCCCGGCTCCGGGTGTATCCGCCGGCGCGTCGGGTGCCAGCGACGACGCCGAAACGCCGACCACGCAGATCAATCTCGGACATCCGAGTTCGGCTGTCACTTCCCGGCCGATCGGGCGAACCACAGGTGAAGAGAGAGACGAACTAACGGCTTCGATGGCCGATACGGCGACTCGATTGACGACGCCACTCGACCGGCTTTGGGATGCGCTCTCGTATATCGGCGCGACGGGGGTGGCGACTGGGAGAACCGTCGCTGGCACCGTCGGCGGCGGCGTCGCCGGAGCGCTCGCGGTGGCGGTCCTGTTCGTCCCGTTGCTGGCGGGGACACTGGTAATCCAGTCCTCGACGGCCGCCGATCTCGGGGCCGGAGGCGTTCCGCTGGTCGGTCTCGAAGCACCGCTGGCGACCGAAAGTATCCTCCATTACCTGACGATCGGGCTGCTGGTCACCCTCCCAGCGTGGGCGACCGGACGTCGTATCGTCCCCTGGCTCCACGAACGCAAGGAAACGCCCCTTCCGCGAGACGCATGGTTCGTCTTCCTGCTGCTGTTGGTTGCCCTCGCGGGATCGCTGTTCGTCGGGATCGGGCGGTCGGCGTTGCCGCAGTGGTCCGGGCTGACCGTCACTGCACTGTTGACCGTGGTTACGTTCCAGGCGTCGATGGACATCGGGGCCCCGCGCCCGCTGTCGCTGCTGTGCCGGAGCGTCGCGACGATCGCTTTCGGGCTCGCCAGTTCCGTCGTTTCTCTGTCGGCCGTCGGGTTCGGTCTCTCGGTCATCCAGCCTGCTGTATTTGACACCTACGTGGCGGCCGTCGCCAGCGCTCCGGCTGTCGAGTCGGGACTATTCGGGCCGGAAAACGCCGAGTTGCTGGTCGTCGCGGCCGGTGCGCTGGCGTTCGTCCCACTCGCGCTGACGACGCTGTACAGCCTGGCTTACGCGCTCGAATCTGTCGCGTTGCGGATCCGATCGCACGATAGATGAAACGCGCCTTTGACCCTCGGTAATTCCCTTTACCGTCGCTAACGTAGTCACTACTATGCACCGGCAGACGCTCGCGGCCTGCGCGTTCACCGTCATCCTCGTGCTGGCGGGGTGTGGCGGTATCGGGGCCGACGATACGCCGACTGATACTGATACCCCGTCCACAACCGTTCCGTCACCGACGACTGGCCCGCCATCGTCGAACGGGTCCGCCGACTACGAGGCGACGGTGTTCGACACTGGATTAATCGATCAGCCGTTGATCGAGGGCGGGATCTCCCCCTCTCTCAACACGTCCGGCGACATCAGCTTCTACGCGACGCTGGTCACTCGGGCCGACGAGACGGACCGCTTCGACTGGACCGCGCTCCCCGACGACGCGGCTACGTTCGTCAACGAGACGGACTTCGATCGCGATTCGATCCTGGTCGTCCAGGCGTTTCCGAAATCCTCGGTCCCCGACTACCGGGTCGAGTCGGTGACGCGTAGCGGCGACACGCTGGACGTCCGGATCAACGATTCCAGCGAGATGGGGACCGACGACATCACGCTCGAGACGGTTCTGATCCGGGTCGCCCACGACGGGACACCGCCGACGAGCGCGACGGTCACGACGCAGAACGGTGACACCTTCGCGACAGGGGATGGGCCTGTCACGGTCGATCACTCGGTGGGTCCCGGCGAGGAAGGCACTGACGTGACGCTCCCACTCACGAGCGACGACGAGAGCCGGAACGTCGAGGACCCTCGCGACCTCACGATCGAGAACACCGGGTCAGAGACCGCGGGCTACAACGTCACCATCGTCGCGACGTTGCCACCGGAGTGTCAGGACGCCGAGCCACCGTGTGGGATGCCCGACCGTCCCGTCGTGATATTCCACGAGACCGGTAAGCTCCCGCCCGGCGAATCGCTGACCTACGAAGACCTGATCGCCAGACACGGGGAATACGACGTCACCGTCGAGACGGAGCTATCCGCCGCGGTCGACGACAGTTCCACACCTACCGATTCCTTCGAGTGGCGGATCGCCGAGCAGTATTTCGATGCGTTCGTGACGATCAGCGACGACAGTGTCGAGATCACCCAGTCCGCGAAATAGTCACGCCTCGAAGTTCTCGGCGAACTTCGCTTTCTCTTCCTGCCAGGTCGCGATCAGCGCGTCGATGAACGCGTCGTTCTCGCTGGTGATCGCGTCGTTCTCGTTGAGATAGTTGACGACCTCTCGGACGCCGCGCTCCAGGCCGATCGACTGCTCGAAGTCGAGGTCCCGACGTGCTTTAGCGGTGTCGAAGGTCGTGCTGTAGCGGCCGTGATCCTCCAGGAACCCGGTTCGATCCGGTGCGACCTCGACGAGCAGGTCGGTCGGAATGTGGACCAGCTCCGGTTCCGGTGCGTCCATCGCGCGGGCGATGGTCCGGTAGTACTCGTTCCAGGTCGGGACGGTCTCGGCGGTGACGTTGTAGGCCTCCCCGTAGGCAGTCCGATTGCCGACCGCCCCGACGTACGCGCCGGCCACGTCCCGACGATGAGCCGGGCCCCAAAGTCCGGTCCCGTCGCCGTGGACGACGATCGGCTCGCTGTCCCGGATCCGACGGAGGTAGGTCGTGTCGACGCCGAAAGTGTGACAGAGGTTACCGTCATCGTGCGGGCCGTAGGTCGTCCACGGCCGGAGAACGGTTGCAGCAAAGGCCCCGCGGTCGTGGGCAGCCATGATCGCGTCCTCGGCAGCGGCCTTGTTCGCGCCGTAATCGCTGGTCGGAGGGTGTCGCGGCGCCGTCTCGGGGACCGGGTTCGAGTCGACCGGCCGTCGGTAGACGTCGATGGTCGAAGTCATCACGTACTGCTCGATCCGGTCCTCGAAGGCGTCGATCGCCAGGCGGGCGTCGCTCTCGGAGAAACAGAGCATGTCGACCACGACAGCGGGACCGGTCGTCGCGACCTGCGAGGGGAAGTCGTCCCCGAATCGATCGGCGCGAATGCGTTCGACCGAATCGGGCACCGAAGCATCGCTCTCGCCGCGATTGCAGACGGTCACGTCGTGGCCCGCGGCGTCCAGCTGTCTGGTGATCGCCGTCGATATGAGACCCGTACCACCGAGGACGAGGATGTTCATGATCGTATTTCAGCAGCACAGGCTTAGTAGCTAATGGGGCCGACGAACACTTCCGGAGGGACGTATTCGGATTCTGTGAGGAACTCGTCCACACAGTTTATCGATTTGTGAGTTTCGATCTGATAGATATCGGTTTATGGCATTCAAAACGTACTTATTTGACCGATAAATTCTTTATCGGCAGTGTGAATAATGCGGCAAATACATCTTATAATATTTCGATACCGTCTCTCAGATGACGATAGAACATAAATACTACTTAAACTACTGTGGGTGATGAACTCTCGAAGGAACACATTTTCCGTTTCTTTATCGATAACTTGGGAAGCACCCGTAAACATATGTATTAGCAGTGCATTAGTACTCATATGGCGACGACCCAAGGGGGTATGCGTCCCGCTGGACGGGTAAAATCGGTGTCAAAGTACAACTTCCTTTCGCTGGCAGTCGATCGCGAGCCTGGTGACGTAGTGTCGGAGTTCTCGACGGAGATCAACGCCGCGCTGGAACGCGCGTTCGAGGAGGAACTGGATGTCGCGTGGCTCCAGGGCCAGAGTTGTACCGGTTGTACGATTTCGCTTCTTCAGGGAGAGTACCCCGAAGAGGAGCTCCAGCTCGAACAGTTTCGAAAGTCGATCGCGTTCCATCCAACGCTGATGACCGAAGCCGGGGACAGAGCGCTCGACGCGATCGGATCCGCTCCGGATGTGCTCGTCGTCGAGGGTTCGATCCCGGTGGACGTTCCGCGTTCGGCGACGCTCGGTGTCGATCAGTTCGGGAATCGGCGACCGATCCTCGACTGGGTGATCGAACTCGCCGAACGAGCCGAGATAGTCATCGCCGTCGGTAGCTGTGCCGCCTACGGCGGGTTGCCGGCCGCCGGGAAGCGCGATCCGGAGGCCGTGCACGCCAGCCCGACTGGCGCCTCGGGTATCCAGTTCGAGGGAGTCGATCGGGGCGGCGTGCTGGGTCCGGAGTTCGAATCCGGCGCGGGGCTACCGGTGATCAACATCCCGGGCTGTCCCACCCATCCCGATCACGTCCTGTTGACGCTCGCGACCGTGTTGAACGGCCACGTCCCTTCCCTTGATCAGTACAACCGACCGCTGCCACTGTTCGGACCCCTCGTCCACGACGATTGTCAACGCCGCCCAGATTACGAGGCGAAGAACTTCGCGGCGGAACCGGGCGAGGATGGGTGTCTCTACGAAGTCGGGTGTGCCGGCGTTCACGCCCACTGTGACGATTCCAAGCGGCTGCGAAACGATGGAACCACCATCTGCCGAGACGTCGGTGCTCCCTGTATCGGGTGTGTCGAGCCGTCGTTCTGGGACCGTTTCACGCCGTTCTACGAGGCCCGTGAGACCAGGGAGGAAGAGAGCGAGCCCGAAACGATCGAGGAACCGAGCAGTGTGCTCCCGAGACCGGAAGGCAGTGTTTCGGGCATGCTGATCGCGGTCCCGGTTCTCCTCATACTGCTGCCCTTCCTCCCGGTCATCGGCGTGTTTTGGCTCCTCAATCGATGGTTCGGTTCGGACGAACCGATCGCCTGGAGAGACGACCCCCGAAACCGATCGGTTGGTGACCACTGATGCCGGAAGTCGAAATCAACCCCACGACGCGAATCGAGGGCCACCACGGTACGACGATCGACGTGCAGGACGGGCGGATACGGTCGGCGAAAAGCCACATGGAGATGTTCCGGGGCATCGAGAACATCACTGTCGGGCGGCCGCCCTCGGACGTCCCCCAGATAACTCAGATGGTCTGTGGCGTCTGTTTCACTTCCCATCGAAAGGGCGCGACGCTCGCCCTCGAAGACGCAGCAGCGCGTGCTGGCGTCTTCGATGGGGTGCCGTACAACGCCCGGCTCCTTCAGAACGTCATGGAGGGGATGTTCCTGCTCTGGAACCACGCTGTCCACCTGTTCACGCTGGCGGGGCCGGACTACAGTGACGCCCTCGCGGACACGGGGTACGCCCGCTTAAATCCCAACGAGGGTGCCGGGTACGAGAGCGCGATGTCGAATCAGCGGACGTTGTTGCAGGCGTTCACGGAGTTCGGTGGTCGGGCCCCACACCCGCTGACGTACGCGCCCGGTGGTGTCGTTTCCCAGCCCGACGAGGAGACGGTCGAACGGGTCCGTCAGCGGATCGCGTCCGTCAACGAGTGGATCGGCCCGACTGAGGCGATTCCGGACGTGCTGGAGGCCGTCCGCGACAAGCAAGCCCCCCCGAGCGAGGCGCAGGGGCTGTACGATCTGCTGAGTGTTCTCGTCGCTGCTGCCGAGGAAGATGCCGACGAGTTCGGCGTCGGACCCGGCCGCTTCTACGCTAACGGGATGTTTTACGACTCGGATGGCGGCTACGTGTTCCCCGGCGGCGTCCTCACCGACGGCTCGCTGCACAACCCCAGCCGGACGGAACTTATCGCGAGCATTACCGAGGACACGAGCCACGCCTGGTATACCGAGGAATCGGGTGGACACCCACAGCGTGCGCCGCCGCCGGAACCGGCACCGGACAAGGAAGGCGCCTACTCCTGGGGGAAAGCCCCCCGGTTCGACGGCCAGTCGATCGAGACGGGACCGCTCGCCCGGCTGATCGCCGCCGAGGAAGACCCGTTCGATCTCCGATCGCGGTTCGGCGGCGATCCCCGGCGGAGCAGTACGTTGAACCGCCTCATCGCCCGGGTACAGGAGTTCGTGCTCGTCAGAGACATGCTCGGGGAGTGGCTCGACGAGGTCGACATTCACGGGCCGATGCGGGGCGAGTGGACCGATGATTTCACCGGTGAAGGCGTCGGACTCTGGGGGGCCTCCCGTGGCGCGCTCTCACACTGGGTGCGGGTCGAGGACGGCGAAATCGCCAACTACCAGATCATCTCGCCGACGCTCTGGAACCTCGGTCCCCGGGATGCCGACGGTAACCCGAGCGTATTGGAGTACGCCCTCGAAGGGATGGCCGTCGAGGACCCCCGGGACCCGGTGAACGTGATGCGGACGATCCGCTCGTACGATCCCTGCCTCGGCTGTGCCGTC
This sequence comes from Halapricum sp., assembly GCA_036628575.1. Taxonomy (GTDB): domain Archaea; phylum Halobacteriota; class Halobacteria; order Halobacteriales; family Haloarculaceae; genus Halapricum. Next base: position 29,705 of record JAZKRQ010000007.1, read on the forward strand.
CACGTTCAGGACAGCGATGACAATCGGTTCACGAAGGAGCTGGAGCCGCCACGTCCGACGGCCCCGTCCGGTGATGACTGACGCTGTCGTCAGCGTCGGCAACCCCCTCATGGGGGATGACGGGATCGGACAGGTCGTCGTCGACGAGTTGCTCGACAGGGGTATCGATGCCCGTTACGACGTCGAGATCGCACACGCGGGGACGACCGCACTGCTGGCGCTCGAGGCGATGAGCGGTGCGGACCGAGCGATCATCGTCGACACGGTCACGGCCGAGGCTCCCCCCGGAACGATTCGACGGTTCCGCTATGACGGTGCGGACAGTGACGAGTTCGACGACGTGCTGATGCACGACTTTTCGTTTGCCGATGCGCTTTCGGTGGGGACCGATGCCTACGATCTCCCCGATACGGTCGTCCTCGTCGGCGTCGTGCCTGCGACCGTCGAGCCCGAACCGACGCTGAGCGATCGACTCTCCGAGCGAGTGCCGGAAATCGTCAGTGTCGTACTGACCGAACTTACTATTCCCCTGGCCGACGAAATCAAGACTATGAGCGGAAACTGGTACTGTTCAGACTGTGAGGAGTACATCGACGAAAGCGCCGTCGAGGATCACGAGGCGAAAGGTCACACGGTAAAGGGCAAGATCCGCCCCGACCGCCTAATCTCACAGGATACCTCGGCGAACATGGACGAACTTTCCGAGACGGAGTGATCTCCCGGACGTACGACACAGTCGCTCACGAAGTAGTGTGGCTGCGGGGAGTAAGCCCCCTTCTGTTCGGCCCGGTATTCGGCTGAGCGTCCGCGCCCGCGTCCGGACTACCTTGTGGGCGCGGACTTGCACCGGTGAAGTTTCGTCGTTCCATCCGTTCGTTCCCGTCGGGTGCCGACAGAGTCGGCACGTATCGAGCGGACGGCGAACGCCGCTCGCCCGGCGTCCCGGCGAGACCGGGACGGACCCTCGGTGGGTTATCTCGCCGTTCCTTTCTCGGTGGCGCGGCACGACCGCCTTTCCGCGGTCGGCCGCAGCCGCCTTCGTCAGTCGGGCTTCGCGCACCTCATCGGTCGGGGAACGTGGTCTCGTTTCTGTTCCAGAGCCGGCGGTCTCCCGCCCCGGGTTTGCACCCGGTCACCTGCCCGGACGGTGGGGGGACTTTCCTCATGCCACTTGCGTGCCCGAAAGCACGTTCCGAGGCACGGGGACCGGGCTCCCGCTGCCATCTTATCTACTCGCCTCGGCGGATTAAGGCGTTCGGTCGCGTCGTGGTGGCGGGCCCGCCCGAACGTATCGGTACGTAATTACGACTGGCACGTCCACACGCGGCCATGGAACCGGTCACCTACGAACCGATCGGCGAGGTCCGATCGCCGTTCGACGATCCCGACGAGGTCCCGGTCGACCCCGACGACCCGAACGACGCGGCTGGCCGCATCGAACTCGCCGACCAGTACGAAGCAGGGCTCGATGGCCTGGATGGGTTCTCATACGTCACTGTCCTCGCACATCTCCATCGCAGTCCGGCCGACACGCTCCGGGCGCATCCACCGTTCGCGGATATCGAGCTCGGCGTGTTCGCCACGGCGAGTCCGAACCGGCCCAACCCGATCGCCCAGTCGATCGTCGCTCTCGACTCGATCGAGGGGGCGACGCTACACGTCGAGGGGCTGGATCTGATCGATGGGACGCCGGTGCTCGATCTCAAACCCTTCGCGCCGAAGCCGGCGCTGCTCGAAGGTATCGAGACGGGCTGGATCGGCGAGCACCTCGATCAGGATTACTGATCGATCGCCGAACGGACTTCCTCAAGGAACTGCTGTGGCGGGAGGCCGCCGGTGAACTGTCCGTTCTCGTTGACGTTGATCTGCGGGACGCCACGGACGCCGTACTTCTGGGAGAGTTCCATGAACTCCTGGGACTCGATGGCGTCGGCCTCGATCAGGTCGTTCTCGATGGCCATATTGTGGGCCACCTGGACCGCCCGCGGGCAGTGCGGACAGGTCGGGGTCACGAACACCTTGAGTTCGACTTCCTCGTCGATGGCCTGGACTTCTTCGCGTACCTCCTCGGGTAGGTCTGTGCTGCCGGGACCGGCCGAGACGGCGAGAAGGGCCTGCAGGAACGCGCTGAACTCCTGGCCCGAAGGGATCCCGAAGTATCGAACACCCGTCACGTCTCCCTGGGTGATGACGGTCACGGGCGCACCGTCGTACCTGGTCGCGCCGAGTTCCTCGGCAAGCGGGTCGGACATGTCGTGGGTCTCGATCACGACGTTCTCACTCTCGCCCTCGACATCTTCGTAGAGGTCCAGCGTCTCATCACAATATTGACATCCGTCCTCGGTGAATACGTGGACGGTAACTGTCGAACCCATATCGCTCAATAGATCGTTGACTTCGCTGCGGTCGTCTGCGGAGAGGACTGACATCCTGCCCAGATATTGGAACTCAGACTGTGTTATATTTTCCGTTTTTCCCAATACTGTGAATTACGCTTACTCAGGTGTGAACGCGTGGCCTCGCAGGACCATCCGGCTCGTGAGGGCGGCGGTGACGAGCCAGACGATCAGAAGCAGTGTCGTCACGCCGCCGAGGACGTCCGCGAGCGCATCGAATCCGAGAAACTGGCCGAGCGAGCCCGCAGAGATGGCGAACGCCCCCATTGGAAAGGTGTAGGCCCACCACGTGAAAAAGAACGGATGGGTCTTGCGGGTGACGTAGTGGCTCACCAGCGCTGCGGTCAGCACGAACCACCAGGCCGAGAAGCCCCACATCGCCAGTGCGAGGAGTTTCAACGCGGGTACCAGCGGCTCCAGCGCGATGCCGAGGCCGACGCCGGCCTCGAGGGCGTGGGCGAGTTTCGCGATGGCGATGGTAAGCACCGCCGTCGGGGCCAGGCCGATGACGAACGTCGGCGCGAGTTTCTCGCGCGGGAGACTCTCGTAGGCGTACCGGAAGAGGACGATCGATCCGAAAAACAGGAACATGAAGGTCCCGATTCCCAGCGCGATCATCGACACCAGAAACACCAGCTGCCCTGTCGCTGTTCCGCCGAGGTGGCCGCCGACGAGCTCGAAGCCCAAAAGCGGGATGACGAGGTGACTGACCGGCGGGATGTACCAGGCGAATACGCCGTGTTCGGTCCCGATCTCGTCGTTGGTAAACATGATCGTCACCACGAGCAGCCCGAACCCGAAGATCCCGGCGCTTCCCGCGACGAAAAGCGCCGTCAGCAGCGGTTCCATCACACTCGCCGGGACGGACTCACTCATCGTCCGGGCGATCCCGAGCCCGAGGACGATCAGCGTGATCGGCATCGTCGGGAAGAACTGACTCCGGATCGGATGTGTCAGGTCGTCTCGGACCCGACCGGGGTACATCCACATCCGGGCCAGCCAGGGTACCGTGTAGCCGATTGTCATCGCCGCCGTCAGCGCCACGAACGACTGTGCAAGGGGAATCAAGGCCCCAAGCTGAAATTGCCCGGCGACAAGCGCGAGCGCGACCCCAAGCGCGCCTGTCCCCATTGTCGATCCGAACCACTGCGGGCCGAAGAACTCGATCGTGTTCTCGATACGCGATCCTCTCGTCGTCGCAGAATTGACCTCGCTCATAGTATTGTGTATTTGTGAGCTTTCTATACTTGACAGTACTTCAATTCGTCGGAAGAGTCAGTACCGGTTAATAGTGATCTAGGCGTTGTTCACATTCTCCGTTCATTCATATTTCTGCCTTTTGACTGCCCGAATTCTACGTTTTTCGAAGCATAATGGATTTGTGATACTTATAGGAGTGACAGACCGGCCCTGTGACGTTCACGAAAGATCGGCCAATTGTATTGCATATCAAAGACAATATTAGTGAATCGTCCGTCAATCGGAACGATGACAACGGAATTCGAGATGCCGGAGTGCGACGACGGGAGCGAGGAGGGGAAACTCGTCGCCTGGCACGTCGAGTCCGGCGACACGGTCGAGGCCGGCGATCGGCTCGCCGATGTCGAGACCGACAAGTCGGTGATCGAGATCACGGCCCCTGAGAGGATGGTGATCACCGAACGACTCCATTCGGTCGGCGACGACATCCCTGTCGGCGAACCGCTCGTATCGTACGAGGAGGCTGACGCATCCACGACGGCGTTCGACGACGCCGAGGAATCGGAAGCTGGCGAACCGACCTCGACCGTCTCCCGGGCGGACGACAACGAATCGACTTCAGCCGTCTCCCGAGTCGACGCCGACGGGAGCGACGACAAGCCGACTTCGGCTGTCTCTCGAGCCGACGACAGCCCGTCGTCTGCTGTCTCCGACGTCGACGAGCAGACCGATGTCATGATCGTCGGGGCCGGACCGGGCGGGTACGTCGCCGCGATCCGGGCCGCCCAGCACGATCTCGACGTCACGCTCGTCGAACGGGACGCCTACGGGGGGATTTGCCTGAACTACGGCTGTATTCCCTCGAAGGCGCTCATTCACGGTAGCGAAGTCGCCTACGAGGCGCGAAACGCCGAACACCTCGGTATCACCGCGGAGATCGACGTCGATTTCGACCGGCTCGTCGACTGGAAAGACGGCGTCGTCGACCAACTCACCGGCGGCGTCGAGAATCTCTGTCGGGCGGCCGGGGCCACGCTCATCGAGGGGAGTGCCCGGTTCGTCGGTGACCACGTCGCCGAGGTCGAGACCGACGACGGGACGTCTACGCTCGGGTTCGAGTACGCGATCGTTGCGACCGGTAGCCGCGTTCTCGAGATTCCCGGGTTCGAACCCGATGGCGAGTACGTCCTCGACTCGCGGGACGCGCTCGAACTGCCCGAAGTGCCGGACTCGCTGGTCGTCGTCGGCGCGGGCTACATCGGGATGGAACTGTCGACAGTCTTCGCGAAACTCGGCACGGACGTCACGGTCATCGAGATGCTCGATGACGTGCTCCCGACCTACGACGAGGACATTTCGCGGGTGATCCGCGAAGAAGCCACCGACCTGGGGATCGATTTCCGCTTCGGCGAACTCGCCGCCGACTGGGAACAGGCGGGCGGGGGCGTCGTCGTCCACACCGAGACCGAAGACGGCCCGGCGGCCGAACTCACTGCCGACGCGGTACTGGTCGTGCCCGGCCGGGAACCCGTCACCGACACGGTTGGCCTTGACGCGCTCGGGATTGAACCCGACGGAGACGGATTCATCCCGACGGACGCCCAGGGGCGAACCGAGCGCGCACACGTCTTCGCTATCGGCGACGTGGCGGGCGAGCCGATGCTCGCGCACAAGGCCAGCCACGAGGGCGAGGTCGCCGCGGCCGCGATTGCAGGCGAACCCGCCGCCCTGGACCACGCGGCGATGCCCGCAGCCGTCTTCACCGATCCCGAGGTCGCGACGGTCGGGTTGACTCGCGAGGACGCCGAGAAGGCCGGCTACACGCCCACAGTCGGTCAGATGTCCTTGGCCGGCAACGGCCGCGCACTGACCGTCGAAGCCCCTGAAGGGTTCGTCCGGATCGTCGCCGACGAGCCGACAGGGACGGTCCTCGGAGCCCAGATCGTCGCGCCCAATGCCTCGGAGCTGATCGGAGAGGTCTCACTGGCGGTAGAACATCGACTCACGCTCGAAGAACTCGCCGGAACGGTTCACACTCACCCAACGCTATCGGAAGCGCTCATGGAGGCCGCCGCCGACGCAGCCGGCGAGGCTGTCCACACGCATTGATCAATCCAGGATCGATAACGGTTTTTGATCGTTATCTCTCTTCAATCAGTTGCTATGATCGTAGAGATTCCACAAAGTCTTTTACTATATAGTATTCACTGCACAATACAGCTATGGTCGATATCAGCCTGACGACGACGAGCAGGGACGGTTTCGACACAGAGAGCGTCATTGGCGACTTCGCGCTCGGGATTGATCCGATGAACGAGACCGGCCCGGATCCTAATTCGGTTCTGGTCGCCGACTACGCGGCGTGTTTCCTGCCGGCGGTCCGAATGGGGGCACGCAGGTCTGGCTACCACGACCTCGGGAAGATGGAGATCGAGGCCGAGGCCGAACTGACTGACAACGACGACCTCCAGTCGATCAGCTTCACGCTGAAGATCGAGGAAGATGTCGAAGATCCCGCTGAGCTGGTCGAGCTTGGCGAGCAGTACTGTCACGTCCACACGGCGCTGCGCGAGGAACTGCACGCCGACGTCACGGTCGAGACCGGGGCCTTCGAGACGGCGTCGGCTGCGGCCTAGCACAGCCGGCAGTGTAACCGACACAACGAAACGCGTTCCCACCTTTCCCCCTTCCATGAGACGCAGTGGCTCAGTCAAGGTACCGGACGGCAAACTCGTCGAGGTGACGCTCACCGGCGAGGAGCGTATCGAGTCCGCCCGCGTGACGGGCGATTTCTTCCTCGAACCGCCCGCGGCCCGGGCTGAACTGGAGG